>NZ_JBIVCD010000022.1:0-96320 GCF_044746425.1 Pseudomonas sp. NPDC086112 | reverse complement strand
GGCGTTCGACGGCAAGCGCATCGAGCAGCTCGACCGCAAAGGCATGGTGAACAACAAGTTCAACGCCTTCATCATGCAGAAACTCGAAGCAGCCGGCGTGCCGACTCAATTCGACAAACTGCTGGGCGACAACGAATGCCTGGTGAAGAAGCTCGACATGATCCCGGTCGAATGCGTCGTGCGTAACTATGCCGCCGGCAGCCTGGTCAAGCGCCTGGGCGTTGAAGAGGGCATGAAGCTCAACCCTTACACCTTCGAACTGTTCCTGAAGGACGACGCCAAGGGCGACCCGTTCATCAACGAATCCCACGTCGTGGCATTCGGTTGGGGCACCGCCGAGCAACTGGTTCGCATGAAAGAACTGTCGCTCAAGGTCAACGAAGTCCTGAGCAAACTGTTCGACGACGCCGGCCTGCTGCTGGTCGACTTCAAACTGGAATTCGGCGTGTTCTCCGACGGCTCCATCGTCTTGGGCGACGAGTTCAGCCCGGACGGCTGCCGTCTGTGGGACAAGGCCACCGGCAAGAAAATGGACAAGGACCGCTTCCGTCAGGGCCTCGGTGACGTCATCGAAGCTTACGAAGAAGTCGCCAATCGTCTGGGCGTACCGCTTTAATCGACGCAAGCATCTGATAGCACGGAAAAATTTCGCTTAGGGGGTTCGCTTCCGGCAAAAGTGTTGTTATGATGCGCGCCGTTGGAGAGATGCCAGAGTGGCCGAATGGGACGGATTCGAAATCCGTTGTACCTTCACCGGTACCTAGGGTTCGAATCCCTATCTCTCCGCCATTACATAGAAAAAGCCCCGTAGCTGAATAAGCTACGGGGCTTTTTCGTTTGTGCAGATTTTTCCGACCGACCACTTTCGGGTTCGTCCTTACTTTTGCCCAGGTTCTTGGTGTCGGATGAATCAGCACAGCAACGTAAGAAAAATATGCCTGTTCACGAGAAAAATGCCTCCACCGAGTCGCTTTAATTACCACCCCCTGTATTTGTTGATCGCTTCACGAATCAAGGGGCTATCTTCGAAACATCCCCTGACATTGAAAGACATTGCCGCAAAAATTCCTCATCTACTCTGGTTCTGCAGGTCACTGACCTGTCGTAATCAGCAGTCGCAAGGAGCGATCAATGTATTTTGAGATTTACAGGCAAACCCGTGGTATCGCACAAACTGGCAAGGGCCAATGGCGCTGGCGTTTGCGGGCGGGGAACCATGAAACGATTGCCAGTGGGGAGGCTTACGTCAACAAGTCTGATTGCGTGCATGCCATCAGTTTGATCAAAGGGACTCATGATCAGACCCCGGTCAAGGAGATATAGACTCCAGGGTGGTGAAGCTGCTCAGTCAGAGCAGCTTCTTTTTTTTTCCGAACGCTCGTATAAGTGCCCTGGATTTTTAGGGATCGGGTCATTTGCCAACCTGCATAGACGCCGATCGCAACACCTCCCTAAACTGTCCGCCGTCTGGGATCGGGGTGCAACAGATGAATCGCAATGAACTGCGCAAGGCCGATATCAACCTGATGGTGGTATTCGAGACATTGATGCTCGAACGCAACGTCACACGGGTGGCGGAGAAACTGTTCCTCGGTCAGCCGACCATCAGTGCGGCGCTGAACCGCTTGCGGACGATGTTCAATGATCCGCTGTTCATTCGGGTCGGCCATCGCATGGAGCCGACGGCGCGGGCCGAGGAGATTATTCAGCACCTGTCACCGGCGTTGGACTCGCTGTCGGTGGCCTTGAGCCTGACCCATGATTTTGATCCGCTCAGCAGCACCATGACGTTTCGCATCGGGCTGTCGGACGATGTCGAGTTCGGCCTTTTACCGCCGCTGCTGCGTGCTTTGCGCCTGGAAGCGCCGAAGGTGGTGTTTGTGGTTCAGCATGTCGACTACTGGCGCATTCCCGACCTGCTGGCGTCTGGTGATATCACCGTTGGTATCAGCCAGACCCGCGGCCTGCCAGCCAACGCCAAGCGCAAATTGCTGCGGCACATCCAGCCCAGTATTTTGCGCGCAGACGCCTCGGACACACCGCTGACCCTCGATGAATATTGCTCGCGGCCGCACGTGCTGGTGTCCCATACCGCGAATGTCAGTGGCTACGCCGATGAATGGCTGGCGGAGATCGGTCGTACACGCCAGGTAGTGCTGTCCGTTCCGCAGTACAGCTCGTTGCCGGCCTTGCTCGCCGGCACCGATCTGATCGCCAGCCTGCCGGATTACACGGCTGAAGCGATGTCCGCGTCCGGCCAACTATTCAAGGAGCCGTTTCCGTTCAAGACGCCGACCCTGGACCTGTCCATGGTCTGGCTCAGTCATGTCGACAGCGATCCGGCCGAGCGCTGGCTGCGCTCGCGTCTGGAGGCGTTCATGAGTGAGCGTGCGACTCTTGCGCCGTCCCAGTGAACAGGGCGGCTCTGTGTTATATGTACGACCTTTCTGCCAATCTTCAGGAGCCCCGTTATGCCCCACCTGCACATGGAATACACCGCCAACTTGCCCGAGTTGAATGCCGATCTGGCGTTGATGCGACTCAACAATGCGTTGATGGCTTCCGGTCAGTTTGCGGCCGAGTTCGATATCAAGAGCCGTGCAGTAAAGGTCGAGAGCTTCAAGGTTGGCACCGCACTGGGCGAGCGGGCTTTTGTGCATATCAAGCTGGCACTGTTGAGCGGGCGTTCGGCGGAGATCAAGAAGCAGTTGTCACAAAGCCTGTTGGCAGTGTTGCAGGACTTGTGCGAATGGCCGGCCAACGTAGATGTGCAGTTGTGTGCGGAAATTCTGGATATTGATCGCGAGTCCTACACCAAGACGGCCATCGGACTCTGACAGATCAGGTCAGGGGTGCAGAGCAAACCCTGTTCTGCGCAGGCTTTGACCACTTGCTCGCGAAGCCACGTATTGGCGCTGTCCTGATCGCTGGCTTCGCTCCATTGCATGTCGAGGATAAATCCTGGCAAGCCCTTTGATGCTTCGCAATGACTGAATACCGCGTCATTGGCCAGCAGCGTTTGAATGCGCCGCGGTAGCGTCAGGATGAGATCGGTGCCGGTGATCATTTTGAGGGCTGCCCTGTAGCTGGCGGGTTGCGCGATATGCTGTCGTTTGTGATCGACACTGTGGGTGTCGAAGGTCTTGTGTGGAGAGAGCACGTGACGATGTTCAATGGATCGCAAATTTGGGCGTAATTGCGGCGGAGTTACGCGTTTATCGAAGACGTAAACCAGCTCGTCTTCAACCAGCCTCCGGGATTTGAAGTCAGTGTGGCTGTGTTGAAAGTCGTGGCCGAAGCAGATCACCAGATCGAGACTGTCGTCACGCCGTTCATCGATGGGCGGAGCGGTATCGAGTTTTTGCACATTGACGATCACCGGCAGGTTAGCGAAGTCGAAGTTCCTCAACAGCCGCGGCAGTACCAGCAGTTCGAAGTATTCCGGCGCGCAAATATTGAAGGTGACGGCTTTTAGAGTCGGATCAAAGGCTTGAGCCCCGGAATGGCAGAGGTTGATGCCTTCCAGAATCTTCAGCACATGCTCGTGCATAGTGGTGGCTTTGTAGGTTGGACGCATTCCTGATCGGGTGTTGATGAACAAATCATCTTCGAAGCCGGTGCGCAGCTTTTTCAGCGAATAGCTGACGGTGGACTGGCTGACCCCAAGGGTTTCGGAGACGGCGGTGACGCTGCTTTGTGCATACACGGCGACGAACACCATGAGGTCCTGCATATCGAGCTTTCTAAGTAAATTGCTGTTAAGCATCTGACCCATGTCTATGAACTCCCTGTCCTGTTTTGAATACGATTCAACAGGATAACGGAACGATAGTGCCAGGAGAATGGCTTGTAGGAAGCTTCATTGTCAGATGTGGGACACAACGTGTAGGTAACACGACCTACACATCACTGGCCTGAGGGGGGGCGGGATTTTCTGTATCAGCGCAGATTGCTCGAAGGTGACCTGTATCGAGTGCCAGATGCTGTATCTCACCGGCCAAGCGCTGAAGTTACGCCCAGACACTTGGCTGCGGTCGGTCAGTAAAGTGAAGTCTTATTACAGTAATCCGTCCTGCGCACACACGCTGACAATTTGTTCGCGAAACCAGTTATTGGCGCTGTCTTGACCTGGTTTCTCGTTCCACAACATGTCCAGTGTGAAGTTCGGTAAACCCGTCGGTGGTTTGCAATGGCTGAATCTGGCTTCATTGCTGATCAGCATTTGGATGCGTCGAGGCAGAGTGAGAACAAAATCGGTTCCGGGGATCATGTTGAGTGCCGCAACGTAACTATTAGCTCGTGCGACAATTTGGCGGGTGTAGCCCAATTTGCTGAGCCAGCCATCCACCATGTTGGTGTCTGAAGTCCAAGGAGTCGGGAAGATATGCTGGCGTGCGACAAAGGTGTCCAGGCTGAACTCACCCTCTGGAGGCGCATAGTCTTTATCGACGACGCAGACCAGGTCATCTTCCAGCAGCACTTGTGATTTCAAATTTTTAGCACTGTGATGAAAGTTGGGCCCGAAACAAATTGCCAGATCGAAACGGCCATCCATAAGTTCGTCGTTAGGGATGTCTATGTGGAGTTTCTGGATATTTACTATGACCGGAAAACTACTGCCGATAAAGCGTTTCAATAAGTTTGGAAGTATAAGAAGTTCGAAATATTCAGGTGCGCAAATATTAAAAGTGATCTCTTTTTGCGCCGGGTCGAATGAGTGTAGTCCGGAATGGCATATATTTATGCTCTTCAGGATTTTGAGAACATGGCTGTACATTGTGGCGGCTTTGTGTGTTGGCCACATGCCATTGCGGGTATTGATGAAGAGCTCGTCCTCGAAACTCGTGCGAAGCTTTTTCAAGCAGTAGCTTACCGTGGACTGGCTGACGCAGAGGGTTTCGGAGACCTCGGTGACGCTTCTTTGTTCATACACAGCCACGAAAACCATAAGGTCCTGCATATCCAGTTTTCGTAGCAGATTGCTATTAAGCATAAAGGTCCATCTCGGTGAAAATCCATGTGTGTCACGTTACGTCGTGTTTTGTGACAAGGTTGTTTATTTATATATTAGTGGAAGCAATTGGTTTTTTAAATAGTCTGTAGGAGATTTCCTCAATATATTCTCGTTCCACTTAGAGAGAACCCTGACCAGGGATAGGAGGGCGAAGTGTTGGTACGCGTCACGGAAAGTCAAACGCCGTTATGGATGCAGGCGACTCAAGTTGTGAAAGAAAAGTTTCGCAGCTCTTATAAGGCATCCGTAGAGCCGAGCCCGCAGTATTTTGCGGTCACCCAAGACAGTGAGGAGCGCATTCTTTCTTGCGCCGGTATAACTTTTGCGGATCATCGCACACTGTTTTCGGAGCAATACCTGTCGCAACCGATAGAAGCGATTCTGTCCCAGCGTTATGAAAAAATGATCGATCGATCAGTTATTGCTGAAATAGGGAGTTTGATTTCTCATCATCGGACAGCCGGGATGATCATGGTCAACATGGTTCCGTTGTTGGCCTGGTGCATGGGGGCTCAATATTTGCTTTGCACCGTCACACCTCGGGTCCGGCAAATGATGGAGAGCTGTCAGATCGATTTCGAACCGCTGCTCACAGCGGACCCTCAGCGTCTGGCCGACGATGGTGGCAAGAACTGGGGTACCTACTACTCGAAATTACCTGTCACCGGTTTTATCCGCGTGGACCCGAAACGTTCGCGATTCGCCGCTATGACCCTCGGTACTTTGTTTACCCAGCTGTCGACCGATTTGCCGGCGAGGGCGCAACCATGAGCGGTCATTTCATTGCTGACTTGCGGCTTGCATTGCAGGTCAATCGTCAGAAGGTCTGCGCTATCGATTGTGCTCCGACCGGCCTGGAACACGCCGCTGTCATGACCTATGGCGAGCTGGAATCCCGGGCGCTGAATCTGGCGGCAGAACTGCAGCGGCGCTTCGACTCGGCCGCTCATGGCGATCACGTTGTGCTGGGGATTGCGACGCGTAATAGCAGTGACTGGTTGATTGCCGATCTGGCTTGCCTGTTTGCCGGCATTACCGCATTGCCTTTGCCGCTGGCATTCAGTCAGTCCCAGGCCGAACACCTTGCCGAGCGTTGTGACGGGTTTCTGGTGGATGCCGCAGGCGAGCGGACGCTGGCTGAGCGGTGGAGGCTGGACTTTCCCGACAGCCGTCTCAGGCGTATCAGTGAACCTGCCCTGGAGCAGCCGTTGTTGCGAGAACCGGACGGCGATAGTGCATGGATCTGCAAAATCATTCATACCTCGGGGACTACCAGTCGGCCCAAGGGTGTGCGCCTGAGCACGGCGGCGGTGGGGGCGGTATTGACTTCCCTGCGCCAGTGGATGCCGGTCGATGCCCATCGCAGCTATCTGTCACTGGTGCCATTGAGCCTGCTGCTGGAACAAGTGACCGCCGCGTATTTACCGCTGCTGGCCGGCGGGACCGTGTATTTCCTGCCTGAAGGCCAGGCGCTGCTAGGGGAGCCAGGAACGTCACCGCAGCGTTTGATCGAATGGATCCTGCGGGTCGAACCGACGGCCTTGACGGTACCACCGGTGATGCTCAATCACTTTCATGAGTTATTGACCGAAGGCGGCGTGCAGGGTGAACGCCTGTCTCGTTACCTGCATGCGGGGGTGCATATCACGTGCGGCGGCGCGGCCGTCAGCATCGATATCCTGCATGCCCTCGCCGAGGATGGCATTGCGGTGTTCCAGGGTTACGGGCTCTCCGAGAACGCCTCGGTCGTCAGTATGAATACCTTGCAGCACCAACGTCTGGGCAGTGTGGGCAGGCCGTTGCCGCATGTTCAAGTGCGCATCGGCGCCGACCAGACCATTGAGGTCAAGAGCAGTTCGTTGTTCAGCGGCTACTCGGGCAAAGATCCCAGCGCCTGTTCGATGTCCGACGATGGCTGGATGGACACCGGGGATCTGGGGGAGCTGGATGCTGATGGCTTTCTTTATGTTCGCGGCCGCAAGAAAAATGTGATCTGCCTGCCCAATGGCCGCAACGTCAGCCCGGAACAGGTCGAGCTGGAATACCGCGAATACCCCGGTGTGCGCGATGCCGCTGTGTTTTTCGATGAAACCCATGGGTTGGTGGCGCTGTTGTGTGTTGAGTCGGTACCGGATCGCGATGAGCTGGCTAGCTGGTCAGCCCGGCGCTTTTCCGACATCGAGCGACCGAGCCGCCTGTGGTTGCTGACCAAGGACGATCCATTGCTCGAGCAACTCTACACCGTCACCGGCCGTCCAAAACGCGCCGATATCGCTACTGTTTTCGCCAATCTGCAAGGGAATGCATCTGATGAACACGCCTGCCTATCATTGTGAAAGCCCCGATGTATCCATTATTGAGCCGCGCCATTTTGCAAGCCTGGGCAAGGCCGAGCTGTACGACTTGCTGGGGCATTACGGCGTCGTCCTGTTACGTAACTGCATCCACAACCCTGAGGATTTCAGCGCCTATGTGAAGCAGAACAGCTCGCGACTGAGCCTCGACCCGGCTCGTGTCATGGTCGGTGGAGCCGCGCAGTTGGTGGATGCGGGCCGCCAGGCGATCGGTCTGCATTGCGAAAATGGTAACTCACCGTTCTGGCCGGACATCACCTGGTTTTATTGCCAGGAAGCGCCGCGCACCGGTTCGCAAACCACCTTGTGTGACGGTGAGAAAGTACTGGCAAAGCTGTCATCCGCCTGCCGCACATTTTTCGAGGACAACCCGATTCGCTACAGCCGCACCGTTGCCGGCGACAAATGGCGTCGGCTGGTTTGCCATTATTCGCCAGCGCTCTCGGACCCGGCGGCGGTCAGGATCGAAGATCTGATGCAGATCATCGGCGACGATCCGCAGACACAGATCTCCTTCGATCCGTTTGATGATTCGATTCATTACGCCTTCAGTACCCCGGCGATTCTGGTCTCCGAATTCAGCCAGCGTCCGGCGTTTGCCAACAGTATTCTCGGGCCGTCCTTCAACTATGAAGTGCCAGTGATCGATACCTCGTCCGGGCTGCCCATTCCCGGCGAATTCCTGCACGAAATCGCCGAGGTTTCCGCGCAGTACACCTACCCGGTCGGCTGGCGTGACCACGACATGGTGATGATCGACAACCGTCGGGTAATGCACGGTCGTGAGGCCATCGTTGATGAGCGCCGCCGTATCTTCAACGCCCTGAGCTACCGCTGAGACCTATTCATGAAGACCAATAACAGGCAAATCATTTCAGGTCAGTATGAGACGTATATCGACGGTGACGGTCGCCAGATCGTCGATCTGGCCGGCGGGTTTGGCTTTCAGGTACCGGCGGTAATCGACGCGGTCAGCCTTCAGGCGCAGAACATGGGGCTGTCCAATCGAGTGCTGATGTCCGACCCATTGATCGCTTTGTGCCGGCGCCTGGCCGAGCTGCTACCGCAACCGCTGGTCAGCTCTTATGTGTGCAGCTCCGGCGATGAAGCATTCGAAGGCGCCTTGAAACTGTGCAAAGGCCTCAAGCCCAAGGGCAACACCATTGTTGTTGTCCAGGGCGGTGACTATGGCTCGCTGAGTTACGGACGTTGCCTGAGCACGCCGCAAAACTATCTGCAGATGCAGCGTTTCCTGGGCTTCGAACTCGTGGCGATCAGGCATGTCCGCGACCTGGATAAAGTGGACTGGAACGATTGCTTCGCGGTTTGCCACACCAGCACCGTGATTGATGAAAACGGTCGCTTGCGCCTGATAGAGCAGGTGCTACTCGATCACTTGTATGTCGCGGCGGCCAATGCGTCGGTGCCGGTCATCGCGGTCGACGTGCAAAGTTGTCTGGGGAGCCTGGGCACGCTGTTTGGGTTTCAGCGTTATCGCAACACCCCGGACATTGTGGTGTTGGGCGGCCCACTGGGCGGCAGTGCGATTCCTGTCGGCACCTATACCTGCAGCGAACAGATGGCCTATCAAGTCTATGGTCGCAGCAGCCCGGCGAAACATGGCAGCACCACGGCCGGCAATCCGATGGCCTGCGTGGCCGCCATGGCGGCACTGGATTACGTGCAGGCACACGACTTGCCCAGGGAATGCCTCAATAACGGGCAGATCCTGGCGCAAGCGCTCGCCTCATTCGGCGCTGTCGCCTGCGGTGCCTGGGTCAGCCTGCCGCTGCCAGACGATCTCAAACCCGCCGAATTGTGCGAGGAGCTTTATCAGCGTGGCATCTATGTCAGTGCACCCCGTGGCCGCGAGTTGATTCTGCGTTGTCCGATCACTGCACGAGCCGAACACATCCAGCGCGCATCCCGGATCCTCAAGGAGACTTTAAGCCATGTCCTTAACTCTATCGCATGAACAACTGCTGGATGATTGCCAGCGGCATTGGAGTGCCTCGGCGGCCAAGCTCTATCGTCTGGGTAAAACCAGCGTCGAAAAGGACGCCGATGGCATCTATGTCACCGACCATGCCGGCAAGCGCTTTATCGATTGCGCCTGCAGCTATGGGGTGTTCATCGTCGGCCATCGTAATCCGATGGTGCGTGAGCAGGTGCAGACCCAGTTGAACCAGATGGCCTGGATTCCGGAGGGGCGGGTGCATCCGCTGCAAGGCGCATTGTCCGAGCGCCTTCGGAATCTGGTACCGGGGAATTGGGGGGATGTGCAGTTTATGGTCTCGGGTGCCGAAGCCATCGAACAGAGCATGCGTTATGTGCTCAAGGTGAAGCCGCACCGGCGTGGAATCGTGGTAATGAGTGATTCCTATCACGGCAAGACGCTGGCGGCGATGAGCATTCTTGGGCAGAAACAGCACCATCGCAGCTACGGCACCGCGGCCTCGGAAGTGACTTATGTGCCGTACGGTGACTTCGCCGCCTTGCAGAGAGCGGTCGGCGAGGGTGTGCGTGCGGTGTATGTCGAGCCGATTCTGGGGGGCGCCCACTTACAGGTTCCGCCTGTGGGTTACATGGCGAACATCCGCGCCCTGTGCGATGCCACTGAGACCTTGCTGGTGGCCGACGAAATCCAGACCGGTTTCGGCCGCTGTGGCAAGTGGTTCGCCGTGCAGTATGACGACATCGTGCCGGATATCATGATTCTCTCCAAAGGCCTGACGGGCGGTTACACCTCGTTTGCCTGCGCGATGTACAGCTGGCGACTGGCCACGCAATACCCTCTGAGCGAGATC
This sequence comes from Pseudomonas sp. NPDC086112, assembly GCF_044746425.1. Lineage (NCBI taxonomy): Bacteria > Pseudomonadati > Pseudomonadota > Gammaproteobacteria > Pseudomonadales > Pseudomonadaceae > Pseudomonas > Pseudomonas sp. NPDC086112. Next base: position 86,145 of record NZ_JBIVCD010000022.1, on the reverse strand, counting down.
GAGCCTGATCAGCGGACCAATGGCGGGCATCCGGTGGCATGCGCCGCGGCACTGGCCGCCATCGATTACATCGAGCAGCACAACCTGGTCGAGCAATCACGGATCAATGGCGGTTTGCTGCGCCATGGCCTGCAACGGCTGGCTCAGCGTTATCCGCAGATTGTCGAGGATGTGCCCGGTGTCGGCCTGATGACCGGCCTGCGCTTGCGCGGTTCGGTCTACGAAGCGCTGATGAGCATGGAATTAGGCAAGCGTGGCGTGCATGCCGGGCATTCAATGAATGAAAAAGCCGCGCACCCGGTTCTGCGGTTTTACCCGCCGCTGAACATCACGCCTGAAGCGCTTCGGCATGTCCTGACGATGACCGAAGAAGCCCTTGAGGCGATCGCCCGGCGTCCGAAGCTGGCGGTCAAGGCGTTTTCGCTGGTGGTCAGAAACATGTACCACATCCCCAACAAGCTACTGCGCAGCAACGGGAAGCGCTGAGTATGTTCAATCCCGATACTCTGACCCTGCGCGAAATGGCCGGTCTGCTGCGCCGCGGTGTGCTGACCAGTGTCAACTTGCTGGAGTTCTACTTGCAGCGTATCGATGAACGCAATCCGCAGATCAATGCCCTGATTCAACTGGAGTCTGTCGACGAACTGCGTCGACAGGCCCGGGAGGCCGATGAGATGGCCCGCATCGGAAAGATTCGTGGCCCTTTACACGGCATCCCCATGACCATCAAGGACGTCTGCCATGTGCGAGGCTTCCGAATGTCGCGAGGCCTGAAGGAGTTGCTGGGCGAGGCCAGTCAGGAGGATGCCACGGTCGTTGCCCGGCTTCGCCAGGCGGGTGCGATCATCCTTGGGATCAGCAATGTTCCCGAGCTGTGCATGGCGTTTGAAACCGACAATCTGCTGTATGGCCGCACACTCAATCCTTATGACGGGCGGCGCTCCGCTGGCGGTAGCAGCGGCGGTGAAGCAGCGGCCATCGCGGCCGGTTGCTCGCCGGCCGGGCTGGCCTCGGATGCTTGCGGCAGTGTGCGGATCCCGGCGCATTTCAACGGTATTTGCGGCATGAAACTGACCCAGGGGCGCGTGCCGTTGACCGGCCAGTTTCCCTATGATCGCTCCGGGCTGTTTCATCTGACGTCGGCGTTTGGCGTGATGGGGCGTTATGTCGACGATCTGGCGTTACTCGGGCAACTGATCAGCGGCGCTGACGGTCACGATCCGGACACCGTCGATGTGCCGTTCGCAGCCAGCCAACCGCTGGCCCAATTGCGTGTCGCACTGTCCTGGGAGTCCACCAGGACCCGGGTGAGCCCGGTGGTGAAGCAGGTTCTGCAACGGGTCGAGAGTTGCCTGAGCAATGTGGTGGCGCAGGTTACACCGACGGCTCCGCTGATGCTCGACGAGGCCTGCGATGTGCTCTGGCGGATTTTCATCACGGGCGCGGATGCCGGGCGTGGCTGGAAGCGTCTGTTCCAGTCCATGAACAAACAGACCTGTACGTCCGCCACCTCAGGGTTGATTCGCTTGAGCGAAGAGGTCGAATTGAGCGTGGATGAAATGAAGCGCGACTGGATTCTGATCGATACGTTTCGCTATCACCTGGCGAAGTTTTTCAATCAGCACGATCTGTTCATCTGCCCGGTATTCCCGGACGTGGCGTTCGCTCATGGCGAGTCTTTGCAGGATCGTGATCGCTATGCCTTTGTGTTTCCGTTCAGCCTCTCCGGTTCACCGGCGGTGGTCATTCGCGCCGGACATGATCCGGCCAACGGGATGCCGATCGGCATCCAGATAGTCGGGCCGCACTGGCAGGAGGAGCGACTGCTGGCCGTGGCCAATTTCCTGGAGCGCGAACTGGAGCGCTGGAGTCCGGTGGCCCCGTTGGACACAGTCATTCTTTGAAGGATCTCAAGCTGTAACGGTTTTGGCGGTACGGCTGGTGATCACCAATGCCAGCATGCCGACACCCACCAGCACGGCACCGGTGACTTCTATCAGCACCGGTTGCTGTCTGAGCCAGAACCAGTGAAACAATGTGACAAACAAGGTGTTCAGGTAGACGTAGGAAACCACCGTTGACGGTGAAATCACCCCGATTGCCCGATGCAGCAGCCAGAATGTCCCGAGGGTGCCAAACAGCGCCAGGTATACAAGCCAGAACATATCGCTCGACGACAACTGCGCGCCGCTGCGCCAACCGCCGTTAAACAGACAGAACACAAACAGAAACAGCGAACCGAAAAGCATGTTCCAGAAGGTCATCGCCACCGGGTCACGCCCCTTCAAGGTCTTGACCTTGAATCGCTGGCTCAGAGGCGAATAAAGCGCCATCGCCAGGCAGCCAACGCCGAAGATCAGTACCGGATACAGTGCAGGCAGTTCGCCTGGAGCTGCCCCTTTGAGCGTCAGCAGCAGGGCACCGATCGCTGCAATCGACATCGGCAACAAGCGGCTCTTCAGGCTTGGGCTCGGCAGCAGCAATACCTCAAAAAATAACGTCATCAGTGGCACCAGCGTGTACAGCGTCGCGGTATTGACCGCGGTGGTATGGCGTAGCGCTTCAAACAGCGAACCGAAATACGTTGCCAGCAGCAGCCCAAGAACCGCATGCGCCAGCAAGCCTCTGGCCGAGATCGGTGACGTATTTTTCAATAACAGCAGTGGCAAGAACATCAAGGCTGAAAACAGCAAACGCAGCCCGGTCAACAATATTGGATCTATCGATTGGCTGACCTCTGCCGCCGCAAAGAACGACGATGAGATCAGCATTGCCCAGATCAGCATGCCCCAATGAGCTTCTGCAAAACCGACTTGTTTCATGAGTTCCTTTTCCTGCGTTTGATCGAACCTGTAAGAGCCAACGGTGCCGCACCGCTGGCTCCTACGAAAAGCAGAACCTTCGAAGACTATTGAATATGCTGCGCGTATTGCCTAGGGTTGAAGCGCAGTACCATTACAATCATCACCGCCATCACCGCTGTGAGTGACCACCAGGCCCATTCGAAGCTACCCAATTGGTCGCGAATCATCCCGGCAATCAGCGGTGAGAGGCCCGCGATCAGGTAACCGATGCCTTGCACAAAGGCCGTCAGGCCGCCGGCACGACGCGGGTTATCCAGGTGATCAAGGGACACGATCAGGCTCATCGGGAACAGACCGCCGATGCCCAGGCCCAACAGGCACGGCCATAGCAGGCTAAAGCCTTCCGGGCTGAGGATCAGGCCGCAGAAGCCGGCCATGATCAAGGCCAGCAGAACGACCAGTACCAGGCGTTTGTCCTGGCTGCGGTTGGCAATCGCGGGTGTTATCAGCCCGGACACGACTTCCATGGCCGTGAGAAACCCCAGCAATAAGCCGGCATTCTGTTCACTCCAGCCTTTTTCCATGTAATACGGGGCTAGCCAGGCCAGCACACAGGTGTAGGAGGCGGTGCCCAAACCGAAGAAAATCGCCAGCAGCCAGGCCCGAGAGTTACCGACGAAGGACTCCTGGCGTCCCATCGGCGCCGCCGGCAATGGCGCGATTGCCGAACGCTGGGCAAGCCAGAAGGCCAGGGCGACCAGCGTCAGTAGCGCCCAGATGGCCAGGCCCATCCGCCAACTACCGGTTTGCGCCAGGACGAAAGGCGAGAACGATGCCGCAATCGCTGCGCCGCCCATGATCGAAGTGACATACAAACCCATGAACAGCGAAACGTTGTCGCTGAAGCGTGACTTGATCAGGGCAGGCATCACCGCCTGAATGAGGGCGATCCCCAGCCCGGCCAATACTGCGCTCAGGATCAACTCAAGGGTGCTATCCAGATACAGCCGCGAGACCGTGGCCACACCGATGATCAACAAGGACAGGATGATGGTGCGGTGTTCGCCAACCCGTTGCGCAATGCGCATTCCCAGGAACATCGCCAGGCCCATCGCCATGACGGGCAGCATGGTCAGCAGCGACGCGGTACTGAAACTTAATGGAACATCCCCGCGAATGGCCGACAACAACGGCCCGACAGCGGCCATCGAAGGCCTCAGGTTCAGTGCCACCAATACCACGCTGACCATCAGCCATCCGGCATAGGCGCTTGTAGTACGAACGTTTTCCATAACGGAACCCCAGATTTACAAGGTTGTGATTAGGCCGCTCCAAGCCTGCAGGGGCAAACTGAAAAGTCGCTGGCACTATCGAGAAATTAGGTTGGTTAGCGGGAGGAATGTTTAGCCAATCTGCAACCAAGGTTCATCAAGTCTGGATTTAACGGCTTATCTGCCCGTGTGACGCTGCTTTGCATCTGTTTACTGCGGTCTTTTCCATGGACGTCTGGCTGATCAGCATCAAACACGAGGGGGCGTCTGGTGCCACTTCAAGCCTTCAGCCACGTCGTCCATTCAGGCCTGCCAGCGCGCCAAGCCTGTCTGCACTCCCTTCCGAACTGGCCTTCTGGGCATTGTGGCACTGCCGCCACGCCCGCCCGCCGGATTCCTGCCTGTCCCGCTGATTGTTCTAACAGATCCCGCGCTGTGCGCCGGGATCAAACCGGCGGCGCCTGTGCGTTTGCCTGACGCGGATAGACGAGAATTCCCATGAGCTGTGCCACGACATCCTTCGCCACGAAAGAAGAAGCCCTGTCCTTCCTTGAACACAATCCGGATATCGAGATGTTCGAGCTGTTCATCCTCGACAACAACGGTGTGCCGCGGGGCAAGTTGCTGCATCGCGATGAACTGCTGGCGGTGTACGAGAGCGGGCGGCCGCTGCCGAGTACCATTCTGGGCCTGACCATCAATGGCGACGATGTGGAAAATTCCGGTCTGGTCTGGGACGTCGGTGATATCGATTGCCGCGCCTACCCGATCAGCGGCAGTTTGCAGCGCATGCCGTGGCGATTGATTCCTACGGCGGCGGTGCAAGTCAGCATGCATCCAAAAGAGGGCATGCCCGCGACTATCGCCGATCCACGGCACCTGCTAGCCAAGGTCATCGAAGGCTTGCAGGCCGACGGTTATTACCCGGTGATGGCGGCGGAGCTGGAGTTCTATTTGCTGGATCAGCAGCGCGACAGCAACGGTCGGCCGCAGCCGGCGCGGGATGTCGATGGTGGGCGGCCACGCTCCACGCAGGTTTATGGCTTACGTGAGCTGGAGCAGATCGAGCCGTTTCTGGCCGACCTCTACAGCGCCTGCAAGCTGCAGGGCATTCCGGCGCGCACGGCGATTTCCGAATACGCGCCGGGGCAGGTGGAAATCACCCTCGAACACCGCGCCGATGCTTTGCAGGCGATGGACGAAGCGGTGCGCTACAAACGATTGGTCAAGGGCGTGGCCCACAAGCATGGGATGGCGGCCTGTTTCATGGCCAAGCCTTTTGATGATCTGGCCGGCACCGGCATGCACATGCATATCAGCCTGGCGGACAAGGAGGGCAATAACCTGTTCGCCAGCGAAGCCCCGGACGGCACGCCGCTGCTTAAACAAGCGGTCGGCGGAATGCTCAGCACGTTGCTGGATTCGTTGCTGCTGTTCTGTCCGAACGCCAACTCGTACCGTCGTTTCCAGGCCAACAGCTACGCACCACTGGCGGCCACTTGGGGGGTGGACAACCGCACCGTGAGTTTGCGAGTGCCCGGCGGGCCGGCATTCTCCCGGCATATCGAGCACCGCATCTGTGGTGCCGACGCCAACCCGTACCTGGCGGCTGCGGCGATCCTGGCCGGGATTCATCGCGGCATCCGCGAGCAGCTTGACCCTGGAGCACCCGTGGAGGGCAATGGGTACGCCCAGGCTACGGAATTGCTGCCCACCGACTGGTTGACCACGTTGCGAGCGCTGGAGGCATCGAACTGGGCGCGGGAAGCATTTGGCAGTGAGTTTCTTGGCGTGTATCTGGCAGTGAAACGTGCCGAATACCGGCAGTTCATGGGCGAAGTCGGTGAGCAGGACTGGCGCTGGTATCTGCATCAAGCCTGAATTTAGTGTCCTGTCTCGCCAATACTGTTCCTTTTTGACGGCGTCTGTTGCCGTCATGCTGCGTTGCCGCTCCTCGCCATAGCGGGCTATGACTCGTCGCGGCGCCTTGCCTGACGGCAACAGCCACTCGTCAAAAGAGGAACGTATTGGTGAGACAGGACACCAGCCTTCATTGTTGAAAGTTTGGGCCTAATGCCATGAGCCAACTATTCGTTGGCTTCTTTTTCACGAAAAATTGATGCTTGGCTGCTTAAGATTTGTGTTGTCGCGGTAAATGAAATTTTCACATTTGACGCGGGCACTTCTTTCAGGAACAACCAATCATCATGTTGAAGTTCAAAGCCGTGCGCCCCGAATGGGTGACGTTGATTGCCAGCGCCTTTTTATTGGCTGGGTTCAATTCAGTGCTCTGGCAACACTTGTTCGTTATCACCGTGGCAGACGGTCAAGGCATCGTCATGCGTGTTGCATTCGGGGTAATGATCCTGGCGGCCTTCAACATTGTGCTGACCTTGCTGGCGTTTCGATCTGTGATGAAACCCGTGTTGACGCTGATCTTTTTGGTCAGTGCCGGCGTGGCCTATTTCATGAGCCAATACGGTGTGTTGATCGACGCCGGTATGTTTCGTAACTTCGCAGAAACCAATGCCACAGAAGTACGTGACTTATTGTCCGTGAAGTTGTTTGTTTATATTGCGCTTCTCGGAGTTTTACCGTCGTGGTTGTTGTGGAAGACGCCGGTTAATTACCGTCGTTGGCACCGTGAGTTATTAAGTAAAGTGCTGGTGAGTGTCGCATCGGTTGCGGTGATCGGCGGTGTCGCCATGGTCAACTATCAAGGCTTGTCGTCGTTGTTTCGCAATCACCATGAATTGCGCCTGATGGTGGTGCCAAGCAACTACATCGGTGCCTCGCTCGGTTATCTGCGCGAGCAAGTCGTTTCTGCCCGGCAACCCTTTGTCAAACTCGGTGAAGATGCCGAGAAAAACCTGATCTGGCAAACCCATGGCCGTAAATCCCTGACGGTACTGGTGGTGGGTGAAAGTGCTCGGGCCGAGAACTTCGGCATCCTGGGTTATGACCGCGACACCACCCCCCAACTGGATAAGGAAGCCGGCCTGATTGCCTTCACCGATGTGCATTCTTGCGGCACGGAAACGGCCGTGTCGGTGCCCTGCATGTTCTCCAACATGGGCCGCAAGGATTACAACGCCAGCAAGGCAAAGAATGAGGAAGGTCTGCTGGACGTGCTCAAGCACGCCGGTCTCGAGGTGATCTGGCGGGATAATCAGTCGGGCTGCAAAGGTACTTGCGATCGGGTCACTGTCGACGACGTGAGTAACCTGAAAGACCCGGCGTTGTGTGCCAATAGCGAGTGCCGCGATGAAATTCTCCTGCAAGGTTTGCAGCACTTCATCGACACCCTGGATAAAGACACCGTGCTGGTACTGCACCAAATGGGCAGTCACGGTCCGGAATACTTCAAGCGCTACCCGAAAGAGTACGAACACTTCACCCCGGTGTGTGAAAGCAATGCACTGAACAATTGCAGCCGCGAAAGTATCGTCAATGGCTACGACAACACGTTGGTGTACACCGACCATGTGCTGTCGACCCTGATCGATCTGTTGCGCAGTAATCAGGACAAAGTCGATACCGCCATGCTCTATCTGTCGGACCACGGCGAATCGCTGGGCGAATACAACCTGTTCCTTCATGGCACGCCTTACATGCTGGCGCCGGAACAACAGAAGCATGTAGCGATGCTGGCGTGGTTCTCCGACAGCTATCAAAAATCGTTCTCGGTGGACACTCATTGCCTGCAATTGAGTCGCGAAAAACCCTTGAGCCAGGACAACCTGTTCCATTCCATGCTTGGCCTGCTGGAGGTCAACAGCAAGGTCTACGACCCGGGGCTGGACATGTTTGCCGGCTGCCGCGGCGCAGTGATTGACGGTGTGCTGGCCAAAAAATGAGTCCGTCGACCTTTTTTTCACGCGCCAGTCGTTAACCTGCCGCCAGTCAATATTCCAACAAGAGCCCTTGCACATGTCCGCGCTGCCCCCATCCGCCATCGAACTTGAGTTCGCCCGGCGCTATGACCAGGAACACGCCCGCGTCTGTCTTCAGTCGCGACCGCGTGGCCTGGCGGGGCGTTTGACGTTCTGGCGCGACGAGCAACTGGTGCGTAACGCGCTTCAGGTTGCTGGCGAACCGGGATTGATTCTTGATGTAGCCTGCGGTGTCGGGCGCTTCTGGTCGATACTGGCCGAGCATGCGAATCGAGTGATTCTTGCGAGCGATCCGTCTCAGGACATGCTCGATCATGCCCGTACCCACCATCCGCAACCCCTGCTGGAACGGGTCAAGACCTTTCAGAGTTCGGCCTTCACCATCGGTTTGTCGGCGAACGCGGTGGACTGCATTTTTTGCATGCAATTGTTTCAACATATCGCCAGTCCTGAGCATCGGTTGGCCCTGCTGGGCGAGTTCCATCGGGTCAGTCGCGATACGGTGATTGTGGCGGTGCGAGTCAATGCGCATTTCACGCTGCGCCGATCGGGTGTGGAAGGTGCACACGTCCAGCCACAGGCGAGCAAGGCCGAGCTTGAGGCCGAGTTCAGGCAGGCGGGTTTCCGCTTGCTCAGCCATCAGGACTTCTTGCCGGGTTGCGCGCGGATGCGGGTCTACGTGCTGCGTAAGACCAGCTAGCTCCCTCCTGTCAGACAATTCTTGCGATCCAGCAGGTATTTTCGCTAAAGCTCTTGTTCAGTGGAGGCGCGGAAATTGCCGGCGGCGATATATACTGCGCGCCATTCTTCAAGGGAGAGCCGTGTGGCCATCGATATTCACTGGATTCGCGACAACGATAGCCTCGGTCAGTTTTGCGCCGAGTGGCAGCAGCTGCCATTCGTTGCCCTCGACACCGAATTCATGCGGGTCGACACCTTTTACCCGATCGCAGGCCTGCTGCAGATCGGCGATGGCGTACGCGCTTACCTGATTGACCCACTGACCATCGACAACTGGCAGCCGCTGGCGGCGTTGCTGGAAAACCCGGCCGTGGTCAAAGTCGTGCATGCGTGCAGCGAAGACCTCGAAGTGCTGCTGCGTCTGACCGGCAGCCTGCCGGCGCCGTTGTTCGATACCCAACTGGCCGCCGCTTACCTGAACCTGGGTTTTTCCATGGGCTATTCGCGGCTGGTGCAGGAAGTGCTCGGCATCGATCTGCCCAAGGGCGAGACCCGTTCCGACTGGCTGCAACGTCCACTGTCCGATACCCAGATCAGCTACGCCGCCGAAGATGCCTTGCATCTGGCGGAAGTTTTCGTACAACTGCGTCCGAAGCTTTCTGACGATAAATACGCCTGGGTCCTGGAAGACGGTGCCGAGCTGGTGGCCAACCTGCGTCGCGAGGTCGACCCGTATGAGGTCTATCGCGATGCCAAACTGGCCTGGAAGCTGTCCCGCGCCCAACTCGCCGTATTGCGTGAGCTCTGTGCCTGGCGCGAGCGCGAAGCCCGCGCCCGTGATCTGCCGCGCAACCGCATCATCCGTGAACACTCCCTGTGGCCGTTGGCGCGCACGCAACCGGACAACCTCGGCGCGCTGGCGAAAATTGAAGACATGCACCCGCGTACCGTGCGTCAGGACGGCGAATTTCTGCTTGATCTGATCAAGCGCTCTGGCAGTGTGTCGCCTGATCAATGGCCGCCAGCAGTGCCGGAGCCGTTGCCGGTGGAAGCCGCCGCGCTGGTCAAACAGCTGCGCGCCATCGGCCAGGCCGAAGCCGAGCGTCTGAACATCGCCCCAGAACTGATGCTGCGCAAGAAAACCCTGGAAGCGCTGCTCAAGAGCGGTTTCCCCAATGGTCCTTACCAATTGCCTGATTCGCTGCGTGGCTGGCGCCGCGAATTGATGGGCCAGGCGCTGCTCGACAGCCTGGCCACCGCCGGAGAACAGCCTTGAAACGTATTTGCTCCATCTATCGAAGCCTGAAGAAAAACGAGATGTACCTCTATGTGCTCAAAAGCGATGCACTGGAGCGCGTTCCGGAAAGTCTGATGGCGGCCTTCGGCAAACCGCACCACGCTTTCGATCTGGTGCTGACGCCCGAGCGCAAGCTGTCGCGCGAAGACATCACCGTGGTGCTGGAAAACCTCGAAAAGCAGGGCTACCACCTGCAAATGCCGCCGGCCGAAGACGAATACATCGAACACCTTCCGGAAGAATTGCTGCGACGCAACGACCCGATGTAATCGAGACAGGCTCTGTTCAGAGCCTTTATGAAACACTGGAATGATTTTGGCGATGGCCAGGGCGATGGAGTGATACTCCGTCGGCGGCCGTCTGCACTGTTTTTGAAAGGTTTGAACCATGCGCGTTCTGATTGCTGAACACGACCACCCTGTGTATGCCCAACTGTTGCGTCAGGCAGCGCCTGATCTGGAAGTATTGACCAGCGGCGACTCCGCCGAACTGGCCCGTCAGGCCGCCGAGTGCCAGGTCTGGCTCGGCCAGCCGGACCTGCTGGCGACGCTGTTGCGTCAGGGCCACACGCCGGCATGGCTGCAGTCGACCTGGGCCGGCATCACGCCGTTGCTGGCCGACGGCCTGCCTCGGCACTATCGCCTGACTCGCGCGGTAGGGATTTTCGGTCAGGTCATGGCCGAATACGTACTGACTTACATGCTAGGCCACGAGCGCGAAGTACTGCCGCGGTTGGTGAGCCAGGTCGAGCGAAAGTGGGACAGTCGCCAGGGGCAAAGCCTGGCTGGACGCAAGGTGTTGATCGTCGGCACCGGTGACATCGGCCAGACCGTGGCGCAGTTCCTTGTGCCATTTGGCGTCGAGTTGTACGGCATCGCCAGCGAAGTCCGCGAGCAGGCGCCCTTTGTCGAAGTCGGCGCGCTGAGCGACTTGCCGCGACTGGTCGGCGAAGTGGATTACGTGATCAATCTGCTGCCGAACACCCCGAATACTCACGACCTGTACGACGCCGCGCTGTTCAAGCAGTTCAAGCCGACTGGGTTGTTCATCAACGTCGGGCGCGGCGTGGCGGTGGTCGATGCGGATCTGGTGGAAGCCTTGAAGGAAGGGCATCTGGCCGGGGCCGTGATCGACGTCTGCCGTCAGGAGCCGCTGCCACAACGCCATCCGTTCTGGACCGCGTGGGGCCTGCTGCTGACGGGGCACAGTTCGGCACCGACTTCGCCACCCATGATGGTGAAGTTGTTCGTCGAAAACCTGCGGGCGTATCAGGCGGGCGAAGCGTTGCGTGGGGAAGTGGATTTTTCACGCGGGTATTAAATCCACCACCCATTAAATGTGGGAGCGGGCTTGCTCGCGAAAGCGGTGTGTCAGTCACCTTGAGTATCGACTGACACACCGCTTTCGCGAGCAAGCCCGCTCCCACATTTGAACTTCATCGTTGGTTAGAGGGTGAAATCACCCTCGGCCGCCAACTCGCTCAGCGGACGGCGCGGGCTTGGCTCTTCGCGCGCTTGCAGGTAGTCCGCCAGCGTCGCCTTGTCGCCCAGCTTGCCGATCGCCACCGCCGCGTGCAGCGCATAGCCCTCAGGAATATTCAGCTCTTTACGGGTCAGCTCCTGATCGAAACCGGCCATGCCGTGGGTGTGCCAGCCACTGATGCTCGCTTGCAGCGCCAGGTGGCCCCAGGCCGAACCGGTGTCGAAGGTGTGCCATAGCGCTGGTGTTTCTTCGGTGGCGCCAGGTATCGCAAAAGTGGTTTTCGAGATCACGATCACCAGCGCCGAGGCGTGCTGCGCCCAGCTGCGGTTGAACTCGTTCAGCAGACCCAGATAACGCTCCCAGTTCGGCGTGTCGCGACGCGCGTACAGAAACCGCCAAGGCTGCGAGTTGTACGCCGATGGCGCCCAGCGTGCGGCTTCGAAGAAGCTCAGCAGGGTTTCGACGGGAATGGTTTCGCCGGTGAACGCGCGGGGCGACCAGCGATCAGTGAACTGAGGGTGAATGGCGTAGTCGGCAACGCGTGGGTTAGCACTCATCAAGAGATTCCTTTACGTTTGAAAGTGAGGGGCGTCTGAAACCTGCGGGCGCAGTTGAGCTGAGCGATGAGGTTTTTCGAGAGCCTGGGTAGTTCACCTGAATGCAACGCGGTTGAGCGTTAATGGCATTTGAGCATGGCCCCTTGCGACGGCAAAGCTGCTTGGCGACGCTAAAACTGACAAGTTCCGTTGTACCGGCAGTCGCCAATGCTTGGCCCGCCGGTGCCTTGGCACTAGACTGGCGGCCTTTTCACCACCTGATGTTGATGCTTGAGCCATGGCCGCCAAAGTCGAACCGTTCTGGATACGCAAAACCCTCGATCAACTCGATCAAGAGGAATGGGAATCGCTGTGCGATGGCTGTGGCCTGTGCTGCCTGCAAAAACTCGAGGACGAAGACGACAACGCCGTGTACTACACGCGTATCGCCTGCAAATTGCTCGACCTCAAAACCTGTCAGTGTACCGATTACCCCAACCGTCGCGACTCGGTGCCCGATTGCATTCAGCTCACGCCGGGCAAGGCCGATGAGTTCAAATGGCTGCCGCCGACCTGCGGTTATCGACTGGTCAGCGAAGGCAAGGATTTGCCGCTCTGGCATCATCTGGTGTGCGGTGATCGCGAGGCGGTGCATCACGAACGTATTTCCCAGTCCGGGCGCATGCTCGCCGAGGGCAGCGTGGCTGAAGAGGATTGGGAAGACCATCTGATTTTTCGCGCGGGTTAAGCGTCGCCGTTTAAATGGCAAGCAGGCCCGTGGTGTCTGGAGCCCGGCCGCCGACAAGGCCAGCCTGACCTACGCTACAGGAACTGGCGAGTCTTCCAGGGGGCTCGATACCGGGTTGCTTCAGTAGCACCGCCATCGCAGGCAAGCCTGCTCCCACAGGAATTGTGGTGTACACAACAGGTGTGAACACCGCCAATTACTGTGGGAGCGGGCTTGCCCGCGAAGAGGCCTTGAGCCTCTGCATTGATTTCGGATCAGACTCCAGCCTTCGGCGAGTTCAACGAATCATTTCCCGTCACGGTCGCCGTGCTGGTCGCTGCTTCTGCATTGGCTTTCATGCGGGCCAGCTCATCCCCGGCGCGTTCGATCCTCGCGCGTGCGTTTTCCATGTCCTGACGGTTCTTTTCCAACAGTCTTTTCGCCGAGCAATGCCCGGTGATTCCCCGCGCCAGGGCCATGCCGCCAATGGCTATTTCAATCAATCCGAACACGCCGCCGCGTCGCAGACCTTTGCTTAGCATGACCACACCACCCGCCAGGGAGCCGGCGCGTTCCCAACCATGAACGTTCTGTTCGGAAGGGCTCTGGAACGGGGTGGTTTCGATACGTTCTACAGGATTGAACTCGCGCATGATCGGTCTCCAGGCAGGGAAGGGTTGCTTCAGCAATAGATATTTAGCTGACTGCCTGGGCGAGCGGCTTGTTCCATCGAATATTCGGCACTTCAGCGGAATTTTGGCCCGGAGCGGGTGTTGTTGCCCTTGGCCATGCGGTCGTACAGCACAACGTTGACGGTGGCCGCCAGATTCATGCAGCCGGTGGTCGGGATGTAGACCACGTCTTCGCACCAGTCGCGGATTTCTTTATCCAGCGAACCGTCTTCGGGGCCGAAGATGTAGAGGGCGCGATCCGGGTGGGTGTATTCCGGCAGCGAGCGGGCACCGTCGACCAGTTCGACCGCGACCGGCACACAGCCAAGAGGCAGGATTTTCTTCAGGTCGTCGATACCGATCAGCGGAATGTCGTAGTGGACTTTCTTGGTGTCGGTGACGAAATCGGCAGCGCGTTCATAACGCTTGCCAGTGTAAAACACCGATGCCACGCCATAGCAACCGGCGGCGCGCATTACCGAACCGACGTTCTCCGGTGATTTGGGGTTGTACAAACCAATGCAGCTGTACCGTTTGTCTGCCACGAGCGGGGTGCCTTCGGGGAAAAAACGGCGATTATACGGGGATTGGGGGAGGGGGGGCAGTTTGGAGATTGGTGGTGATTGTTCGATCGCTTTCGCGAGCAAGCCCGCTCCCACATTGGATCTCGGGTGTTCACAAATATTATGTTCACCCGAGATCCAATGTGGGAGCGGGCTTGCTCGCGAAGGGGCCAGCGCAGGCACTGAAGATCTTTAATCTTCTTTCTTCATCAACCCCGCCAACGCCGCAAACGGGTTGTGCGTCGCCTTGGCAATCTTCGGCGTACTCAGCGAGCCTTCGTCGAAATACTGCTGATCGGTATAGCGCGAGTGTTCGTTGTCGTGGCAATACAGGCACAACAGTTCCCAGTTCGAGCCATCCTGAGGGTTGTTGTCGTGGTTGTGGTCGCGGTGATGCACGGTCAGTTCGCTCAGGCGTTTGCCGGAAAATTCACGGGCGCAGCGGCCGCACACGTGCGGGTACATCTTCAGGGCCTTGTCGCGGTAACCCATTTCCTTGTCGCGCTGGTTATCGGCGAGGATGCGGTCCAGCTTCGATGTGTTGGTTGGGGTGGACGAACTCATGGGTTCACCTTTGTAAAAAGACTAATGACGGTTATGACGTGAGTGTAGGGCCTGTCATCACTTATTTACTAGGCCGCGCCGGGTCTGCTGTGACGCAGGGCAAGGCGCGAGGAGCGTGGTTTGGTCATTCCAAACGAGCTCCGAGCAACGCAGCCCTGCGCCACAGCAGACCGGCCCTTCGGGTTGTGCCTGAAAACGAGCCAGGCTGCGTTGCAGTCCTTGGCAAGGGAGCGACCATTACCAGCGGACTGCGCCTTGCCTGGCTCGTTTTCAGGCGCAACGCGGCCTAGTAAATAAGTGATGACAGGCCCACGCTCAGCCCTTGAGCTTCTCGGCAATCCAGATGGTGTGGCGGGTGCCCTTGTTGCCATGGGCGAAGACTTGCACTTCCTCGGCCTTGAAGCCGGCCTTTTTCAGCTTGTCGGAAAACTGCCGGTCGGCGCTGGCCGACCACACCGCCAGCACGCCTTTTGGCCGCAAGGCCTTGGCACACGCGCTCAGGCCACCGGCGGAGTAGAGCCAGCTGTTGGCCTTCTGGGTCAGACCTTCGGGGCCGTTGTCGACGTCGAGCATGATCGCATCGAAACCTTGTGGCTCGGCTTGCAGCACCTTGGCCACGTCTTCCATACGGATCACCGTGCGCGGGTCGAACAGCGGGTTGCCGGCTTTTTCGCCCAGCGGCCCGCGATTCCACTCCACCACGCCGGGCACCAATTCGGCGACCACCACTTCAGCCGTCTTGCCCAAATGCTTGAGCGCCGAGGCGAGGGTGAAGCCCATGCCCAGGCCACCGATCAATACTCGCGAATTCGGCCGGCCGGCGACCTTGCGGCAGGGAATTTCGGCCAGGGCATCTTCGGAGCCGTGCATGCGAGTATTCATCAACTGCCCGCCGTCACCACCCTGAATCTTGATAACGAAGTCCTCGCCGTATTCGAACAGGCACAGGGCACCGCCGTTTTCAGGGATGGGGGTGGTGTCGAGCAGAACGAAACGTTTCATGGGGCGCTCTTGAGGAGAAATTGACAGATGGAGGAAGGCAAACACGCGCAGTTGGGAGTAGCCTGCAAAAAGACCACAAGGCCAACGGAGCCATTGATGAAGCGCACCATTCTAACGGTCATTGCCCTGGCCGCGCTCTCGATAACTGCAGTGCAGGCCCAGGAGCTGCAAACCATCCCCACCAGTCCCGCGCCGATACCCGGTTCACCCGGCACCGCCACTCCGACACCGTATCCGCAGATCACCCCGACCAGCGTGCCCAAGGCCGGTACCGGCAGTGGCGGGCCACCGCTGTTGCCGCCGATCGAAATGCCCAATCCACCCAAGGACCAGACCTTGCCGGGCCTTGAACCGAACACGACGAAAATCAAAACGCCGGGCGGTTAGTGTCTGCTTCACAAATAGTGTTTGTAAGACAGGACACTAAATCTGCTGCGAGAGTAGTTGCCCATCGGCCATGCGCAAGCGTTTGGAGAGGGAGACGGCGAGGGCGCGGATGATCTTGGCGGCGATTTTCGGCGCGTCGTTGAGCATCTTTTCCAGGGAATCCTTGCCCAGGTTGAGCAACTGGCAATTGCTCGCGGCCACGCAGCTGGCTGAGCGTCGTTCACCGTCGAGCACAGCCATTTCGCCGAACGCCCGACCGCTGCGCAAGGTGGCCATGGTCACCCGTTGCCCGTCGCTGTTGGTCTTCTGCACCGCGACCTGGCCGGTGTGGATGATGCACATGAAACTGCCGGCATCGCCCTCATGGAAAATCTCTTCACCTTCGGCGATGGTGCTGATGCTGAAGTAACCCGAAGCCGCCACGAAGTCTGCCGGCAACAGTTGATCGAACAGGCCGCAGTCCATCAGCCAGTCGCGAATTTCGTTGTTCAGTAAGGTCGGTTCTGACATGTCGTCACGGTCTTTTTCTTGTGTCTGTTGTGTTCCGGACACCGACTCCTTGTAGGAGCGAGGCTTGCCCGCGAAGAGGCCGTAACATACAACATCAATGTTGGCTGTGATAATGCCTTCGCGGGCAAGCCTCGCTCCTACAAGGGCTATGTCCGGCGTACTGGTGTTAAGACCGGTACACCGGGCCAAGTTCCTCAGGCGATGCCCAAAACCTTGAAAACAAATGCGTATTCGAGGGCTACGTCACGTAATCCTTGATAACGACCGCTCATGCCGCCATGCCCGGCGCCCAGTTCAGTCTTGAGCAGCAGGGGATTGGTGTCAGTTTTGGTCGCGCGCAATTTCGCCACCCACTTGGCCGCTTCCCAGTACTGCACGCGACTGTCGTTGTAACCGGCGATCACCAGCGTTGCCGGATAGGCTTGCGCGGTGACGTTTTCATACGGGGCGTAGGCCTTGATCCGATCATAGACGTCCGGCTCTTGCGGGTTGCCCCACTCGTCGTATTCGGTGACGGTCAGCGGCAGCTCCGGGTCGAGCATGGTGTTGAGCACGTCGACGAACGGCACTTCGGCTATCGCCGCACCGAACAGCTCCGGCCGCTGATTGAGTACTGCGCCAATCAACAGGCCACCGGCGCTGCCACCGCTGATCGCCAGCTGCGATGGGGTGGTGAAACCGTTGGCGATCAGGTGTTCGGCGCACGCGATGAAATCGCTGAAAGTGTTGTGTTTGTGTTCCTGCTTGCCGGCGCGGTACCAGGCTTCGCCCAGCTCACCGCCACCGCGTACATGGGCGATGGCAAACGCCATGCCGCGATCCAGCAGGCTCAGGCGCGCGTGGGAGAACCACGGGTCGAGGCTTTCGCCGTAGGCGCCGTAGCCGTACAGATAAAGCGGCGTCGGCTTGCCGAGGAACTCGCGCTTGACCACAAGGCTGATCGGCACTTGCGTACCGTCCGGTGCCGTCGCCCAAAGCCGCTGGCTGACGTATGCATCGGCGTCGAACGGGCCGAGCACCGGGGTTTCCTTGAGGACTTTCTGCTCGCCGGTGGTCAGAATCAGTTGGCGGATCTGCGCCGGACGGTTCAAGGCTTCGTAGCGCAGACGGATCCGGTCGCTGACAAATTCCAGGCTGTTCTGCACGTGCAGGCTGTAGGCCGCATCCGGTAATTGCACGCGATAGGGCACCAAGTCCCGTGGGCGGACTTCGATGATCGGCAGGCCACCTTCGCGCAGGCTCAGGGTCATGGCCTCGGCGTTCAGGCTCATGCCTTCGAGCATCACCGTGTCGCTGTGGGGAATCAGGTTCTGCCAGTCGGCTTCGGTCGGTGCGACGCCAGTGTCGGCGGCCTGGTACAGGGCGAAGTTGATGCCGTCGCGGTTGGTGCGGATCAGCCACGTCCACTCGCCATCGAGTTTGCCGTGGTCGACATCGTACTCATGCGCTTCGACCCTCGGCGCCAGGCAGGTAAAGGCCTGATGCGGCAGCGAGGCGTCGAGCACCCAGACTTCGCTGGTGGTCTTGCTGCCCAGCGACAACAGCAGTTGCCGTTCGGAGCTTGAGCGATAGCAATGCAGGAAGAATCGGCCGTCCGGCTCATGGAACACTTCTTCGGCCGCAGTGCCGTCCAGCCGATAGCGCAACAGTTTGTGCGGGCGATGGGTGTCGTCGAGTTCGCCGAAGAACAGCGTGAGGCTGTCGTTGGCCCAGGTCATGCTGCCGTCGCAGTTCTGGAACTCCAGCTCGCTGACGCGGCCGCTGGATAATTCCTTCACGAACAGCGTGTAAATCTCTTCGCCGCTGGAGTCGATGCTGTAGGCCAGACGCTGGTGGTCCGGGCTGATGCTGAACGCGCCCAGGGAAAAGAAGCCACCCTTGGCCAGCACGTTCGGATCAAGCAGCAGTAGTTCCTGGCTTTCGTCGATGTGCAGGCTGCCATCGGCCGGACGCGGGCAGCGGTAGTGGCGGGCATATTCGTCGCCGGCGGTGGTGCGCGTGTAATACAGGTAGGGACCCCAGGGCGAGGGCAGCGACAGGTCGGTTTCGAGAATCCGCCCCTTGATCTCTTCGAACAGGGTTTCACGCAGGCCGGCCTGATCGGCGGTTTGCGCCTCTTGATAGCGGTTTTCAGCTTTCAGGTAATCGAGCACCGCGTCGGTGTCGCGCTCCTGCAGCCAGGCATACGGGTCGCAACCGTCGGCCTTGTGGGCAATTGGAGCGCTGGTGACGTTGGCGGATAGGGGCATGAATGGCTCTCGAACAATGTACGGAATAAGGGCTTCGCAACCTGTGGGAGCGGGCTTGCTCGCGAAGGCGGTGAGTCAGGCAACATCAATGTCGAGTGATACTCCCTCTTCGCGAGCAAGCCCGCTCCCACATGGAATGCGCTTGACTCACTGGTATTGGGACAAGCCTGATGTGCGAAAAGTCGTTACTATAAGCGCCTCTTTGCCTGCCTTGCCATGGACACCATGACCGAGAACGACTATCTGATCGCTTGGGGCCTCTACGCCTTTGCCGCTTTAGGCTGCCTGTTGGTGTGGATGCGCATCACCCGCTGGATGTGGCGTTGGCTGCGTGAGCCGCTGCGGCTGCTGGTGGCGGTGTTGCTGTTCAGCCCGACCATCATCGACCCGGTGAAAGAAAAGGTCGCCCCGGCCATCGCCATTACGGCCCTCGACTTGCTGTTCAAGGTCGGCAACAACGCCTGGCGGGCGGTTTCTGATCTGTTCATGTACGGCATGATTGTCTTCGGCATTTACCTGGTGTTCGTGGCCATCCGTTTTCCCATCGAGCGCGCCTCCAACGCTCGCAAGGAACAGGCGGCTGCCGCCAAAGCAGCCGCGCGGGCCGACGAGCCTGACGACGATCAGCCTTTCGGCGGCGCCGGCGATGATCGTTACGGCCGGCCACCGGTGCCGAGCAATCCTCAGCGTTCGCGGGTCGAACCGCGCCTGTAACCGTGCCCCTGTACTGAATCGAGAGTCCGAGCATGTGTGAGTTATTGGGCATGAGCGCCAATGTCCCGACCGATATCGTGTTCAGCTTCACCGGGCTGATGCAGCGCGGCGGCCGCACCGGGCCGCACCGTGACGGTTGGGGCATCGCTTTTTATGAAGGCCGTGGCCTGCGGCTGTTCCAGGACCCGGCGGCGAGCAGCGAGTCGGAAGTGGCGAACCTGGTGCAGCGCTATCCGATCAAAAGCGAAGTGGTGATCGGGCACATCCGCCAGGCCAATGTCGGCAAGGTCTGCCTGTCCAACACCCACCCGTTCGTGCGCGAGCTGTGGGGGCGCAACTGGTGTTTCGCCCACAACGGCCAGTTGGCCGATTTCAACCCGACCGCCAGTTTTTACCGCCCCGTTGGTGATACCGACAGCGAAGCGGCGTTTTGCGATCTGCTCAATCGGGTACGCGCGGCGTTCCCCGAGCCGGTAGACATCGAAGCGCTGTTGCCGGACCTGGTGGCCGCCTGCGCCGAGTACCGCAGCAAAGGCGTGTTCAACTGCTTGCTTAGCGATGGCGACTGGCTGTTCTGCTACTGCTCGAGCAAATTGGCGCAGATCACCCGCCGAGCACCGTTCGGGCCGGCGCGGTTGAAGGACGTCGACGTGATCGTCGACTTCCAGGCCGAAACCACGCCCAACGACGTCGTCACGGTGATCGCCACAGAACCCTTGACCGAAAACGAAACCTGGACCCGTTACGAACCGGGCCAATGGAGCCTCTGGCGACGCGGTGAATGCGTCAGCCAGGGCAAGACCGAATAAGGATCTCTCCCCCATGTTGCTCAGTTATCTTCGGCTGGTGTTGTTCGCGGCAGGCCTGTTGATCGGTGTCCAGGTGCCTGGGTTTATCAGTGATTATGCCAAGCGGGTCGAGGCGCATCTGATCGAGGCGCAGACCGGTTTGAGCGGTTTTCAGGGCACCGCCAATCAGTTTTTCAAGGGCGATATGCAAGCGCTCGTGGCCCATTACCGTGCCAGTGAAGACCCGATCTTTCGCAGCGATGCCGACAGCCTGAGCACCTTGCTCACCCGTCAACTGGCCCTGGACAAGCAATTCCAGGCCATGCAGGGGCCGTGGTACATACGCGTCCTGCAAGTGGCACTGGCCGCCGACCCGGATATTCGCAAGGAAACCTGGAACGGCTACAGCTACCAGATCCTGCTGACGCCGGAAGCGATGATTTGGGGCATGAGCGGCGCGTTGCTGCTGTCGTTCGGCATTGAATGCCTGTTCCGGCTGATCGACTGGGTGGTGCTGGGCGGCAAGCGTTTGCGCCAGAGCCGGCCGATCGAAGACCGGGATGTGCGCGGGTTGTAACGCTGGAGCCAACTTGGCAGGCGACATGTGTGCCGGCAGATCGCTCGCTGGCGAGCCGCAAATGCCAGTCAGTCAAGGCTTTTCGTAGGAGCCAGGCTTGCCGGCGAAGGCGCTCTTAAGGACGCCTTCGCCGGCACGCCTGGCTCCTACATGTCTGATTGATCCTTAACTGTGGCAAACCGGCTCCTGTTTTTTACCAGTCGACCGAGTAGCTCATGCTCAGCGTGCGGCCTTCGGCGTTGGCGTATGGCGCTCTGGCGTTGGCTTGGGTGAACAGGTTCTGGTACGTGCGGTTGGTCAGGTTGTACACGCCGCCTTCAAGACGACCGACCGGCAGTTGCACGGAGCCGAGCAGGTCCACCAGCGTATAACCTTCGATCTCGCGCCCGTTGTTGTCCTTGGCGGCGGCGTCGTAACTGGACAAATGCATGCCTTGCAGGCGCAGGGTGTAGTCGTCTTCGGTGTAGCCGACGAACAGTGTGGTCTTGGCTGGTGAGATGCGCGTAGCCGGCAGATCGATCCATTTGCCGTTCTGCTCGGTCTCGCCTTTGGCCCAGGCATAAGTGCCACCCACCGACCAGTGATCGGTCGCGCGGTAGGTCAGGCTGTTTTCGATGCCGCGAACTCGCTCTTTCTGGTTGATCAGACGCAATACGCGATCATTGGCATCGTAGAACTGGGTCACGTCCGAGGTGTTTTCGTACACGGTGACATCGGCCTGCCACTGATCCCAGTTACCGCGCCAGCCCAGTTCATAACTGTCGACCTTGATGGCTTGGGCGTTGAGAGTCTGAATGTCGAAGGTGCTGCTGACATCACGCATGAAGCGCTGGATATCCGGTAGCGAAAACCCCTGGCTGTAATTGGCGAACACGTCCTGGTTTTCACTCAGGTGGTAGACCGCCCCCAGGTTGTACAGGGTGGCATCGTATTTGAGGGTGTCGCCAGGCAGCGTTGCGCGTACGCCGGTCTGGACGATCTGACCATAAGCGATGCTGTCGGAGACGTCGCTTTCGATCCATTCACGGCGCACACCGCCACGCAAAGTCCAGTCACCGATGTCCCAGGACATCTGCCCGAACAGCGACTTGGTGGTGGTTTCGATGTCCGGGCCCAGCTCGTAGGTGGTGCCGGTCTTGGTGTAGGTCAGGCCATTGAGCCTGTATTGATCACCTCGTTGGCGGGAGCGCTCATTATCATAGTCGGCGCCCCAGACCAGATTACCCGTGGCACTCCCGATCGCCGGCAGCGGCGTGTCGATGGCCGCGCGCAGGCCGTAGACATCTTGCACACTGTTGTTGTCGGAGATCCCGGCCCTTCCCCGAGACAGGTCTGGAAAGAACAGTGCATCGGCGCGGCGCCAGTAGCTTTCCAGTTGCAGGCCCTGACCGTAGAAGTCCTTGTCGGTGTAGTTGAGGTTGACCGCCTGGTTATGGGTATAGGGCTGGTCGTCGAGTTTCAGCCCTTTGACTGCCACGGCTTCCTGCCGGTTTGTCGGGTCTTTTGTGTAGCCAGTGTCCTGCTGGTCCTTGTAGTCCTGCAGCGACAGGCTGAGTTTTTTGTCGGCATCCAGTTCGTAACCGAAACGACCTTGCAGGTCATAGGTTTCGGTATCCATGTTGCTGCCCTGGGAAGTGTCCTGAGGGATGCGGTTGCCGTTGCCATCGTACTGATCGTTACGCTGAGTCAGGTCGGCGGAGACGTACCAGTCAAGAGCATCCTTGCGCCCCGTCGCACTCTGAAAGGCTTCGTAGGCGAAGCCTTTGCGGTTGAGGTTGTTGCCGCTGGTCAGGCCCAGTTTGCTGCTGTAGGCAATGTCCTGGCCCTGATTGCGCTTGGTGATGATGTTGATGATGCCGCCTGAAGCGCCGGCACCGTAGATGCTACTGGCGCCGGAGATCACTTCGATGCGTTCGATGCTGGCCGGGGCGATGCTGTTGAGCTGGCGGTAGTTGTCGCGCGTGGCGTTCTGCGATACGCCGTCGATCAACACCAGCATGTTGCGCCCGCGCAGGGTCTGACCGAAGTTGCTCATCCCGCCGCTGGACGGCGCAAGACCGGGGACCAATTGTCCGAGAATGTCGGAGACCCGGCGACCCGCGCCGCTCTGCTCACGGACCTGCTGTTCGTCGATAACCTGGACCGAGCCCGGAATCGAAGCAATGCTCGCTTCACTGCGAGTAGCGGAGACGACGGTGGGTTGCATGTTCAAGGTGCCGGGTTGCTGCTCGGTATCCTCGGCCCAGGTCTGGGCGCTGAAGGTACCGAGCAGCGGGATCAACAGAGAGAGTTTGGTTCGGATCATGACGTGGTCTTTTCTAGTTGTGATAAGTGTGGGGCGATAAGGTCGAGCGGTCGGGCGCAGAGTTGAACGAGCGCACCCAGCGGATCCCGATGGCGGCTATGGCGTAGGTCAGCGCCACCAGCCAAAAACTGTGAGCCAGGCCAACCAGGCCCATGCCGATCCCGCCAAGGACGACACCGAGCAGAGCGCCAGCCTTTGCCGCGCTATTGCCGAGGCCGAGCGCGAAGCCCTGCTGGGTGATGGAAATGGTGTTGGCGATCAGGGCATAGGCGACGGGCAACAGGGCGCCTTGCCAGATGCCCCAGACGAGTCGACTGACGAGAAACCCCAGCCATTCGTTGGCCAATGCCGTGGCTGCCAGCGTCAGCGCACACAGCCAGGCCACGCCTTCGATAACGCGCAAGGTGTAGGCCGGCTGCCAGCGGTCGAACAGGCGTCCCCACAGTGGTGCTGAAATGGCCAGGGTCGCGGCGCTCGCCGCGTAGGTGGCGCCGATCAACCAGCTTGGGGCATGCAGAATGTTCGCGACATACAGCGCGTAAAACGACTGCGGCATCATCTTCGCGGCCTGAATCAACACGATCACCAACAGGATTCCACCGAGCCAGCCTTTGGGCAGGGCGACCGCTTCAACGGCTTTTTTCTTCGAAGTCCTGGCCTTGTCGGCCGGCAGGAAAAAACTCCCCAGTGCGCACAGCAGGCAAATCGCCGTCGCGCCATAACAGAGCAGGGCAAACCCCGAGACGTCCATCAGCCAGCCACCCAGCACTGGGCCGATCAATGAGCCGACGGCGGTGGCCGATTGCAGGCGCGCCAAGGTGTGACCACGGCTGGAACTGTCGCAGCAGGCCAGGGCATAGGCTTGCGCGGCAGCGAGAAAACCGGCCAATGCGCCTTGCATCACGCGAATACCCACCAGCAGCCACGGATCGAGAGTGATGGCCGCCAACCCTTGGCACAGCGCGAGGGCCAGCAACGCCCGGACAATCATCGGTTTGTGTCCGGTGCGATCCCCCAACCGGCCCCACATGGGCGTCAGGAGCATGGCCGCCAGCATCGGACCGGCATAGACCATCGCCGATAACAGCGCTGTGTAGCCGGCGCCCTCCGGTCCGAGCAGATGCTGGATCTGCAAGGGCCAGAACGGGCCGCTCATTTCCATTGCGCCCATGGAGACAAACTGGATGACGATCAGCAGTCGCAAGGCGCGACCGTCAGCGAGCATGGGTGTTGGGTCGCAGCGGGTTACTCAGGCGTCCGACGATGTCGGCATGACTGTCGAGCAAGCGCATGCGCATGAACGATTTGGCGGGCCAATCCTGTTCCAGCAAGGCCCGGCGCTCGCTTTCCCAACGTGCCGGTTCAACGCGCTCGCGCAAGGTCTCGAAGCACTGTGCAACGTGCGATGCCAACCGCTCCCAAAGGCTACTTTCCGGCACATTCCAGTGACGGGCACAAAGCAACGTCAGCTCACCGAGGTGGCACATGAAGGTGGTATGCAGGAGTTTGTCACGGACAAAACCTGAGTCGTCATACAGAGTCATTTTCGGATCGTGCAACTGGATATCCAGGCCCTTGGCGTGCAGGGTTTTGCGATCGATACGAACGTCGCCGAAATCACGCAATAGCAGCCGATTCAACTGCCCGTCAGCGCCCATCACCATGAAACTGTTTTGCTGATGCGCTTCGAACGCCACGCCGTACATCAGGTAAATGCCCAGCAGGCTCGGTACGGCAATCGACAGGTAATCCTCGAAGAACGCCAACATGGCCTCGCTGTCGTCACTGCCCTGAGCCAGCCTTACCCAATCACGCAGCAACGGTTGTTCGAATTCGTTGACGGCGAACAGACTACCGACCGGCACCGCCAACTCGCCTTCTTGCAGGAGGGTAAGCGGGTTGTCGCGATACAGCACGGCAGCATGCCGGGAGCGCTCGTCATCGGCCGGTAGGGGTGCGTAGTGCACGCCGATGCGCTCTGGAACGATGTTCAGCAGACGCTGAATCTGCGGCTCCTGATCGAGAATATCCAATACCAGTTGGCTGATGCGCGGCCCCATCCGGGCGGAGCGCGGCGACACGGTGCGCTGCACGCTGGTCAGTCGCAGAGCCACCGGCAGTTTGACCATCGGCGCCGTGCGACTGGCCTGCGGCAGGACCGTGCGGAAGGACATGGTCGGGTGGCCGGTAAAAGCCACGATGTCAGTGACGATCAGCAGGTTGTCGGCGATCTCGTTGGCGAACGAATGTGGCAGTTCTTCATGGGCTTGCCATGGGTGCGACGGGAGCGGGAGGTAGTCCTTTGCGTCCAGGCCCAGCTGCTGCAAATGGCGTTGCAATTGTTCGGCGGCCTGTGGGAAGTGACCTTGCCACCAGTCCCAGTAATCGGTGGTGCCGGCCAGCGCTTCGACGTGTGCGTACTGGCGGTGCAGGGCGCACAGGACAATCGGAAAGCTCGCTTCGAATTCTGGCGAGAAAGCGATGACCTGAGCGGCGCTCAAGCCCAGTTTGGTCTTGTAGTTCGGGTGCCACGGATGGCCGAGAGTGCCCCACTGTTCGAGCAATGACGTAGGGTTCTGGTGGTTGGAGCCGGCTTTGAGCCACGCGAGCAGATTGTCGTCGTACCCGGTATCGATCTGCTCTCTCAGGCGCTCGGTCCATCCATGATGAAACGCCAGGCAAAGGGTGTCGTTGCTGAAGCTGTCATCCAGCTCCCGGGCCAGACGTTCCAGTACCTGCGGGGAGGCTGGCGGGTTGAGCTGAGTGCTGAGATGAGCGAGCAGTTCGCTGGGCAACTGGATTTTGTGGGGCAGTCTGTCGGGGGTGTGCAGGACGATGCTACCGCGTACGTCCCAGCTGTTCATTCTGCCGCCGGACAAGTGCTCGAAGCAAAGATGCGCGCCATCGCCAAGTGGCAGCCAGCAACGGCTAGAGTCGTCGTATTCGCAGGTGGCGGGGTTGATCAGATCTTCACGAAACAGCGCCTGGATCAGGCGTTGGAAACAGCGTTGAGCGGCGGGCTCCAGCGCATTGCTCAAATGATCGAGAGTAATGCGGTGGGACTGGAAAGCCTGAGTGCCAAGCGCTTCGCTCCAGTGAGCGAGCAATTGTTGCTGTTTTTGCGTGTAGCCGCGCATCAGGTCCGACTCCTTCTGGACAATGGATTAGCTGAAAGCGCGCAGAGAATACCCTCTTGAAAAAATAATGCAAATGATAGTGGTTCATATTTACAGTTTGAGAAATGTCCTTCAGATTCGGGCCTGTGGTTTGCTCAAGACGATGTACTGCTCGCCCACTTTATGCGCATAGCGCTCCACGACTTGCTGACACAACGCCACGATTTCTTCGACCCATTCCACGCCCACCCGCCACGACACCACCACCTGCAGATTCGGCGGTCGTTGATCAATGGCCAGCAAGGTCAATTCCCCTCGTGCCAACTCTTCGGCCACCAGTACCGGCGGTAGCGCACCAATGCCGAAGCCGTCCCTCAGCAATCGGGTAATCGCCGACACTGAATTCACGCAGTTGAGCCGGGGCGCCATGACCCCGTTGGCCTGCATCAGGGCAAGAATCTCTTGGTGTGGCTGGGAATTTTTCGAATAGGTGATGATCCGCTCCCGCGCCAGATCGGCGACACCCGAATACTCGCGGTTGTAGATGGAGTTGCTGGCCACGATCCAGCCTATCGGATGACTGGCCAGCTCCAGGCTGCGCACGCTCTCCTGGCGCAACAGGTCGGTTTGCAGGATCAGATCGAGAAAGCCTTTTTGCAGCTGATCGCAGAGGTTGAGCGCCGTATCGGCCACCAGCTCGATTTCCACCAGCGGGTAATGATCCATCATCTGCGCCACCAACGGGCTGAGCCAGGTGTGGATGACGGTGTCCATGACACCGATCCGGACCCGCCCGACCTTGCTTGAGCGAGTCTCGATCGAATGCTTGAGCGCCTGCATCGTGTCCATCATCTGCTCGGCATATTCGAGCACTTTCAGGCCTTCGGGCGTCAGGCTCACGCCGCGAGAATCGCGCAGGAACAGCTTCACCCCGAGCTCGCCTTCGAGCACGGCGATACGGCTGGAAATCGACGCCTGGGTGGTGAAGAGTTTGTCTGCCGTCAGGCGAAAACTCTTGAGTCGGGCGACCCAGACAAAGGTCTCGAGAAACTTCAGGTTCATGGGATCAACTTTTTCTTATGCCTTGGCCGGGTTTTTATTAGTTGGACGCAGCAGGGCCAAGCGTCCAAAAATCGACGCATCCGGTTCCCACGATAGGCGTCGTCGGGGCTCAGAACAATACCAATAAAATTTGCACGGAGACTTGCCATGAGTGCGCCCGACACCCTCGTTTCAAAAGCCACAGCTCGCCCGGGGCCCTTCGATTGGTACCACAACATCAACAAGCAGGAACGTCGTACGTTCTGGAGTTGCAAGATCGGCTATGGCCTGGACGGCATGGACACCCAGATGCTCAGTTTCGTTGTGCCGACCCTGATTGCCATGTGGGGCATTACCACTGGCGAAGCCGGGCTGATTCACACCAGCACCCTGATCGCCTCGGCCATTGGTGGTTGGGTGGCGGGGATTCTCTCTGACCGCATCGGTCGGGTGCGCACCCTGCAACTGACGGTGCTCTGGTTCGCCTTCTTCACCTTCCTCTGCGGCTTCGCCCAGAACTACGAACAACTGTTGATCAGCCGCACGTTGATGGGCTTCGGATTCGGTGGTGAATGGACCGCCGGCGCGGTGTTGATGGGCGAAGTGATTCGCGCCAAGGACCGTGGCAAAGCCGTCGGCATGGTGCAATCGGGCTGGGCGCTGGGTTGGGGGCTGACGGCGATTTTGTATGCGCTGCTGTTCTCGGTGCTGCCGCCGGAAGACGCCTGGCGCGCTCTGTTCCTCCTTGGCATCGTGCCGGCGATTTTCGTGATTTTCGTCCGTCGTTTGGTCAAGGATCCGGAAATCTATCGCGAAGCCAAAGCTAAACAAGAGCCAAGCAACCCGGCCAAGTTCTACGAGATTTTCGCCCCGGGCATCCTGTTCACCACGATTCGCGCTTCGATCCTGACCACCGGCGCCCTCGGCGGTTACTACGCGATCACTTCCTGGTTGCCGACCTTTCTGAAAAACGAACGGGGCTTGAGCGTACTCGGCACCGGTGGTTATCTGGCGATGGTGATCGTCGGGTCCTACGTCGGGTACGTGATCAGCGCCTATTTGACTGACATTCTCGGTCGTAAAAAGAACTTCATTCTGTTCGCGGTCGGCTCGTTCACCATTGTTCTGCTGTACACCCAATTGCCGGTCAGCAACGGTGTGATGCTCTGGCTGGGTTTCCCTTTGGGCTTCTTCGCTTCGGGGATCTTCAGCGGTATGGGTGCGTTTTTGACCGAACTGTTTCCGACGCGCATACGCGGCTCGGGCCAGGGTTTTTGCTACAACATCGGTAGGGCATTGGCGGCATTGTTTCCGCTGTTGATCGGCTTGCTCAGCCAGAAGGTGCCGCTGAGCGTGGGAATCGGCGCCTTTGCGGCAGTGTCCTACGGGGTAGTGATCCTGGCGGCCCTCAGCCTGCCGGAAACCCGTGGCAAGCAACTCGACGCTCAATAACCGAATATCCGGTAACTGATAATCTGAGGGGCATATGTCCTTCAGTTAAGAAGATAAAAGCCTACAGGAGTGTTCACCGTGAACCGCCTGCTATTGAACTGCGACATCGGCGAGAGTTTCGGTAACTGGACCATGGGTCTGGACGCCGAGGTCATGCCCTTCATCGACTGCGCCAACATCGCCTGTGGTTTCCACGCCGGCGACCCGAGCATCATGCGCAAGACCGTCAGCCTGGCCCTGAGCCACGGGGTGCAGATTGGCGCTCATCCGGCCTATCAGGATCTGGTGGGGTTCGGTCGCCGATCCATGGCTTACACCGCCCAGGAACTGCAGGACCTGTTGCATTACCAGATCGGCGCCCTCGACGGCATCTGCCGGGCTCAGGGCGGGCGGGTGAGTTACGTCAAACCCCACGGCGCGATGTACAACGACATGATGGCCAACCCGGCGCAATTGCGCGCGGTGATTCAGGCCGTGGCGGCCTACGACCGGACGCTGCCATTGATGCTGATGGCGACCCGCGACAACAGTGCCGCGCAGCAACTCGGCGATGAATACGGCGTGACACTGTGGTTCGAAGCCTTCGCCGATCGCGCTTACGACAGCGCCGGCAGACTGGTCTCGCGGCAACTGCCGGAAGCCGTGCATCACGATCCCGAGAAAATTATCGAACAGGCGCTGATCATTGCTCGCGGTGACAACCTCACGGCCAGCGATGGCAGCGCCTTGCACTTGCAGGCCAATACCTTGTGCGTACACGGCGACAACGCCAGTTCGGTGGCCGCCGTGCAGCGCATTCGCCAAGCCTTGAATCAGCAGAGCGCATCATGAAACCACGGGTAGAAGTGGTGGCGCTGGATTGCCTGATGGTGCGTCTGTTCGATGAAATCAGCGAAGCCAATATGCCGTGGATGCTCGCCGCCAGCGAGCGTCTGCGAGAAGCGTTCGCCAGCCATTTGATCGATCTGGTGCCGTCCTATACGACACTGATGGTGCATTACGATTTGATGGCGCTGAACCCGGCTCAGGCGCGGGAATTGATTACTGAAGCCTTGATCGATCTGTCGCCCAACGCTCGGGCCAGGGGTAAATGCCATGTGTTGCCGGTCTGGTACGACCTGAGTGTTGGTCCGGAACTGACGTTACTGTCTCAGCGCAGCGGATTAGCGGTGGAAGAGGTCATCCGTCGTCACAGCGAGCGCGAGTATCAAGTGTTCGCATTGGGCTTCGCACCGGGGTTTGCCTTTATGGGATTGGTGGAGGCAGTGTTGGCTGCACCGCGTATGAATACTCCGCGCAAAAAAGTGGCTGCCGGTAGTGTTGGCATCGCCGAACGCCAGACCGCGGCTTATCCGGTGGTATCCCCCGGCGGCTGGAACCTGATCGGCCGCACCCCGGCCAAATTGTTCGACCGCGAACGCGACGGCTACAGCCTGATGCAACCGGGCGACACCGTGCGGTTCGAAGCGGTCAGCCATGCCGAGTTCATCAACCTGGGCGGTGATGACACGCCGTTGGAGGCCCTGGCATGAGCCGACTGACGATTGAAGCAAGTACACCGCTGTGCCTGTTGCAGGACGCCGGGCGATTTGGCGTGCGGCATCTGGGCGTGACCCAGGGCGGGGCGGCGGATTGGCGGTCGATGTCGTGGGCCAATTGGCTGCTGGGCAATGGGCTGGATGCGTCGGTGATCGAAATCACCCTCGGCGGGTTTACGGTCGTTGCTCAGGAAGATTGCGTGCTGGCATTGGCCGGGGCGGATCTGGGGGCGCAAGTGGATGGCGAGACATTGACGCCATGGCGCAGTTTCAGGCTGAACAAAGGTCAGCAATTGCAATTCACCCAGCCACTGCTTGGCGCTCGGGCTTATTTGGCGGCCCCGGGCGGATTTGATGCGCCAAAGGTGTTGGGCAGTAGCGCAACGGTGGTCCGTGAGGAGCTCGGTGGGCTGGATGGCATGGGTCGGGCGTTGGCCAAAGAGGCGCAGTTGAGCTACTCGGGAAACTCGTTGCTACTGCTGCGGGAGTTGGCGCCCGAACAAGTGCCGGATTTCAAACTCAATGCGCCGCTGGACCTGGTGCTCGGCGCACAGATCGGCGAGTTCAGTGGACAGAGTTTGTTCGACGCATTCAACAGCGTCTGGACCCTCGACAGCCGCGCCGACCGCATGGGCATTCGCCTATTGGGAACGGCGTTGCAGTATCAGGGCAAGCCGATGATCTCGGAGGGCATCCCGCTGGGCGCGGTCCAGGTGCCGCCGGACGGGCAGCCGATTGTGCTGCTCAATGATCGGCAGACCATTGGCGGTTATCCGCGCCTGGGGGCGTTGACGCCATTGGCCTTGGCGCGATTGGCGCAGTGTTTGCCGGGGGCGAAGGTGCGGTTGAGGCCGGTGGTGCAAGACGTCGCTCATCGCGAACACGTCGAGTATTTGCGGCGGTTTTTGTACCGCTAAAAGCTTCGCGGGCAAGCCTCGCTCCTACAGGGTCAATGCGTGATGCACGAACACCGAAACCTGTAGGAGCGAGGCTTGCCCGCGAAGGCGTCCGTCCAGACAACACAATTATTTGGAAAGAAACCGCATCCCTTCCTCCAACCCCCGCAACGTCAGCGGGAACATCTGGTCATCAATCAAGTCCCGCACGATGTTGGTCGATGAGGTATAGCCCCAGGTGTCTTTCGGATATGGGTTGATCCAGATGAGCTTCTTGTACTTTTCCTTGAAACGCTGCATCCACACGTACCCGGCTTCTTCATTCCAGTGCTCGACGCTGCCGCCGGCCTGGGTGATTTCATAGGGCGCCATGGCGGCATCGCCGATGAAGATCACTTTGTAGTCGGCGCCGTACTTGTGCAGCAAGTCCTGGGTGGCGGTGCGCTCAGAGGTGCGACGCATGTTGTTCTTCCACACCGATTCATAAATGAAGTTGTGGAAGTAGAAGTACTCCAGATGCTTGAACTCGGTCTTGCAGGCCGAGAACAGTTCTTCGCAGATCTTCACGTGGGCGTCCATCGAGCCGCCGATGTCGAACAACAACAGCAACTTGACGGTGTTACGGCGTTCCGGACGCATCTGGATGTTCAGCAGCCCGGCATCGCGAGCGGTGTGGTCGATGGTGCCGTCGATGTCCAGTTCTTCCGCCGCACCCTGACGGGCGAATTTACGCAGGCGCCGCAGGGCGACCTTGATGTTGCGCGTGCCCAGTTCGACCGAATCGTCGAGGTTCTTGTACTCGCGCTGATCCCAGACTTTGACCGCTTTGCCTTGGCGCTTGCCGGCATCGCCGACCCGAATGCCTTCCGGGTTGAAGCCACCGGAGCCAAATGGGCTGGTGCCGCCGGTGCCGATCCACTTGTTGCCGCCGGCATGGCGTTCTTTCTGTTCTTCCAGGCGTTTCTTGAACTCTTCGATCAGCTTGTCCAGGCCACCCAGGGACTGGATCGCGGCCCGCTCTTCATCGGTCAGGGAACGCTCGAATTCCTTGCGCAGCCAGTCTTCGGGGATCAACGCCTGGAGGTGATCGTCGAGCTTTTCCAGGCCGTTGAAGTAGGCACCGAAGGCCCGGTCGAACTTGTCGAAATGCTTTTCGTCCTTCACCAGAATCGCCCGCGACAAGTAATAGAACTCGTCCATGTCGGCGAAGGTCACGCGCTGTTTCAGCGCGTTGATCAGGTCCAGCAGCTCACGTACCGAGACCGGCACCTTGGCTGCACGCATTTCATTGAACAGGTTGAGCAGCATGGCGATCGCCTCTCTCTATCGGGGCTTAGCGAGAGCCGCGACGGCTCATGAACGCCAGACGCTCAAGCAATTGCACGTCTTGTTCGTTCTTCACCAAGGCGCCGGCCAGTGGCGGAATGGCCTTGGTCGGATCGCGCTCGCGCAGTACCGCTTCACCGATGTTGTCGGCCATCAGTAATTTCAGCCAGTCCACCAATTCCGAGGTCGATGGCTTCTTCTTCAGGCCCGGCACCTTGCGCACGTCGAAGAACACGTCCAGCGCTTCGCTGACCAGGTCTTTCTTGATGTTCGGGTAATGCACGTCGACGATCCGCTGCATCGTGATGCGATCCGGGAAGGCGATGTAGTGGAAGAAGCAGCGGCGCAGGAAGGCGTCCGGCAGCTCTTTCTCGTTGTTGGAGGTAATGATGATGATCGGGCGCTTCTTGGCCTTGATGGTCTCGTCGATCTCGTAAACGTAGAACTCCATCTTGTCGAGTTCTTGCAGCAGGTCGTTGGGGAACTCGATGTCGGCCTTGTCGATTTCATCGATCAGCAAGATCACCCGCTCTTCGGACTCGAAAGCCTCCCAGAGCTTGCCCTTTTTCAGGTAGTTGCGAACGTCGTGAACCTTCTCTGTGCCCAGCTGCGAGTCCCGCAGGCGGCTGACCGCGTCGTACTCGTACAGGCCTTGATGCGCCTTGGTGGTGGATTTGATGTGCCAGGTGATCAACTTGGCGCCGAAGGACTCGGCCAGTTGCTCGGCGAGCATGGTCTTGCCGGTGCCTGGCTCGCCCTTGACCAGCAGTGGCCGTTCCAGGGTGATGGCGGCGTTGACCGCCAGCTTCAGGTCATCGGTGGCGACGTAGGCCTGGGTGCCTTCGAACTTCATCTGCTAATCCTCGAACGGTAACGCCGACCTGAACGAGGCAGGGCGGGGCGCAATAATTGTAGTACCCGACTATAACGCGCTGCCCGGTCGACTGTGAACGCAGACGGCTTATTCAGTCTCTGAATGGGGCGTCACATCTTGACTCATTCCGCATCCGGCTTGGGCCGCTCGTACTGGGCATTGAACGCCTCGATGAAACCATTACGTAAAATCTGCAAAAACGCCTCGAATGCGCTGATATCTCGCTGATGCACGCTGCCTCTGAGCTGGACGCGAGTGGCGAACTGGTTTTTCGGCTGGTTCTTCAGCACGTTCTCGGTGCCACCGACGAGTGCTTCCCAGATGGAACGGAATATCCCTTTGTTCTTGTTCTCCACATCCTGTTGCCAATTGAACACATCGACGTCGCGCAATAGCGGCTTGATGTAGCCGGTGAGTTGGCCCTTGTTGGCTTCGGCTTCGATGACCACGTCGCCATGGCCGGCATTGAAGTCGAACTTGCCGTAGGCCGAGGCAAAGTCGTTCATGCGTTTGAGTTCAAGGTTCCTGGCGCGCAGGCGAAATTCGAAGTCCTGGAAGTCGCTCAGCGGATCGAAGGTCGCCGTGGTTTCCAGCGGTGCATGCCCCAGCAACAGCGCCTTGCCCTCGAATCGGGCATCGCGTTTGCCTTTGGTGTCGACCACGTTGGTCAGGTTGTAAATGCTGGCATTGACCTGAGTGGCATTCATGTTCACGGGCGGTTTTGAATTGAAGTTTCGGAAGGTGACCCGCCCGTCGTTGATCCGCACTTCGTTCAGGGTAATCGGCAGCAATTTTTCCAATTGTGCCCGCCAGTCAGTGCCCTCACCGGTCTGGGAGTTTTTCTTGTTGGCACCGCCATCGACGAAGTTCACCTCGGGTTTGTCGAACTGCGCCTCGGCCACCACCGCGTGGTCATACCAGAGCGAGTGCCAGCTGACGGAGAGGTCAATCAATGGCGCGTTGACGAAAGGCACGGGAACCTTGCCATTGACCTTGACGATTTTCAGTCCATTGATTTTGTAGGCGCCGCGCCACAGAGCCAGGTCTACGTCGGTAATCTGCCCGCGGTAGTCACCCATGTTCGCCAATCTTTCGTTGAGGTAATCGCGCACCACGTAGGGCAGGGCAATGTGCAGGGCAACCAGCAGCAGAACGAGGCCAGCGAGGGTCCACAGGGGCCAACTGTATCGACGCTTCATGGCGGCAAATCTCTGGCGGTATAAAGCGATTGACTGCGGGGGTAAGCGGACGTTCGACTGACTGGACGACCACGGGTAACAGGCATACCTTGGACAGCTAATTCAACGCTGTATAAGGACCCAGCCATGAGCCGTATTTATGCTGACAACGCCCATTCCATTGGCAATACGCCGCTGGTTCAGATCAACCGTATCGCCCCGCGCGGTGTCACCATCCTGGCCAAGATCGAAGGGCGTAACCCCGGCTATTCGGTCAAGTGCCGGATCGGCGCGAACATGATCTGGGAGGGCGAAAGCAGCGGTAAACTCAAGCCCGGCATGACCATCATCGAACCGACTTCGGGCAATACCGGCATCGGCCTGGCGTTCGTTGCCGCTGCCCGCGGTTACCGACTGGTATTGACCATGCCCGCGTCCATGAGCATCGAGCGGCGCAAGGTGCTCAAAGCCCTTGGCGCCGAACTGGTGTTGACGGAACCGGCCAAAGGCATGAAAGGCGCGATCGAGAAAGCTGCCGAAATCCTCGCCAGTGATCCATCGACCTACTTCATGCCGGCGCAGTTCGAAAACCCGGCCAACCCGGCCATCCACGAAAAGACCACCGGGCCGGAAATCTGGAACGACACCGACGGTGCGGTCGACGTACTGGTGGCGGGTGTCGGGACAGGTGGAACCATTACCGGGGTTTCGCGGTATATCAAGAATACCCGGGGCAAACCGATTATCTCGGTGGCGGTGGAGCCGGTGGTGTCTCCAGTGATCACCCAGGCGATGGCTGGAGAGGAGATCAAACCGAGCCCCCACAAAATCCAGGGCATCGGCGCTGGTTTTGTGCCGAAGAACCTGGACCTGTCGATGGTCGACCGGGTCGAACTGGTCAGCGACGAAGAGTCCAAGGCGATGGCCCTGCGCCTGATGCAGGAAGAAGGAATTTTGAGCGGTATCTCGTGCGGCGCCGCCATGGCGGTGGCTGTGCGGCTGGCCGAAACCCCGGAAATGCAGGGCAAGACCATCGTGGTGATTCTGCCCGACTCTGGCGAGCGCTACCTGTCGAGCATGCTGTTCAGCGATCTGTTTACCGAACAGGAAAATCAGCAGTAACATTTTGCGAGCTTCGCAGCCAAACGGGGCAAGCCGCAGAACCTGTAGGAGCGAGGCTTGCCCGCGAAGAATGCACCGCGGTTTTTCAGGTATTACGCGTCATCGTTCTTCGCGGGCAAGCCTCGCTCCTACAGGTTCTGCGGTTGATTCAGGTCAGCCCCCGTTCAGGAACCTTGTGTTAATAAGTGTTTGTTGCGTAATCCTTAACACTGAATGTTGAATGATGCGGGTATTTCCCGAGGCCGGTAATGTTTATCATGGCTGATTGCCACGTCTGGTAAATGGCGTTGTGCAAAGTTACCTACTATCAAGGAGTTGTAGATGAACTTTTCCTTTGTCGCGAAGGCGTCGGTGTTGTTGCTGTTTCTCGGTAGCACGCTCTATGTGCACTTGCGTGGCAAGGCGCGTTTGCCGGTTCTGCGTCAGTTCGTCAATCACTCGGCCCTGTTCGCACCTTATAACGCCCTGATGTACCTGTTCTCCAGCGTGCCATCCAAACCCTACCTGGACCGCAGCAAGTTCCCCGAACTGGATGTGCTCAGGGACAATTGGGAAGTTATTCGCGACGAAGCGATGCATTTGTTTGACGAGGGCTACATTCGCGCCGCAGAAAGGAACAACGACGCCGGGTTCGGTTCATTCTTCAAGAAAGGCTGGAAGCGCTTTTACCTCAAGTGGTACGACAAACCACTGCCATCAGCCGAAGCCCTATGCCCGAAAACCGTGGCACTGCTCAGCACAATTCCCAACGTCAAAGGCGCCATGTTCGCGTTGCTGCCAGGCGGCAGTCACCTCAACCCGCATCGCGACCCATTCGCCGGCTCCCTGCGTTATCACTTGGGGCTGTCGACGCCGAACTCCGACGATTGCCGGATCTTTGTTGACGGTCAGGTCTACGCCTGGCGTGATGGCGAAGACGTGATGTTCGACGAAACCTACGTGCATTGGGTCAAGAATGAAACCGAGCAAACTCGAGTCATTCTGTTCTGCGACATCGAACGGCCGCTGAGCAATCGTCTGATGACCCGCATCAACCGCTCGATCAGCGGCTGGCTGGGGCGCGCCACTGCACCCCAGAACCTTGATGATGAACGCGTTGGCGGGATCAACCAGGCCTATGCCTGGAGCAAGAACTTCAGCGACAAATTCAGCGGTATGGTCAAACAGTGGAAACGTCGTAACCCCAAGGCCTACCGCGTACTGCGGCCGGTGCTGGCGGTGGTGGTGTTGACGTTGTTGGGGTATTGGTTGTTTGGTTGAGACCGGCCACGGGATGAAAAGCAGCTCCTTGGGAGTAAATGCCAGTCAGTTCAGCGCAATCCATGTGGGAGCGGGCTTGCTCGCGAAGACGGCGGCACAGTAAACATTGATGTCGCCTGACACACCGCCTTCGCGAGCAAGCCCGCTCCCACAGGGATCGTGCCAGACTCTTAGTCATTGCAATCCATGTCACACGCTGGTTATAGTCGGCCCTCGGTGGTTTCCCGAACCACCTTTTCACCCATCAAAAAAGATCAGCCCATGCCAGCTTCCCCCATCAACGCGGTAGTCGATTCAGCGGTCAACGCTGGCGTCGTGCCGTGCGGGAATCAGCAGCCTGCGCAGATCAGTCATTACCCCCCACCTGTCAGTAGCACGCCGGTGTGCGCAGTCGTATCACCGCCAGGCGTTGGCTTCTCGGGCTGATCAGCTTTTTTCTGCTGTTCCTGTGCCCATCTGAAAAAGCGCCTGAAAAAACTACTGAATTTCAGCTTCGGCTGAGTTGGCTTTTTGCCTGACTACAGGTGGTATTCATGTTTGTCCTTTCGAAAAAATCCGCGCTCGCGGCGGCGTCCACGAGCCTGTTCGTTTTGCTGTGGAGCAGCGGCGCGATCTTCTCCAAATGGGGGTTGGCGCACGCATCACCCTTCGCCTTTTTGCTGATTCGTTTCGCCATTGCCTTGTGCGGGCTGGTGCTGTTGATGCCGTTGCTCAAGCTGAAACTACCCAAGGGCGGCAAGCCGATGTTGTATGCGATGGCCACGGGCGTGGTATTGCTGGGGGCTTATCAGATTTTCTATCTGCTGGCCCTGGACCTGAAGGTCACCCCCGGCATGATGGCAACCATCATGGGCGTGCAACCGATTCTCACCGTAGTGATCATGGAACGGCACCGGTCAATAAGCCGGATCTTCGGTCTGGCGCTGGGCCTGGCCGGGTTGATCATGGTGGTTTACCAAGGCATCGGTCTGGCCGGCATGTCATTGGCTGGCATGCTCTTCGGTCTGTTGGCGCTGGCGAGCATGACGTTCGGCTCGATCATGCAGAAACGCATTACCGATAATCCTCTCGGCACACTGCCGGTGCAGTATCTGGCGGGGTTGTTGCTCTGCGGGATATTCGTGCCGTTCCAGCCGTTTCATTTCGAACACGGCACCGGGTTCATCGTGCCGGTGTTGTGGATGGGGTTGGTGGTATCAGTGCTGGCGACGCTGCTGCTGTATCGGCTGATTGCACGAGGCAATCTGGTGAATGTCACCAGTCTGTTTTACCTGGTGCCGGCGGTGACGGCGGTAATGGATTACCTGTTTTTCGGCAACCGACTGGCGGCGTTGAGCCTGCTGGGAATGGGGCTGATCATCGTCGGCCTGGTGTTTGTGTTCCGTAAGAGCGCTTGAAACCGAAAGGCCGCTCCAGGCACAGCTCCTGCACTGGATCTTCGTCGTAACACCGATTCGATGTAGGAGCTGGCGTAGCCTGCGATCTTTTCGGGGCCGCCGCAGAGCAAGATCAAAGATCGCAGCCTTCGGCAGCTCCTACAGGGGAAATGCATTTCCAGTGTAGGAGCGAGGCTTGCCCGCGAAGGCGTCATCAGCAACACCACATCACGACCGGGCAACCACCTCACGCGCCTTCACCACCGCCGGCTTCAACACCAGCCACAACGCCAGCGCAATCAACACCCCGCCATAAAGGTGCGCCATCGACAGCGGCTCATCCAGCAACAGCGCCCCCCACAACACGCCGAACGGCGGGATCATGAAGGTCACGGTCATCGATTTCACCGGGCCAACCGACGTCAGCAAACGGAAGTAAATAATGTAGGCAAAGGCTGTGCAGACCAAACCCAACCCCAGCAACGACAGCCAGACACTCCAGCCGCCCCAGCTCGCCGGTGGCTGGCTGATCACGCTGTAGCCAAACAGCGGCAGCAACAACAACGTCGCGCCGAGCATGCTGCCCAGCGCCGAAAGACGACTGTCGAGGCCACCGGCATGGTCGAGCCAGCGCCGGGCGAGAAACCCGGCAAAGCCATAGCAGGTGGTGGCCATCAGGCACGCCAGTGCGCCCATCAGCAGTTCCATGTTGAACGCTACCGGCCCGGCGCGGGTGAGGATGCCCACGCCGAACAGGCCGAGAAAGACGCCGCCCAACTTGGCGGCGGTGAGTTTTTCATGGAAGAACAATCCGCCGATCAGCACACCCATCAGCGGCGTGGTGGCGTTGAAAATCGCCGAGTAACCGGCCGGCAGCACCTGGGCGGCCACGGAATAGAGGGTCGCTGGAATCCCGGAGTTGATCATCCCCAGCAGCATCACCGTCTTGAATTTGCCTTTGAAATCCCAGCTGATGCGCATCAGCCCAAGGATCACCAGCAGCCCGACGGCGGCAATCGACACGCGAAAAAAAGCAGTGGGGATTGTGCCAATCACTGGGGCAATAACGCGCATGAACAGAAAACTCGCTCCCCAAATGGCGGCAAGCGACAACATACGCAGGATATCGACGGGGTTCACAGCGCTTTCCTTCCTTGATTGGCGCGCAAGTGTCGCGCCAGTCAGGGCGCAAGGCAATGGTTGCGTTGCGTCACACAGGGCCACTAAGCTCAGGCTCCAACGACAAGAACAGCCGCCGAGGTTTTACCTATGCCGCAGCAATGGCCAGCCGCCGACATCGCCCGAATGATCCTCGATGGCTTTGACGATTACCGCGAGCATTTCCGTCAGATCACCGACGGCGCCCGAGCCCGTTTCGAGCAGGCCCAATGGCAAGAGACGCAAGTCGCGTCGGCGGCGCGGATCAACCTCTATGAAGAAAAGGTCGGCGAAACGGTAGGGCGCTTGCATGCGTCGTTCGCGACCGATGTGCTGATGGACGTCAGCAACTGGCCGCTGGTCAAAAGCGCTTATATTAGCCTGATCGACCTGCGCTTCGACGATGAACTGTCCGAGACCTGGTACAACTCGATTTTCTGCGGCCTGTTCAGCCATGACCTGATCAGCGACGGCTGCATGTTCATTCACACCACGCGGCCGAGCCTGCGCCGCGCCCGGGCCGCGCAAACCCGCATCTACAAGCCGCAGGGGCAGTTGTCCGGCATGCTCACGAGCATCTTTGCCGACTACCGCTTCAGCGAAGATTACGCCGATCTGGCCGGCGACCTGCGTCGCCTCGAAGCGCAATTGCGCGAGAACCTGCCGGACTGGGTCTGCAAGGACCCGCAGCTGAGCGTCGAACTGTTTTCCTCGGTGCTTTACCGCAACAAGGGCGCCTATCTGGTGGGGCGCATTTACACCCCCGACGAGCAATGGCCACTGGTGATTCCGCTGCTGCACCGCGAAGGCCGGGGCATCCAGATCGATGCGCTGATCACCGACGAGGCGGAGGTGTCGATCATCTTCTCCTTCACCCGTTCGTACTTCATGGTCGATGTGCCAGTGCCGGCGGAATTCATCGGCTTTCTCAAACGCATCCTGCCGGGCAAGCACATCGCCGAGCTGTACACCTCGATCGGCTTCTACAAGCATGGCAAGTCCGAGTTTTATCGCGCGCTGATCAATCACCTGGCCAACACTGACGACCAGTTCATCATGGCCCCCGGCGTGCGCGGCATGGTCATGAGCGTGTTTACCCTGCCGGGCTTCAACACCGTCTTCAAAATCATCAAGGACCGCTTTTCACCGTCGAAAAACGTCGACCGCGCCACGGTGATCGAAAAGTATCGCCTGGTGAAAAGCGTCGACCGGGTTGGGCGGATGGCCGACACCCAGGAGTTCGCCGACTTCCGTTTCCCCTTGAGCAAGTTCGAACCGGCATGCCTGGAAGAATTGCTTGAAGTGGCCGCGTCCACGGTCTCGGTGGAGGACGATACGGTGCTGATTCGTCACTGCTGGACCGAACGCCGGATGACGCCATTGAACCTTTATCTGGAACACGCCAACGAGGCGCAGGTTCGCGAGGCGCTGGAGGATTACGGTCTGGCGATCAAGCAACTGGCGGCGGCGAACATTTTCCCCGGCGACATGTTGCTGAAGAATTTTGGCGTCACCCGTCACGGTCGTGTGGTGTTTTATGACTACGACGAGATCTGTTTCCTCACCGAAGCCAACTTCCGCCACATCCCGCAACCGCGTACACCGGAAGACGAAATGGCCTCCGAACCGTGGTACTCGATCGGGCCGCTGGATGTATTCCCCGAGGAATTTCCACCGTTCCTGTTTGCCGATTCGGGGCAACGAAAGTTGTTCGATCAGTTGCATGGCGAGTTGTACAACGCCGATTACTGGAAGAGTTTGCAGGAGGCGATTCGGGCGGGGAAGGTGATTGATGTGTTCCCTTATCGGCGCAAGGGCCTCGATAACGAATAGCCCACCTGAGTGAACACTGTGGCGAGGGAGCTTGCTCCCGTTGGGTCGCGAAGCGACCCCAAAACCATTCATCTCGAAGCTTCAGGCAAGCCGCGATGACAGGATTACGACTGCTTCGCAGCCGAGCGGGAGCAAGCTCCCTCGCCACAAAAGCGCGTCACTCCGTCCCCTAAATCTGCGACAATCCGCCCCCTGCGCCACTAGACGACTTTTGCGTACCTGATGACTGACGAATCGCCTTCAATCGACAAACTGCTGAAAAACCTCGATCACGCCATGCTCGCCGACCGCCACCGGCTGCGGCGGCAGTTGCTGGAGCTGCGCAAGAAACCTGACGAGGCCAAACTGGCCCAGTGGGTGACGCGCACGCAGGCGTCTTGCGATCAGGTGTTGGCGCGGCGCGCCAGCCTGCCGGTGATTCGTTACGATGACAGCCTGCCAATCGCCGCCAAGCGCGACGAAATCAAAGCGGCGCTGCTCAAGCATCAGGTGCTGATCATTGCCGGCGAAACCGGGTCGGGTAAAACCACCCAGTTGCCGAAAATCTGCCTGGAAATCGGTCGCGGCCAGCACGGCCTGATCGGCCACACCCAGCCCCGTCGAATCGCCGCCCGCAGTGTGGCGAGCCGGGTCGCTGAAGAGTTGGCGACGCCGTTGGGCGCGCTGGTCGGCTATCAGGTGCGGTTCGAGGATCAGAGCGATTCCAACACCCTGATCAAACTGATGACCGACGGCATCCTGCTGGCGGAAACCCAGAACGACCGCTACCTCGAACGCTACGACACGATCATCGTCGACGAAGCGCACGAACGGAGCCTGAACATCGACTTCCTGCTCGGTTACCTGAAAACCCTGCTGCCGCGTCGTCCAGATCTGAAAGTCATCATCACCTCGGCCACCATCGACCTGGAGCGTTTCTCCAAGCATTTCGACGATGCGCCAATCGTCGAAGTCTCCGGTCGCACCTTTCCGGTAGAGACCTGGTACCGCCCGCTGACCCTGGAGCAGGACGAGGAGGGCAACCGCGTCGAGGATGACCTGACCGTGGATCAGGCGATTCTCGCCACCCTAGACGAAATTGCCGCGTTCGAACGCAGTGAGCGCAAGAGTCCCGGCGATGTGCTGGTATTCCTGCCCGGCGAGCGCGAGATTCGCGATGCGGCGGACATGCTGCGCAAGGCCCAGCTCAAACACACCGAGATTCTGCCGTTGTACGCGCGGCTGTCGCCGGCCGAGCAGCAGCGGATTTTCCAGTCCCACCCTGGGCGTCGCGTGGTATTGGCGACCAACGTCGCCGAAACCTCGCTGACGGTGCCGGGCATCCGTTACGTGATCGACAGCGGCACCGCGCGCATCAGCCGTTACAGCTACCGCGCCAAGGTTCAGCGCCTGCCCATCGAAGCGATTTCCCAGGCCAGCGCCAACCAGCGTAAAGGCCGTTGCGGGCGGGTCGAACCGGGTATTTGCATCCGCCTCTACAGCGAAGAAGATTTCATCGGCCGCCCGGAATTTACCGACCCGGAAATCCTGCGGACCAACCTCGCGGCGGTGATTTTGCAGATGCTCCATCTGCGCCTCGGCGAGATCACCGATTTCCCGTTTATCGAGCCGCCGGATGGCAAGGCCATCAGCGACGGTTTCAACCTGCTGCAAGAACTCTCGGCGGTGGACCGCAACAGTCAGCTGACGCCGCTTGGTCGCCAACTGGCTCGGTTGCCGGTGGACCCGCGCATGGGCCGCATGCTGCTGGAAGCGGCGAAACTGGGCAGCTTGCAGGAAGTGCTGATCGTCGCCAGCGCCATGTCGATTCAGGACCCGCGCGAACGTCCGCCAGAGCGCCAACAAGCGGCGGATCAGGCTCACGCGCAGTGGAAAGACGTGGACTCGGACTTCGCCGGGCTGGTCAATCTGTGGCGTGGTTTTGAAGAACAACGCCTGGCCCTGACGACCAGCCCGCTGCGCAATTGGTGCCGCAAGAACTTCCTGAATTACCTGCGCCTGCGCGAGTGGCGCGACTCCCATCGGCAGTTGAGTCTGATCTGCCGCGACATGCAGTTGAGCCTCAACAAAGAGCCGGCGGATTACCCGAAACTGCACAAAGCCGTGCTCTCGGGGCTGCTCAGCCAGATCGGTCAGAAAACCGATGAAGGCGATTACCTCGGTGCCCGTCAGCGGCGCTTCTGGATTCACCCGTCGTCGGGCCTTGGCAAGAAGCGTCCGCAATGGCTGATGACCGCCGAACTGGTGGAAACCACCAAACTCTACGCGCGGATGGTCGCCAAGATCGACGCCGACTGGATCGAGCCGCTGGCCGGGCACCTGATCAAGAAAAACCACTTCGAACCCCATTGGGAGAAGAAGCGCGGTCAGGTCGTGGCCTTCGAGCAAATCACCCTGTTCGGGCTGATCGTGGTCGGGCGCCGGCCGGTGCATTACGGGCCGATCGATCCGGTGGTGTCTCGTGAATTTTTTATTCGCGAAGGTCTGGTGCGCGGCGAGATTCAATCCAAAGCCAAATGTCTGACGGCCAACCAGAAATTGCTGGAACAGTTGGATGAACTGGAAGCCAAGGCGCGCCGCCGCGACATCCTCGCCGACGAAGAAACCTTGTTCGCCTTCTACGATGCGCGACTGCCAGCAGAGATTCACCAGACCGCGACCTTCGACAGTTGGTACCGGGTCAACAGTCAGAAAGACCCGCAGCTGCTGATCATGCGCGAAGAAGACGTGCTGGCCCGCGAAGCCAGTGAAGTCACCGCCGCGCATTACCCGGACACCCTGCACATCGGTGATCTGGAACTGGCGCTGAGTTATCACTTTGAACCCAACCATCCTCGCGACGGCGTGACCTTGC
The DNA here is from genome assembly GCF_044746425.1 of Pseudomonas sp. NPDC086112. Classification (NCBI taxonomy): domain Bacteria; kingdom Pseudomonadati; phylum Pseudomonadota; class Gammaproteobacteria; order Pseudomonadales; family Pseudomonadaceae; genus Pseudomonas; species Pseudomonas sp. NPDC086112. The sequence goes on along the minus strand of NZ_JBIVCD010000022.1, from coordinate 42,100 downwards.
GCGTGCCGGCGCCGCTGTTGCCGATGCTGCCGCCGGAACGACTGGAATGGCTGGTGCCGGGCGTGATCGAGGCCAAGTGCATTGCGCTGGTGCGCAACCTGCCTAAAGCGTTGCGCAAGAATTTCGTGCCGGTGCCGGACTTCGTCAAAGCCGCATTGCAGCGCATGACTTTCGCCGAGGGCTCGTTGCCTCAAGCGCTGGGCCGTGAACTGTTGCGCATGACCGGTGCGCGGGTCAGCGATGAAGCCTGGGCCGAAGCGTCGCAACAGGTCGACAGTCATTTGCGGATGAACCTGGAAATCGTCGACGGTCAGGGCAAGTTCCTCGGCGAAGGCCGTGACCTGGCCGAGCTGACCGCACGCTTTGCCGAGGCGAGCCAGGCTGCGTTGGCTGTACCGCAAACGGCGAAGAGCCAACAGCCGGTGGAGCCGAAAGTCTTCGCCGCCGTGGCCGAAAAAACCCAGCAGAAAATCGCCGGGCTATCGATGACGGTGTATCCGGCGCTGGTGGAAGAGGGCGGCACAGTCAAGGAAGGTCGATTCTCGACCCCGGCCGAAGCCGAGTTCCAGCATCGCCGGGCCTTGCAGCGCTTGCTGATGCAGCAATTGGCGGAACCGGCGAAGTTCCTGCGCGGCAAGTTGCCGGGGCTGACCGAGTTGGGCCTGATGTACCGCGACATGGGGCGAGTCGACAGCCTGGTGGAAGACATTCTGCTGGCCAGTCTCGACAGCTGCATTCTTGAGGGCGAAGACCCGTTGCCACGGGATGGCGCCGGGCTGGCGTCGCTGGCCGAGCGCAAACGTGGCGGCTGGACCGAGCACGCCGAAAGGCTGGCGAAGCTGACGCTGGAGATTCTCAAGCTCTGGCACGGCCTGCAAAAACGCTTCAAGGGCAAGATCGACCTGGCGCAAGCCGTGGCTTTGAACGACATCAAGCAGCAGCTCAGCCATCTGGTGTATCCGGGGTTCGTCCGGGAAACCCCGATGCAGTGGCTCAGGGAATTGCCGCGTTATCTGAAAGCGGTCGAGCAGCGCTTCGAGAAAATCGGCGCTCAGGTGCAGAGGGACCGGGTCTGGAGCGGAGAATTGTCCGGCCTCTGGGCCCAATACCAGACCCGCGCCAACAAACACGCCCAGGAAGGCAAACGCGATCCGCAGCTGGAACTCTATCGCTGGTGGTTGGAGGAATACCGGGTCTCGCTGTTCGCGCAGCAATTGGGGACCAAGGTGCCGATCTCCGACAAGCGCCTGAACAAGCAATGGAGCCAGGTCGAACCATAACCGTGAACCGCTTTTCGTAGGAGCCAGGCTTGCCGGCGAAGGCGTCCTCATGAACGCCTTCGCCGGCAAGCCTGGCTCCTACAGGTAATTCGTTGCCTCTGCGGCAGGCGTTTGTTCTTGCAAAAGGCGCCAAAAGCCAGCGTTTATGGCAAACTTCGCGCCTATAAACGCCAGCCCCGCGGTTTTGAGCCTCCACGGGCCCGGGCGGATCGGAATAAAGCGATACCAGGTTTGCGTCCTGACCTGGAATAGACCCTTTGTGTGTTGGTACGTCGGTGCCAGCGCTTTCTGCCTGAACGGATTAGAGAAACGACCATGCATAACGTCGTCATCAGCGGCACCGGCCTGTACACCCCGGCCAACAGCATTTCCAATGAAGAGCTGGTGCAGTCTTTCAACGCTTACGTCGCGCAGTTCAACGCCGACAACGCCGACGCCATCGCGCGCGGCGAAGTCGAGGCATTGACCGAATCCAACGCGGCGTTTATCGAAAAAGCCTCCGGCATCAAAAGCCGCTTTGTCATGGACAAGGACGGCATTCTCGATCCGCAGCGCATGGCACCACGCCTGCCAGAACGTTCCAACGACGAGTGGTCGGTGCTTTGCCAGATGGCCATCGGCGCGGCCGAACAAGCCTTGCAGCGTGCCGGCAAGACCGCCGCCGACATCGACGGTGTGATCGTCGCCTGCTCCAACCTGCAACGCGCCTACCCGGCCATCGCCATCGAAGTCCAGGAAGCGCTGGGCATCCAGGGTTTCGGTTTCGACATGAACGTCGCCTGTTCCTCGGCGACCTTCGGCATCCAGGCTGCGGCCAACAGCGTGCAACTGGGCCAGGCCCGGGCGATCCTGATGGTCAACCCTGAAGTCTGTACCGGTCACCTGAATTTCCGCGACCGCGACAGCCACTTCATCTTCGGCGACGCCGCCACCGCAGTGATTATCGAACGTGCGGATCTCGCGACGTCCAACTACCAGTTCGACGTGGTCAGCACCAAACTGCTGACCAAGTTCTCCAACAACATCCGCAACAACTTCGGCTTCCTCAACCGCGCTGCGGAAGAGGGCATCGGTGCCCCCGACAAACTGTTCGTCCAGGAAGGCCGCAAGGTGTTCCGCGATGTCTGCCCGATGGTCGCCGAGCTGATCGCCACGCACCTGGAAGAAAACCAGCTCAACGTCAGCGACGTGAAGCGCTTCTGGCTGCACCAGGCCAACCTCAGCATGAACCACCTGATCGTCAAGAAGCTGCTGGGCCGCGAAGCCACCGAAGAAGAAGCCCCGGTGATTCTCGACACCTATGCCAACACCAGTTCTGCCGGTTCGGTGATTTCGTTTCACAAGAATCAGGACGATCTGGTCAGCGGTTCGCTGGCGGTACTCAGCTCGTTCGGCGCCGGCTACTCGATCGGCAGCGTGATTCTGCGCAAGCGCTGAGTGCGCCTGATTGTGGCGAGGGGGCTTGCCCCGCTTTTCGTAGGAGCCAGGCTTGCCGGCGAAGGCGTTCTTAAGGACGCCTTCGCCGGCAAGCCTGGCTCCTACACTGGCGGTGGGGCAAGCCCCTCGCCACAATACCGATGGTTCTGAAACGAGGTTTGCATGGCCGCAGCTGACGACACCCTACTACTCGAACGCCTGCTGGCGGGCGAGCAGAGGGCTTTCAAGGAACTGGTCAGCACCTACCAGAGCGCCATGCGCGCGGTGGCCTATGCCATCGTCGGCAACCGACACGCCGACGAAGTGGTACAGGATGCCTGGCTGTCGGTGGTGCGCAATCTCGGCGGGTTCGAGGGGCGTTCGAGCCTCAAGACCTGGCTGCTGACCATCACCGCCAATTCGGCCAAGAGCCGCTACAAGCAGAACCGCCGGGAAGTGCTGCTCGATGACCTGCCATCGCCTCACGGCACCCTCGATGACGATCGTTTTTCATCCACTGATGGTCATTGGCTGGTGGCGCCGTACGCCTGGCATCAGGACACGCCAGAGGCCCTGTTGACCGAAAACGAGTTGCGCGAATGTCTGGAGCACACGCTGCTCAGCCTGTCGGAACTGCAAAGCAGTGTTTTGCTGTTGCGTGAGCGACAGGGGCTGGAGTTGGAGGAGATCTGTAATCTTCTGGAGATCTCGCTCTCCAATGTTCGTGTGCTGCTGCATCGGGCACGGTTGAAGGTCTTTGCGACCGTGGAGCATTTTGAGGAAACCGGCGAATGTTGACCTGCAAGGAACAAGTGGCGCGCTCCAGTGATTATCTCGATGGCCAACTGAGTTTTCGAGAACGGCTGATGATGCGACATCATTTGATGTTTTGCCCCAATTGCCGACGGTTCATTCGGCAGATGCGGTTGATGCAGGCCACCTTGAAAGTGATGCCCGAGCCGCCTGTACCTGATCTGGATGCGCTGGCTGAACGGCTTGCCAACGAACATCTGAAGAACAAACCGTAGTTTTTCCGCCCGTAACATACCCCTTCAGCCGCTCTAGCTTACGGCTTGCAGCTCATCCCTTGGCGCTGCTTTTCTGTTATTTCGATTCGAAGTAAAAAAGTTCCCCTGTCATAAAATCTTTATCTATCAGCAACCCGGCTGAAATACCCCGCCTCCAAGATTCCCTCCCAACACAAGCGGGCCAGACCCGCGTGTTTCCAAGCTACAGACCACCAATTAGGGGAACTCTTCGATGATCCGTAAGCACTTCGCCGGTTTTGCCGCCAGCGCATTGGCCATGGCAGTAACCGCCCAGGCTTTCGCTGGCACCGTCACCACTGACGGCGCCGATATCGTAGTCAAAACCAAGGGCGGCCTCGAAGTCGCCACCACCGATAAAGAATTCAGCTTCAAACTCGGCGGTCGCTTGCAGGCTGACTACAGCCAGTTCGATGGTGTCTACACCAAAAACGGCGATACCGCTGACGCGGCCTACATCCGTCGTGGCTTCCTGGAACTGTCCGGTGTGCTGTACACAGATTGGGCTTACACCATCAACTACGACTTCTCCCACAACAGCGGTGATTCCGATAACGGTTACTTCGACGAAGCGTCGTTGGCCTACAACGGCTTCAAACCGGTCTCGATCAAAGTCGGTCGTTTCGACCCGGATTTCGGCCTGGAAAAAGCCACCAGCTCCAAGTGGGTCACTGCGCCAGAACGCAACATGGCGTACGACATGGTCGATTGGGCGAACAGCCACCAGAATGGTCTGGGCCTGCAAGCCTCCAGCACCTTCGCTGATTCGTTCTACGCTTCCGCCGGCGTGTTCAGCAAAGACACCGACGATACCGATGGCAACAGCGTTAAACAGGTCAACGGCCGCTTTGTATTCGCGCCGATGCATGACGCCGGCAACGTGCTGCACTTCGGCGTGAACGTGGCGTCCCGTGATGTCTCCGACACGGCCTTCGATTCGCGTTATCGCACCCGCATGGGCATGCGTGGCGTTGAAACCCTCGGCGGCAACGATGCCGGTACCAACGGCAACCGTCCGGTGCTGGGCGGCAGTTCCACTTCGGCTGCCGGCTCCTATGACCGTGATGACGCTTACGGCCTGGAAGCCGCATTCGCCATGGGCCCGGCCTCGATCCAGGGTGAATACATCGCCCGCAAAACCAAGGCCGATGCCAGCAACCTTGAAGACATCAAAGGTCACGGTTTCTACGTTCAGGGTGCCTACACCCTCACCGGCGAAGCCCGTGGCTATAAAGTTGGCAAGTTCGACGCGATCAAGCCAGCCAACAAATCCATCGGCGCCTGGGAGCTGTTCTATCGTTACGACAGCCTGACCGTCGAAGACGACAACATCACCACTGCCAGCCTGACCCGCGATGTCGGCGATGCCGAAGCCCAAGTGCATACCCTGGGCGTCAACTGGTACGCCAACGAAGCGGTGAAAATCACTGGCGCCTACCTCAAGGCCAAGACGGACAACGTGACCAATGCCACGGCAGCCAGCGGCACGACGCCTGCCCGTCGCACCGGTGATGACAGCGGTGACGGCTTCGTGGTCCGCGCTCAATACGTGTTCTAAATTGCAGTAAACGCTGTAAGAGCTCTTTCTTCATCCGTTAAAGCTCCTCTCGTTTTAACCCCGCCTTGGCGGGGTTTTTTTGTTTCGGGTTAGGCAATCAGATAAGCGATACTCGTCCCATCTGTAGAAAATGATGGTCGGGGATACTAATGCCGCTGCAACGTCTGGAAAGTCTGTCCGAAATCGCGCCACACACCTGGGACGCGCTGGTACCGGAAACTCAGCCGTTTCTGCGCCATGCCTTTCTGAGTGCGTTGGAAGACAGCGCCAGCCTCGGCCCGCATTCCGGCTGGCAGCCCGAGCATTTGCTGCATGTCGAAGGCGATCGTCTGATCGCCGCGCTGCCCAGTTACCGCAAATGGCATTCCTACGGCGAGTACGTGTTCGACCATGCATGGGCCGAAGCCTGTGAGCGTGCCGGCATCGACTACTACCCCAAACTGTTGACGGCGGTGCCGTTCAGCCCGGTCAGCGGGCCGCGATTGCTGGCGGCGACGATTGAGGACGGTTTCGAACTCCTGCAGAGCCTGCCGGGTTACCTTGAGATCGAAGGGCTCTCCAGCGCCCATATCAACTTCACCGATCCATTCACCGACGCGGCATTGGCCGAACAGCCAGGCTGGTTGCAGCGCATTGGCTGTCAGTACCACTGGCAGAATCGTGGTTATCGGGATTTTCAGGACTTCCTCGACGCCCTCAGTTCGCGCAAGCGCAAGCAAATGCGCAAGGAGCGTGAGCAAGTGGCGGGGCAGGGTATCGACTTCGAATGGCTGGAAGGACGGCAACTGGATCAGGCACAGTGGGACTTTGTGTATGCCTGCTACGCCAATACCTACGCGGTGCGTCGGCAAACGCCGTATCTGACCCGGGAATTTTTCAGTCTATTGGCCGAGCGCATGCCGGAATCGATTCGTGTGGTGCTGGCTAAACAGGGCTCACGACCGGTGGCCATGGCCTTCAGTCTGGTCGGGGGCGACAGCTTTTACGGTCGTTACTGGGGCTGCCTCGCGGAGTTCGATCGTCTGCATTTCGAGACTTGTTTCTATCAAGGCATGGATTACGCGATTGCCAACGGCTTTCAGCGTTTTGACGCTGGCGCTCAGGGCGAGCACAAGTTGATTCGTGGCTTTGAACCGGTGATCACCCATTCCTGGCATTACCTGCGACACCCAGGCTTGAAGGCGGCGGTGAAAGACTTCCTTGAGCGTGAGCGGGTCGGGGTCATGGGGTATGCGGAAGAGGCGAAGACTGCCTTGCCTTACCGGCAAGGCTGATCTTCGCGTTATGCCCCTTGTCAGCTGTCTTCTTTACCCAGCCAGCGATACATCACACCGCCGATGACGGCACCCAGAATCGGCGCCAGCCAGAACAGCCACAGTTGTTGAATCGCCCAACCGCCGACAATCAGCGCCGGGCCCGTACTGCGGGCCGGGTTTACCGAGGTGTTGGTGACCGGAATCGAGATCAGGTGGATCAGGGTCAGCGCCAGGCCGATGGCGATGGGCGCCAGCCCGGCCGGGGCGCGTTTATCGGTGGCGCCGAGAATGATCAGGATGAACATGGCGGTCATCACCAGTTCACTGACAAACCCCGCCGCCATCGAGTAGCCGCCGGGCGAGTGTTCGCCGTAGCCATTGGATGCAAGGCCGCTGGCCAGTTCGAAGCCAGGTTTGCCGCTGGCGATGAAGTACAGCAGAGCCGCTGCGATGATCCCGCCAATCACTTGGGCGATGATGTAGGCGGGCAGTTCTTTGGCAGGGAATCGTCCGCCGACCACCAGCCCGACCGAAACCGCAGGGTTGAGATGACAGCCCGAAATGTGGCCAATAGCGAAGGCCATCGTCAGCACCGTCAAACCGAATGCCAGGGACACCCCCAGCAAACCGATCCCCACGTCTGGAAACGCCGCCGCCAGGACCGCACTGCCGCAACCCCCCAACACCAGCCAGAACGTACCTACTAATTCTGTAGCCGAACGTTTGAACAAAGACATAGCGAGTTTCCCTGTCGAGATAACACTGTCGTTGTGCATCCAGCAGATGGACTACAGAACCATCTCCAGTACCTTGGCTGAGTACAGCAGGGTTTTAACGAAATTCCAGTGACCATAAAAACCGCCGGAGCCTGTGTCTAAAGGGTTGTGGCGGTTATCGCAGGTCTAATGTGGGAGCGGGCTTGCTCGCGAAGGCGGTCTGTCACCAACATTGATGTTGAATGTGATGGCCCTTTCGCGAGCAAGCCCGCTCCCACATTGAATGGTGGTGTCAGGTGATCAGTAGAGACTGTCCCGCACTCTCGCCGGTGCTTCCCGGTCATACGCTTCGGCATCGAACTGTCCATCGTTCAGGCGCTTGTGAAACGCCCCGGCGGTCGGCAGCGCAGAGCGTTCGAGGTGTTTGTGCGGGTTCCACAGATCCGAACGCACAATCGCTTTCGAGCAGTGGAAATACGCCGCTTGCACCGTCACCAGCATCACCGTGCGCGCCGGTTTGCCATTGACTGCAAAACTCTCCAGCAACTCGCGCTCGGCGCTGATCTGCGCTGTGCCGTTGACCCGCAGTGTCTCGCCGATCCCCGGGATGATGAACAGCAGCGATACCCGCGAATCGAGCACGACATTGCGCAGCGTGTCGATGCGGTTGTTGCCCGGTCGATCCGGAATCGCCAGCATGCGCTCATCGATAATCCGCACGAAACCCGGCGTATCGCCACGCGGCGAACCGTCCATGCCGTCGGGGCCGACCGAGCTGATTATCACCAGTGGCGAGGCGCGGACCATCGCCTGATAGTCCTCGTTCAGAAACGGGATCTGCTTACGCACCGCGCGGTCATGGGGCAGGCCGTAGATCGCTTCCAGCGCTTCGATTGAATTCAACATCGTTCATCCCTCTACGAATCAGAAAATCAGCCCCATCCGCCGTTCATAACCGATCCGGCCTTTGTACGCTTCGCCGCTGTCGACAAAGCCATATTTGGCATACAGCGCGATGGCCGACTCATTGTCTGCATCCACCGACAACTCCAGCCCTTTGATTTCCGGCCAGGCCTGGCGCGCAACCTCGGGCAGGGCTTGCAGGCAGGCTTTGCCATAGCCTTTGCCCTGGGCGCGGCGATCGACTTGCAGGGCGTGCAAGGTAGCGCTGTGTTCGTCGGCCCAGGCCGGCAGCACCGGCGGGCGCTTGAGCAGCAGGAAGGCTACCGGAACATCCTCCACCAGCAGCGCGAAGCCTTTGACGCCAGGGCCAGGCTTGGACAGCAAAGTATGCAACGCACCATGAATGTCGCCGGAGAATTTGATTTGTTCGGCGTGGATTTCGATCGCCTCGACCTGTTCACGCTGCAGGGCGTTCAGGCTTTCGTAAGGCACGAGTCGGGCTGTCACTGGAGTGTCCTTTTTCCAACGGAAATGAGCCTCGGATTCTAGCGAATTTGCTCCCATGGATTATTTTTATTTCGGTTGTCGATTTGGCTGTTCGCCAGACGACTAAGGGTGTCTTCAACAAAAAAACCACGGAGAACCATCATGAATGCTCGGACACAAATTCATAACCTGATCGAGAACTATCGTCAGGCGGTCATCGCCAAGGACGTGGAAAAGGTCATGGACCTGTACGCCGACGACATCGTCTCCTTCGACGCGGTCAAAGCCCTGCAATTCAAGGGCAAGGCGGCCTACCGTGCGCATTGGCAGGAATGCATGGAGATGTGCCCTGGCCCGCATATTTTCGAGTTCCACGAGATCGACATTGTGCCGTCGCAGGAGATCGCTTTCGCGCACTGGCTGGCGCATTGCGGCGGCACCAATGAAAAGGGTGAAACCCAGGCCTGCTGGATGCGCGTCACCGCGTGCTACCGCCAGGAAGCGGGGCTATGGCAGATCGTTCACGAACACTGGTCGGCACCGTTCGACATGACGAGCGGCGCGGTGCTGTTCAATCTGGAACCTTGATAGTCGGTCCGATTCGCCGGGCTGTTTATCGGAAAGCAGCGCCAAAGCGCCCATCTGCAGCCATAGTTGATCCGTTCGATCAGGGCACAGTCCCCAAGAAATGGAGAGCCCCCATGAAGTATTTATGCCTGGTCTACAGCAACGAGCACGAGTTGCACTCGCTGCCCGAAAGCCCCAATGACGCTGAGTGCATGGCCTACGCCGAGTCGATCCAGGGCAGTGGGCGGATGCTCGCCGCCGAAGCGCTGGAGTCGGTGCAGACCGCGACCACCGTGCGCATGCGCAACGGCAAGATGTCGATCACCGATGGCCCGTTCGCTGAAACCAAGGAGCAATTGGCTGGCTTCTATTTGATCGATGCCAAGGACCTCAATGAAGCCCTCCAGGTCGCCGGCAACATCCCGGCGGCCCGGGTCGGCTGTGTCGAGGTGCGGCCCGTTCGCCAGCTCAATCCCTGAATAACCAGCACAACAGGAGTTCTTTCATGCGTCTGCCACCCCTGCAACGAATGCCCGTCGAAGGTATGCCGTACTGATGCCTGGCGAGTCGGTACAGGCGCGAGTCGAGCAGGTCTACCGCGAAGATTCGCGGCGGATTCTGGCGACTTTGATCCGTCTGCTCGGAGATTTCGACCTCGCCGAAGAAGCGCTGCACGAGGCGTTCTTCGTCGCGGTCGAGCGCTGGCAGCGTGACGGTGTGCCGGACAATCCGCGCACCTGGCTGGTGTCCACCGGGCGCTTCAAGGCCATCGATGTGTTGCGCCGGCGTGCGCGTTTTAATGCGTCCCGGCCGATGTTGATCGCTCAACTGGAAGCGCTGGAGCAGGCTGACTGGAGTGATGAAGATGTGGAAGACGATCGCCTGCGGCTGATCTTCACCTGTTGTCACCCGGCACTGGCGGCGGACGCTCAAGTGCCGTTGACCCTGCGCGAAGTCTGTGACCTGACCACCGAAGAAATCGCCCGGGCCTTTCTCTCGGCGCCGGCCACCATCGCCCAACGCATCGTGCGGGCCAAGGCGAAGATTCGTGACGCGAAAATCCCTTATCAGGTGCCCACCCTGACGGAACTGCCCGAGCGTCTCGACAGCGTACTGCGGGTGATTTACCTGGTGTTCAACGAAGGCTACTCGGCGTCTATCGGCAACGAATTGACCCGCGAAGACCTGACGCGTGAAGCGATTCGTCTCGGTCGGTTGTTGATGGAATTGCTCCCCGAACCGGAGGTGATGGGGCTGCTGGCGCTGATGCTGTTGCATGAGTCCCGACGCCCGGCCAGGACCTCATCGAGCGGTGAACTGATTGTGCTGGATGAACAGGATCGCTCGTTGTGGGACGCCGAGCTGATTGCCGAAGGCTGTGCATTGGTGGAACGGGCGCTGACAACGCGGCGCTTCGGGCCTTATTGTCTGCAAGCGGCGATTGCGGCGGTACATGCCGAAGCGCTCACGGCCGCGCAGACAGACTGGCCGCAGATTGTCGGTCTGTATGACGTGCTGCTGCGGGCCGTGCCGTCACCGGTGATCGAACTCAACCGCGCGGCGGCGCTGGCCAAGCGCGATGGGCCATTGGCGGGGTTGATGCTGATCGAAGGGATTCTGGCGCGGGGCGAATTGCTGGATTACCACCTGGCGCATTCGGCGCGGGCCGAGTTTTACCGGCAGTTGGGGAGGGTGGAAGAGGCGCGAGCGGCTTATGAGCGGTCGCTGGAATTGACGCAGCAAGTGCCGGAGCGACGGTTTATTGAGGGGCGGCTGCGGGCGTTGGAGTGATGTGATCTTGCTGGCCCCTTCGCGGGCAAGCCTCGCTCCTACAGGATTGAGTTGATCACACCTCTGCGATTCGACCCGAATCTGTAGGAGCGAGGCTTGCCCGCGAAGGGGCCCGCAAGACCTTCACTCCAACATCTTGCCAAGCAACCAACTCCCCGCCGGCCCCGGCGGATGCAGGCGTGACCACAGGGCATCGACGTACACCGCTTTCGGCCAGCCGCGCACATTCAGTTCCATCAATGACCCGGCCCCGAACCGCCCCACCAACCACCGAGGCAACGGTGCCCAGCCGAACCCGCCCTGGGCCATTTCCAGCAACATCAGGTAACTCGGTGCCGACCAGACACGCCCCTTCGCCCGGTTTTCATACGGATTGACGATCGTCGCCAGACGCAGCTCGCGGTGCTGTTGCAGCACGTCCTGATCGATGTCGTTCAGTTTCGCCAACGGGTGAGCGTGGGACACGAACAGGGCGATTTCCGTGCGCTCGTCCACCGTCGAACTGACCAGGTCTGGTGGGTAACTGTCCTGCATCTCGGCGAAGGCAACATGCGCTCGGCCGCGTTGCACCAGTGCCACCAGGTCATCGCATTCGGCGATCAGGCATTCCAATTCCAGGTCTGGATAGCGCTGCTCAAAAGCACTGAGCGCCGCTTCAAAACGGTCGGACTGGTAAGTGTCGGAAATCGCCACGGTCAGCTTCGGCTCGACGCCTTGGGACAGTTGGCTGGCGGTCATTTCCAGACGGCTGGTGGCGGCCAGAATCTCTTCGGCCCGCTGCAACATGACGTGCCCGGCTGGGGTGAGGCTCGGCTTGCGGCTGCTGCGGTCGAACAGGGTAAGGTTCAGGTCGATTTCCAGGCTGGCCACGGCGGCGCTGATGGTCGACTGACTGCGGCCGAGCTTGCGCGCCGCAGCAGAAAACGAGCCTTGAGTCGCCGCCTGGACAAACGCCAGCAGCACTTCGTGGGAAGCCATTAACTATCGCCTTGATCGATGGTTATTGGTTATGAAGTATCGGTGTGATCACGGATCATGGCAACCATAGTCACTCAGGGAGCCTGGCCATGAACGCCAACAAATCCATCACTGAACGAATTTTCCAAGCCATCGGTTTCGAACTGCTGGCGATATTGATCTGTACTCCGCTGCTGGCCTGGATCATGGACAAGCCCATGCTGGAAATGGGCGCGGTCACCATGGCCATTGCAGCCCTTGCGCTGGCCTGGAACGTGGTCTTCAACGGCCTGTTCGACCGGTTGCTCAAACGCTTTGCGATTGTGCATAACGCTTGGGTGCGTGTGGTCCATGCGCTGTTGTTCGAAGGCGGCCTGGTCGCGTTCGGCGTGCCGTTGATTGCCTGGTGGCTGAAGGTCAGCCTGTGGCAGGCGTTCCTGCTGGATATCGGTGTGCTGCTGTTTTTCCTGCCATACACCTACGTCTATCACTGGGGCTACGACGTGGTGCGTGAGCGGTTGATGGTGCGCAGGGCTTTGGAAGGGTAAAAGCAAAGATCGCAGCCTGGGGCTGCGATCTTTTGATCTTTGCTTACAGAAACATCCCCCCCGAAGCCTCGACGCGCTGCCCGTTGATCCACTGGCCACCCGGCGCCAACAGCAACGCAATCGCGCCCCCGATATCGTCAGGTTTACCTACACGACCCAACGCTGTATTGCCGGCGACGTAGCTGTTCACGTCGTTATTATCGCGCACTGTCCCACCGCCGAAATCGGTTTCGATGGCGCCCGGTGCCAGCGTATTCACCGCAATATTGCGCGCACCGAGTTCCTTGGCCTGGTAGCGCGTCAGCACTTCCATCGCGCCCTTCATCGCCGCGTAGGCGCCATAACCCGGCAGGCTGAAGCGGGTCAGGCCGCTGGAAATATTGATGATGCGCCCACCGTCAGCCATCAACGGCAGCAGGCTTTGAGTGAGGAAAAACGGTCCCTTCAAATGGACGTTCATCAACAAGTCGAACTGCGCCACCGTGGTGTCGACGAAGTTCGCGTGAATGCCGACGCCTGCGTTGTTGATCAGGAAATCGAAATGCTGGCGGTCGAAGTGTTCGCGCAACACCTCTCCAACCCGGGTGCTGAAATCGGCGAAGTGTTCACTCTGGCCGACGTCGAGTTGCAGCATGGCGGCGCGGCCACCAAGTTTTTCTATCTCCGCGACCAGTGCCTGCGCATCGCCAGCCTGGCTGTTGTAGGTGCCGATGATGTCGATGCCTTGCGCTGCCAGATGCAGGGCGGTGCTTTTGCCAAGACCGCGGCTGGCGCCGGTGATCAATGCGATTTTACGGTTCATGGGATGTCCTCAGAGCAGTGAGTGATGATGTGGAGAAAGTTTATTTATCCGCCTCATGGTGATAAACAGGCTGGAATCGGAATCACTGGTCGGTTAATCCGAACAATAGAAGGTCGGCCCATGAACAAACTGGAACTGCTGCGCACCTTCGTTCGCGTCAGCGAAATGTCGAGTTTTACCCTGGCGGGTGAAAGCCTGGGCTTGCCCAGGTCCACGGTGTCCGAGCACGTCCAGGCCCTGGAAACGCTACTGGGCACGCGTCTGCTGCAGCGCACCACGCGCAAGGTTCAGGCGACGCAGGACGGTCTGGTGTTGTACGAGCGCAGCAAGGATTTGCTCTCGCACATGGACGAAATCGAAGGGCTGTTTCGCCAGGACGAGGCCTCGCTCGTCGGGCGGATTCGTATCGACATGCCCAACATCCTCGCCCGTCGGGTGGTCATGCCGCGTCTGCCCGAATTCATGGCGCAGCACCCCCATCTGGAGCTCGAAATCAGCAGCACCGATCGCCGGGTCGATTTACTCAGCGAAGGGTTTGACTGTGTGGTGCGGGTCGGTGCGCAACCGGATCAATCGGTAGTCGCGCGCCACTTGTGCGACTTCGCCATGGTCAACTGCGCCAGCCCCGCCTATTTGCAGCGCTATGGCGTGCCCGAACGACTCGAAGACCTGGCACAGCATCGGCTGGTCCATTACGTTGGTGTATTGGGCGCGCGGTCGGAAGGTTTTCTGTACGAAGAGGAGGGCAAGCTGCATCGCCTGCCGATGGCGGGCAGCATCACGGTGAACAACACCGACGGTTATGAGTCGGCGTGCCTGGGAGGTTTCGGCTTGATCCAGGCGCCAATGATGGGTATGCGGCCCTATTTGCAAAGCGGCGAACTGATGGCGGTGCTACCGCAGTTCAATGCACCGTCCATGGAAGTCTCGCTGCTCTATGCCCGACAACGGCATTTACCGTTGCGGGTCAGAGCGTTCATGGACTGGCTGGGTCAAGTCATCCAATCCACAACCTGACCCGCCTTTGTAGGAGCGAGGCTTGCCCGCGAAGAACGATAACGCGGTCGTTCGGGTAGACCGCAGCGCATTCTTCGCGGGCAAGCCTCGCTCCTACAGGGGCGGTGGTGGTCATGGCAGTGATCAATAATCCTGCCGCTTGCGAAACGCCCAGCGCCCGGCAATCAGGGTAAACGTCGCGACCAGTGCCACCAGAATCCAGAACCCCTCCGGATCACCGGAAAGCGGCACGCCGCCGACGTTCATGCCGAAGAAGCCGGCGATGATGTTGATCGGCAGCGCCAGCACCGTGACCACGGTCAGGGTGAACAGGGTGCGGTTGCTCTGTTCGTTGAGGTTGGCGGCGATCTCTTCTTGCAACAGCTTGATCCGTTCACCGAGGGCCGTGAGGTCGTTGATGATCAGCGCAAACTCCTCGGTGGACTTGCGCAGCTCCTTGACGTCCTCCTTCTGCAACCATTGCGGCGGGCGATTGAGCAGGCGCAGCAACGACCCTGGTTCCAGCGCCAGCAACCGTTGCAGGCGCACCAGCACCCGGCGGTTGGCGCCCAGTTCAGCGCGGTTGGTGGACAGGCGCGAAGACAGCAGCTCATCTTCGATCTGATCGACGCTGAGGCTGGTTTTGCGCACGATCTGCGTTAGCACTTCGCCCTGATCGCGCAACAAATGCACCAGCAGCTCCAGCGGTGAGCGAAAGCATTCACCGGCCTTCACCGAAGAACGCAGCTTGTCCACCGAGTGCAGCGGTTGCAGGCGTGCGCTGACGATCAGCCGACTGCGAGCGCAGACCCACAGCGTCGAGACATCCGAGGAGACCATGCTGCTGAGGTTGAACACCACGTCGTTGACCACCGCCAGCAACGCCGAATCGACATGCTCGATGCGCGTCGAGCGAGAACCTTCGTGGAGTGCTTCGAAAAATTCATCGGGCAATGCCAGATGACTTTTCATCCAGCGCTCGCAGGCGGCATGGGCCAGATTCAGGTGCAGCCAGAGGAATTCATCACTGTCGTCCGGTTGTTGCAGGCAGTGCAGCGCCTTGGCCGAGTCGATCTCCCGGCCACGCTCACCAGGGCGAAAACTGAAACCGTAAAGCAGGCCGAACAGGTCGGAATCGCGATGGCGCTGGTCGATGCTGTGGTTCATGAGGTCTCGCTGCGAGGAAGCGCCTGTCGCGGGTTTCACAGGTTCACTTGAGCCTCATCATCGCAACGCAACTTGAAGGTTTTGTGACGGTTGGACAGCGCCGCAAATCTACCTTCTACCGGTCGTCGGAGAGCGCTCAAGAAAGCCTCTGGCGCGCCGATGAGGCTGATGTTGATCTTCCGATTCTGGTGGTGAACCAGTGTCGCTGACAGGGATGTCCAGACATCTTGCATACCCCTTGGGCGTGCCTTTTCCCTGTCATGAGATATCACTCGATGTTTTTGCAAAAATCCCTGAGAGCGCAAATCCTCGCCCTGTTGAGCGGCAGCCTGTTGGCGATGTTGCTGATCGCCTTGTCCTGCTTTCACTTCCTGTCCAATGGCGTTCAGAACTACGCGAACCTGATTGAAGGTCCGTTGCACACCTCGCAATTGATCGATGAAGCCAACCTGCAATTCAAGGTGCAGGTTCAGGAGTGGAAGAACGTTCTGCTGCGTGGCAAGGAACCTGCGAACCTGGACAAATACTGGAAGCAGTTCGAGGACCGCCAGCGCGACGTGCAGGATATCCTCGGTGAACTGGCCGGGCAGAAAGGCATCGAGCCGCAACTCAAGACCCGCATCGAACGCCTGCGTGAAGAGCATCGTGTATTAGGTGCGGCCTATCAGAAGGGCCGTGATGCCTACGTGGCGGCCGGTGCCGACCCAACAGCCGGCGACAACGCGGTCAAGGGCGTGGACCGTGCAGCCAGTGAGCAGATGAGCGAGTTGGTCAGTGAGTTGCGCAAGCAGGGAACCGAGCAATCGAAGCTGATCAGCGCCAGCGCCGATCAGACGGTGTGGTTGGGGATCATCGTGATGCTGGTGTCGGGCCTGCTGATTGGCCTGTTGAGCCTGTGGCTGGTCAACCGCAACCTGGTGGAGCCGATCCGCAAACTGATCGACTACGTGGCGCAGCTCAGCCAAGGGCGCTTCGCCGAGCGCGTGGCCAGCACCCGTCAGGACGAGTTGGGCAACCTGGCCAAAGCCGCCAACACCTTGCGCGATTTCCTCGCCGAAACCTTCAGCCGTTTGCAGCGCAGTGCGACGGATCTGGACAGCGCCAGCGGCGAGTTGAACTCGATTGCCGGCCTCATGGCCAGTGGCACCAACGAGCAATTCAACCGCACCGATCAGGTGGCCACGGCGATGAATGAAATGTCCGCCACCGCGCAAGAAGTCGCGCGTCACGCAGCCGACGCGGCACGTGCGGCCGATGACGCCGACCAGTCCGCCCAGCAGGGCGAAAAAGTCATGCAGGGCACCATCCACACCATCACCCAAATGCGCGGCGAAATCGCCAACACCGCCACGGTCATCCGTCGTCTGGAAGCCGACAGCGGGCGCATCGGTAAAGTGCTGGAAGTGATTCGCGGCATCGCCGAACAGACCAACCTGCTGGCGCTCAACGCCGCCATCGAAGCGGCCCGTGCCGGTGAAGCCGGGCGTGGTTTTGCGGTGGTCGCCGATGAAGTACGCAGCCTGGCCCAGCGCACGGCGGCGTCGATCATCGAGATCAACCAGATCATTCAAACCGTGCAAACCGGCGCAGTGGACGCGGCCCAGGCGATCGAAAGCGGTCAGTCGCGCAGCGAAGAAAGCGTCGAGCAAGTGACCCAGGCCGGCGCCATGCTCGAGCGCATCACCCATGCCGTGGAAGCCATTCGCGACATGAACCGCCAGATCGCCACCGCCGCTGAAGAACAGACTTCAGTGGCCGAAGACATTTCGCGCAACCTCACCGAAATCACCAGCATCGCCAGTACCAACCTGGACAACGTGCAGCGCACCGAAGCGGCCAGCCACAATCTGCATGGCTTGTCGGGGCAATTGAATGAAGTGACAGCGCGGTTGAGCGCCTAGTGAAATGGGCTGTGTATCGGTTCGGTCACCGAGTCGGTACACAGTCACTCTCAAGTTCGTGCCGTGCCCGTCGATCACGGATTTGCTTAAGCCCGTGAGGGCAAGCTGAAGGTGAACGTCGTGCCCTGTTGCTCGGTCGATTGCACCTCCAGTTTCCCGCCATGGGACTGCGCAATCTGACTGGCAATGTACAACCCCAACCCGAGGCCGACCTGCGGTGTGCCGCCGGCTGGTTTCGAGTAGGGCAGGAACAGATGCGGCAGCGCATCTTCGGCAATCAGCCCCTGGTTCTTAACGCTCAACACAAAGTGTCCATCGTCGACCTGCGCACTGACCTCGACCGGGTTATCGGGAGTTCCGTGGACAACGGCGTTCGCCACCAGATTGGATAGCAATTGCGCCACCCGTTCGCGATCGCAATGGATATTGCTCAGGTCGCCAATCGACGACTGAATGATGCGTTTAGGGTGAATGCTCTGGATCTCGGAAATCACGTGCCGCAACGCATCTCCCAGGTCTGGGCATGGCTCGATGTTCACCGGGATGCCTCGGCCCAATGACCCCCGGGCAAAGTCCAGCACATCGTCCACCAGTTTGGTTGCCCGTCGGGCGCTGGTGAGGATGTGTCGGGCGCGCTGCTCATTCGCGGGGTCGGAAAGTTTACGCAGGAGCATTTCGGCACCGGCGCTGATGGCGAACAAGGGGTTACGCAGATCATGACCAAGCACGGCGATGAATTGTTCGCGCAGTTCGGCGGTTTGGCGTTCCTTGACCTGCGCCGCTTCGGTCTGTTGCAGGGTTTCTTCTGCTTCTATTTGCAGCGCGAGCATTCGGGCGAACGATTCCATGGTACTCAGGATCGTGCTGGACTTGAGCGGCGCAGGGTTGGGATCAAGGGCGCAAATGGTGCCGAAAAAGCGCCCGTCGGTGCGCAAAATCGGCACGGCAATGTAGCTTTCGAATTGATAGGTGCGGGGCGTGGGGTTATCGCGGTAGAGCGGGTCTTCACTGGCCTTGTCGATGACCACCGAGTGGCCCTGGCGGATTTCGTGGCACAGGGTGGAAACCAGGTCCAACTCATCGCCCACCTTCAAACCGAAATCCAGTCGATCAAGCACCGCGCAGGCAGTCCAGGAGTCTTCGGTAACACGGGCCACCGCGGCGAACCGCAAACCGGTCAACTCACTGATCACCTGAAGAATTGCCGGCACCGCGCTGATCCGGCCGATTGTGGCGATGTCTGCTGCCGCTGTTTGCCCCATATCCTTGGTTCTCTACTTCAACATGCCAAATGGTTTTGAGGGATTCTAGCGGGCTTGCGCGAATTGTCGCGGCTTCGTTCGTCGCTTCAGCGAACGGCCTGGCGCCGAACGCAAAAAAGCCGCACGACCCGAAAGTCGTGCGGCTTTTTTGCAGTTGAATCACGTGTCTTGTTTGTTGCTCAGAACCTTGCCGGTAGTGGCATCGAAGTCCACGTCCCACTCGGTGCCGTCAGCCAAGCGCAGTTCAACTTCATATTCGTAACCGTTGAAGTGGTTATCCAGGTCGGTGTCGGTAATCGTGGCACCCGGGTGCAACTTCAAGGCAGCCTGGTTCAGTTCTTCCAGGGGTTTGATCTTGCCACTCTTGACCAACTCGGGGATCTGGTCGACGCGAACGTCAGCCTGGGCCAGGCCAGCGGTGAGGGTCAGGGCAGCAGCGGTGAACAGGGCAGTTAAAGTTTTCATGAAGTTCTTTCCTTGGGTGAACTGTTTAAGTGGGATCAGGTTAGCTCGCGCAACTTAATTCACCCTTAAAAAACGTTTCGGGCTTCGATTGCGCCGTTTGTTCAATTCCGTCATCCCGACAATCTTTCATGCTGCGACCTCGATCAATGGAGGTGGTGATGAAATACATCTTTGCGCGGATCTATGCCCCAGCGTTCTGGGGCGGATTTATTGGGGCCAGCCTTTGGCTAACGGGAGTTGCCGGGTTAAGAGAGGGGTGGCTGTTGCCGCTGTTTCTCGCAGCCCTGGCCCTGTCGTTCCTGGCCGAATGGGCTTTACCCTATGAGGTGTGCTGGAATCGCTCGGTCGGTGATCGCGCTCGTGACATCGTTCACGGGTTGGTCAACGAGGCGTTGAATGCTCTCGGTTTGCTGGCGTTACCGGGCCTGGTGGCGCTGCTGTCGTTCGATGGGGCATGGCCAAGGGGGTGGCCGCTGTGGTTGCAACTGGCGCTGGCGATTTTCATCGCCGACGCCGGTCTCAGCCTGATGCATTACGCCAGCCACCGCGTGCAGTGGTTGTGGCGTCTGCATGCGGTGCATCACAGCGTTCAACGGCTATACGGCTTCAATGGCTTGATGAAACATCCGTTGCATCAACTGCTGGAAGCCTCTGCGGGGCTGTTGCCGTTGTTGCTGCTGGGCATCCCGCTGGACGTGGCGGCACTGCTGGCATTTGCCATCGCCATCCAGTTGCTGCTGCAACATTCCAATGTCGATATGCAGCTGGGGTACTTGCGCTGGATATTCGCCTGGGCGCCGGTGCATCGCTTTCATCACATGAAATATGGACGGGCCGGCGACGTGAATTTCGCCTTGTTCTTCAACCTGTGGGACTGGCTTCTGGGGACCGGGTTCTACACGGCGGATTATGAAATCCGTCAGGGCGACCTGGGCATCGGCAGCCGACCAGACTTCCCTCGGGACTACGTAGCGCAACTGCTGGACCCGTTCGGGCCGGTGTCGTTGAGCAAAGAACCCGCGGTACCTGAGCCGTTGCGGCGCTGAATCAAGCCAGTAAACGCAGATCGATGTGTTGCAACGCTTGGCGAGCGGTCACGCCGAAGAGCTTTTTCAGACTCCGGGAGAAGTGCGCAGAATCGGCAAACCCGGCCTCGTGCGCGGCGTCAGTCACGGCGCTGCCGGCCAGGATCAGCACCATCGACAGCCGCAGTCGCCGCCATAGCACCAGCCTGCGCACAGGCAGGCCGAGGTGACTGGCGAACAGCCGTTGCAATTGACTTAAGGACAGGTGTGCCTCGGCAGCCAATGCGCTTGCCAGCACCTTGGTCGTCAGCAACCCGTCGAGGGTGGACAAGGCGCGCTCGATCCGAGGATCGCCAAGGGATCGGCGTGGACAATGGCGAACGGCGTGGTCGAGGCTTTCAAGGGACAATGCGGCCTTGAAGACGACGTTGTTCAGCACCTGGTTGTCGAACATGAGTGGCTCTGCATACACAGTGAACACCACATCCGGCGCCTCGACAATGGAGTGGCAGATTTGAGAGGGGATGAACAGGCGATGGGCCGTTTGGTTCACGCCGTCGAGATTGACGGTGACCGGTCGATCAGGGGCCAGGATCAGTTGATGGGCGTAATGGGCATGGGGCGCAGTGCGCCCCAGCTTTCCGTGGATCAGACCATAATCACGCCCTAACCACAGGTGGCCTGTCCACTCGGTATTTTGCGTCACTCAGTAACCGTTGTTCTGCAACAACTGCGCAACACTCGCCGCCGCCGGACGCTTATAGAACTTCAGCAGTTCGCTGGCGCGGTTGGTGAAGATGCCATCGACCCCGGCATCCGCCACTTTCTGATAATCCACCGCATCGTCGATGGTGTAGACGTGCACCAACAGGCCCTGATCGTGGGTGTACTGATTCATCCACGGTTTCACCAGATCCGAGTAGCTCTGATCGCCACCCTTGGTCAGTGCGGCCGAAGGGCCGGTACCGATAGCGCCTTGGGCCTTGGCGTACTCGACCCATTGCTGGAATTCGGCTTTGTCTTTTGGCTCCTGTTTGGCGTAGTAACTCGCTTTATCCTTGTCACCGGATTCGGCGAACGTTACTTTGGATTTCGGCTCGATGCTGCCTTCGCCCACCCACAACAGCAGGATTTTCGGCACTTGCGGCATTTCCTTCTCGAGCAGTTCGAGGCTGCTCTTCTCGAAGGTTTGCAGCACCACTTTGCCTTTGCCCTGGCCGACCGCCAGTTCGCTCTTCGCCAGTTTCGAACCGACCGGGCTCAGCCAGCCGCGATCCTGGAGTTTCTCCTTGAGGTCGCGCTCGATACCGGGAAACTGCTTCGGCTCTTTGGTTTCGATGTACAGGCCCGGCTTGTGCAGCGGGTTGCCCTGGGCGATGTCGATGATTTCATCCAGGGTCAGGATCTTCAGACCTGCGTAGCCCGGACGCGCGCGATCCGGGTAAGCGCGGTTGAACCAGCTGCCGGCATCCAGGGTTTTGAGTTCGGCAATAGTGAACTCGTTGGCCAGGCTGTCCTTGCGCTCAGGGAACTTGGTGGCGACATCCGTGGTGCGTTGCAGGTTGTTGTCGTGCAGGGCGAACAGCACGCCATCCTTGCTGCGTTGCAGGTCCAATTCCAGGTAATCGGCACCCAGATCACGGGCCAGTTTGTAGGCCGCAGCGGTGGATTCCGGTGCATCGAAAGACGCGCCACGGTGAGCGATCACCGCCGGGTGCGGAATGCCCAAACGGGTCGCCAGTGCGGTGGGGCTTGGCTCGGTGGTGGCCTGTGCCTGGCCGAGGCCGAGCATCAGGCTCAGCAGCAAGGCGCTCTTGGTGAAGTTGACAGGCATGCTCGAAGTCCTTTTGCGATGGGTTTTCAAAGACGTATCTTTTAACAACTGAGCGCCGCTTGCGCTATCGCCAGACCGACATAAACGTGTTTAAAGGAGTTTTTTCAGCGCATTTGTGCGGTTCTTTGCAGTACTCTTGGCTCCGGCAATTTCCCCGGCAGAGGGAAACCCGTTCGCTTGCCCAGCGTGTAAACCATCGATCACCGGTCCTTTGCGACCTTTTGTGAGGTTTATCATGCGCATCACTTCCCAGCTCATTTGCCAGGCCGCCGACCAACTCAAAGGCTTCGTCGGCCTCAATCGCAAGACCGGCCAGTACATCGTTCGTTTTAGCGAAGACTCGTTCGGCATGGACGTGGCTGATGACGGCATCATCCCCACCAGTGAATTCGTCTGGGCTCCTGGCCCCGAGCAGACCATGACGCTCAAGCGCGAACTGATCCAGTTGCTGTTGGACCAGAACATCGACGACCGGATCAACATCACTGAACCGTTGCGGGTGTATATGAATCGGCGGGAAGTGCCGCAGATTACGGCGGTGAGGAGTTTGGTGCGGGGTTGAGGGTTTTGTACTGGCTGTCAGGGCCTCTTCGCGAGCAAGCCCGCTCCCACATTTGATCCCTGTTGGGCACAAATCTTGTGCGCGCAGGAGATCCCCCTGTGGGAGCGGGCTTGCTCGCGAAGGCGATGCTAAAAACACCACAGCAATCACTGCTCAAACAGATACGCCCGCTCAACCCGGCACACCCGCGTATGACACGCCGAATACCAGGTCGAACGCCCGCGCTCGCGAATCGCACTGTGCTCGGGATGATGTTTCCAGGCCAGGATCGCCGCTTCGCTATTCCAGTAGGACACTGTTATTCCAAGCCCATCCGCACCTCGGGCCGATTCCAGGCCAAGGAAGCCGGGTTGCTCCCGGGCCAGTTGTACCATGCGTTCGGCGGCCTGTTCGTAACCGTGATCGCCGTCGGTGCGCAGTGAGGTGAAAATCACCGCGTAGTAAGGCGCTGCAGGCGTTTGGGCGCTCATGATTGTGGCCTCGCACAGGCCTCGATCAGCGCCCGGACCAATGGCGGCAGAACACCCTTAAGCGCGGTGCGTTCCGGTTGGAACAGCGTTGCGACAAAGAACGGATGATCTTTTAGCTCCACCGCGCGCAGCCCTCCCGTCGAATCGTGGCCCACCGCGTGCAACTGTTGTTTCAGTAGCTCCTGTTCAAACTCGGGATTCACACCATAACGGCAGCGATATCCCTCGCGAATTTCAGCGTTTTCGTACGCCTTGGCGATCAACGAGCCTTCAACCAAATGAATGCTGTCGACGGCTTCCACCAGCGAACACGTCAGCGGCGAGAGTAACGCCGGCGTCGCGTCGGGCGAGGTCTCGCCGTGTTCGGCATCGCTCCAGCCCAGAACGTTGCGGGCGAATTCGAGCACCGCGTGCTGAAAACCGCCGCAAGTGCCGAGGAAAGGTCGCTGCTGCTCGCGGGCAAAACGGATCGCCCGCAATGCACCGTCCATGTCGCGATAAGGGCTGGCGGGCACGCACCAGAAACCATCGAAGTCATTCAGCGGCGTAGCGGCGTTGATGCGGTCGGTGGCCAACCATTGGAACTGTATGTCTTGGCCTGAGTGTTCGGCAGCCATGCCGAGGGCGATGGGAATGGCTTGGTGGGCGGTGACCTGTGGGTCGTAATCGCCGATCAGGGCGATGCGGATGGCGCTGGTTTCCATGAGTGATCTCGACGCTTGTTGATTCCTGGCACCCACTATAAATTGGCGTTCACGCAATCAATATTGGCGTTATCCCAAGTGATCAATGCACCGATGCACTATCGACTGGACTACCCGGACCTGTCCCTTATCCTCGCCCTGGTGCGCGGCGGCTCTCTGGCCCGGGCGTCGGCGTTGTTGAAGGTCGACGTGTCGACGGTGTTTCGCGCCGTCCGCCGACTGGAAGCCGCGTTGGGTCAGCAACTGTTCGAGAAGAGCCGCGCCGGTTACCTGCCGACCACGCTGGCGCAGACCTTGGCCGAGCAGGCTGAACGCGCCGAACAAGCGCTGGAGGCGGCGCGTATTGGCGTGGAGCAGGGCGGTGAAATCATCAGCGGCACGGTGCGCCTGACCTGCACCGATTCGGTCCTGCAAAGTTTGTTGTTGCCGGCGCTGGCGCGGTTCATGCCGTCTTACCCGGCGCTGACCATTGAACTCTGCACCTCCAACGACTTCGCCAACCTCAGCCGTCGCGACGCCGACATCGCCTTGCGGTTGACCCGCACACCGCCCGAACATTTGGTGGGGCGGCGGTTGGCGGATATTTCCTACCGGGTCTGTGCCAGCGCGGCCTATCTGCAATCAGTCGATTCCCACGACCTGGCTGCATTGACCTGGATCGCCCCGGACGACTTCCTGCCCGATCACCCCACCGTCGCATGGCGGCGTCAGCAGTTGCCTGGCGTGACGCCTGGTTATCGCTGTAACAGCATGTTGTCAGTGACAGAGTTAGTGCGGGCCGGGCTGGGTGTCGCGGCGTTGCCGGACTTTTTGATCGGTGATGGACTGCAACCGTTGACTGAGCCCTTGCACGGTTACGACACGGCACTGTGGTTGCTCACACGCCCGGACTGCCGCGCGTTGCGCTCGGTGGTGACATTGTTCGATGAATTGGGGGGCGCGCTGAAGTTGCCTGAGTCGGATCACGCCTTCGGTGGCTCTTTGCCTACGAAGTGTTGATGCATTTCCGACGTCAGACTTTCGATACGCTCGGTCAGGGTTTTGGTGATTTCGGTAAGCCGGGTGTTTTGCTCCAGCAGTTCCAACAGTTGCGCGGTGTGTCGCGCGGCTTGGGCCTGACGTTCACTGTTGGCGACGGCCAAGGCTTCACGATGTCGCGCATCGGCGTCTGAGTGGGCTTTGTCCCGCGCCGCCTGGCGCGTCTGGGCCAGCAGAATCAGCGGCGCGGCATAGGCCGCTTGCAGGCTGAACGCCAGGTTAAGCAGGATGAACGGGTACACATCGAAATCGGTCACGCCGGACAAGTTCAGGCAAATCCAGACCACCACAATCAGGGTCTGGGCGCCGAGAAAAGTCGGCGTGCCGAAGAATCGTGCAAAGGCCTCGGCGCGCAGGGCAAAACGGTCGGTACCAAAAGTAGGTGCCAGATGAGCGTGAGGGCGATGGAAGCGCAGGTGATCGACGGGGCCGGTTTTTTCGGTTTCGGTTTCGCGGGTCGGGGTGCTCATGGTGCTCTCTGCATGGCGCTGGGACTGAGGCTCACTATAGCTCCAGCGCCAGTTTCATTCTGAAACACATTTCGGTGTTTCTACTCAGAGCGACCTGTCAGCGATAACGCGGCGGACATTGTCATTTTTTGCAACCCGATTCAGAGCTGATAACAGGCCAGAAACATGTCCAGGGCAGACTCCACAACGGTGTGCTGCATCTCGGGCGACAAGCCTGGCTGGCCCATGGAGATCTGCGGCCAGAACGCAAAGGACTTGAGCAATCCCTGGACCTGTTGTGCGGCGAATTCAGGTGCGACCGGTTTCAATCGGCCATCGGCCTGAGCAGCTCGAATCCATACAGTCACGCCTTCTTCGCGCTCGCCCATTCGGGTGACCATGTTCTGCGCGCGCTCGGGAGAATGGATGGTGGCGGCGATCGCCACTCGTGCCAGGTCGAGAAAATTGTCATCGGCCAGCATCTGCAATTTCGCCTGCAACATCAGGCGCAACTGGTCGCGCAGGGGCAGGTCAGGGCGGTAGGCGGTTTCCTGTTCGGCCGTTACCCGCGCCCACAATTGATTGAGGATTTCGGCGAACAACTCTTCCTTGCTCGGGAAGTGGTTGTACACGGTGCGCTTCGACACGCCAGCGGTGGCGGCGATCTTGTCCATGCTGGTGATGTCGAAACCGTTGGCACGGAATTCGGCAATCGCCGCCTGAATAATGGCTTCGCGTTTACGATCGGTGAGGCGTTGTGGAGCTGTCATAAATACGCTTAGGCAAAAATAAGGGGAGAACTACACTTGGCAGTTTACTTGCGAACGGCTTTGATGCAACCTTGAAACTACACTGTGCAGTGTAATGTTTTGTTAATCCTGCCCAGTAAAAAATAGAATCTGCGGCTGATGCGTGCGTGCTTTGGCCATCTATCGTCCCCAAGGGGGGAAATCGCGAATCTGCGGTTTTCCTGGAGTCATTCAGTCATGGCCACTTTAACTTCTCCAGCGGATAACGCCGCAACGCCTGAAGCTTCACGACAGGCGCAAGGGCAATATCGAAATCATGTACCGGTGAAGCGCCAAGGCGTTCGCAAAACCTTGCGCATTCTGTGGGACTTTATCTTCCACAAACCGCGCGACACCCGTCCGTCTGCTCCCGTCCCGGTGCAAACCCTGACCCAGGCAGCGTTGATCGCTGCGCCCAACCACAGCGTCTATCGCCTTGGTCATTCCACTGTACTGCTGAAACTGCGAGATAAATTCTGGATCACCGACCCGGTCTTCGCCGAGCGCGCCTCGCCAGTGCAATGGGCCGGCCCGAAGCGTTTCCATCAGCCACCGATCAGCCTCGAAGACCTGCCGTCGATTGAAGCGGTGATCCTGTCTCACGACCACTATGACCACCTCGACTATCAGGCCGTGCTCAAACTGGCGGACAAAACGCAATACTTCCTCACCCCGCTGGGTGTGGGCGACACCCTGATCAAATGGGGCATCGATGCCAGCAAAGTGCGCCAACTGGATTGGTGGCAGAGCACCGAGGTCGATGGCCTTCAATTCGTCGCCACCCCTTCGCAGCACTTTTCCGGCCGTGGTCTGTTCGACGGTAACCGCAGCCTTTGGGCATCGTGGGTGATGATCGACGGTGACACGCGGCTCTTCTTCAGTGGCGACAGCGGCTACTTCGACGGCTTCAAACGCATTGGCGAACAGTACGGCCCGTTCGACCTCACGCTCATGGAAACCGGCGCCTACAACGTCGAGTGGCCGCATGTTCACATGCAGCCCGAGCAAACCCTGCAAGCGCACATCGACCTTAAAGGGCGCTGGTTGCTGCCGATCCACAACGGCACCTTCGACCTGTCGATGCACGCCTGGTACGAACCCTTCGATCGTATTTTGGCATTGGCCTGGGAGCGGAGCGTGTCGATCACCACGCCGCAGATGGGCGAAGCGTTCAACGTGATGTATCCGCAACGGGGCAGTGCGTGGTGGTTTGAGGTGGAAGGTGAAAGCGATCAGGCGGCGCCTCAGAACGCTTGATGTTGTGCTGCCGGGCCGCTTGCCGTGGGAGCGGCCGGTAAGTGATGCCGAATGCAATCTGTAGCAGCTGGCGAAGCCTGCGTTCGGCTGCGCAGCAGTCGTAAAATCAGAGATTGCGGTATGTCAGGCAGACCGCGTCAGCCGGATTCACGACTGCTGCGCAGCCGAACGCAGGCTTCGCCAGCTGCTACAAAGAGGATGTGTGCAGCCCCCATCTATCTGCGTTCGCCCAAATTTGGATATTCCGAGATTTTTGCCACGGTCAAATCGCGAAATTTTCCACTCAGTAATTCGTCCAGTTCTTCCTGCGACAGTCCGAGCCTTTGCGCGGCCTCAGTCTTGCTCAGCCGACCGTTTTGGAGGAGCAGGCCAATCTTCATGACGTATTCGGCTTTGGCCCGCATCTCACCCGCCTCGGGGTAGCCCGGCGCCTCATGAACGCAGCGGTTGCTTCCATCGATTTCATTCATTTGCTGACACCTCACTCAACCATTGCATAATCCGCCCGCCCCACCGGATCCGGTGTCGACCCTCTCACATTCATCCCTCTGCCCGGTGCAAATCCCGGGAAGAACACCAGGCCTTGCGACTCAAACCGATACGCCAACGCCAGCCGGGTGACATCGAGCACCTCGCGTTCTGCCTCGAAGCGCTGAATGGCGTCAACGGAAACCCCGGATTCCTCGGACAGCTCTTCAACACTCCAGCCCAGCATCGCTCGGGCCTGGGCACAGTGGGCGGGGGTGAACTGGAAGAGGGCGATACGTTCCAGGGTGATTTTCATCGCAAGAGTGGCCATGGTGTTCTCCGGGCTCGAGAGTGCTGATTCAAAATGTACTGTGTTTTTGTACAGTTGTTTTGATCCCGGATCAAACTCATTTTTTTGATCGATTCTGTTTTTCGCTCCGGCAGGCGCTTGGGAGCGACTACGCTGTTTCTATGCGGGCACCTGAAAGCTCAAGGCTTTCAACGCCCGTTAGCAGCAATGATTGAACGTCAGCTTTCTGATCTTCAATACAGGGAAGGTGGCGTTTATGACGCAGTGCGCCACAGCGTTATGCAGGGAAGGGAATCATGAAAAGACTACGTCTGTTATGTGCCCTGATCGGTTTTACAAGCTTGCCCGTCGCGGCTGATATGGCATCGTTGAGCAAAGAGGCCTTTGTCGGCAACCTGATAAATCAAATGACCCTGGAGGAAAAAATCGGCCAACTGCGGCTGATCGCTATTGATGAAAAGATGACGCCCGAAAAAATACGCGAAGAGATCGCCGCCGGGCGAATCGGGGGTACGTATAACTCTGTGAGCCGTTACGTAAACCGACCCATGCAGGACGCGTCTCAACAAAGCCGCCTGAAAATCCCGATGTTTTTCGGCTGGGACGTGATACACGGCCATCGAACCATTTTTCCCATTGGCCTGGCGTTAGCCTCCAGCTGGGACATTGGCGCTATTGAGCTAAGTGGTCGGATAGCGGCAAAAGAAGCCAGCGCGGACGGTATCGACATGACCTTCGCCCCGATGATAGATATCGCCCGGGATCCTCGCTGGGGACGCACCTCCGAAGGCTTTGGTGAAGACACCTACCTCGTTTCGCGCATTGCCAAAGCGATGGTTCAGGCCTACCAGGGCGCAAGCCCGAATGCACCCGACAGCATCATGGCCAGCGCCAAACATTTTGCGTTGTATGGGGCTGTCGAGGGTGGGCGCGACTACAACAGCGTCGACATGGGCCTGGCCAGGATGTACCAGGATTACCTGCCACCTTATCGTTCGGCGATTGAAGGTGGTGCGGGGGCGATGATGGTGGCGCTTAACTCGATAAATGGCGTGCCAGCCGCTTCCAACGCCTGGTTGATGCAAGACCTGCTGCGCAAGGCATGGGGCTTCAAGGGGCTGGTCATCAGCGACCATAACGGGATAAACGATCTGGTTCAGCATGGCGTGGCGAAGAATCACCGAGAAGCGGCCAGGCTCGCGATCAAGGCCGGCGTTGATATGAGCATGAACGACTTCTCCTATGGTCCGGAGCTATCGGGGCTGCTTGAGTCGGGCGCTATTTCCCAGAGCAATATCGATAACGCGGTGCGGGAAGTGCTGGGTGCCAAGTACGACATGGGGCTGTTCGAAGACCCTTACCGGCGCATCGGCATTGCCAGTGAAGACCCCGCTGACAACAATGCCGAATACCGTCTGCACAGAGCCCAGGCCCGTGAGGTGGCACGCAAGACATTGGTGCTGCTGAAGAATGAAAACGGCCTCTTGCCGCTGAAAAAAGAGGGCGTGATCGCGCTCATAGGCCCATTGGCAAAAAGTACCGTCGATATCATGGGCAGTTGGTCCGCAAGCGGCGTGCCCGCGCAATCGGTGACGATCTACGACGGCCTGAAAAACGCAATGACCCAGGGTTCGCTGATCTATGCCCGAGGCGCCAATCTCGAGGAGGATCAGGAGGTCGTTAAATACCTGGAATACCAGGGAGTGTCCGAAATCGCGAACGACCCTCGCCCGGCGGCAGAAATGATTGATGAAGCGGTCAAGGCTGCACAGCAAGCCGATGTTGTGATTGCGGTGGTGGGCGAGCCCCGCAGCATGTCTCATGAAGCGGCCAGTCGAACCAGCCTCGACCTGCCTGGGCGCCAGAGTGAATTGATCACCGCCCTGAAAGCCACCGGCAAGCCGTTGGTACTGGTGTTGATGAACGGCCGGCCACTGTCCATCGGCAAGGAGCAGAAACAGGCCGATGCGATTCTGGAAACCTGGTACAGCGGCTCCGAGGGAGGCAACGCCGTTGCCGATGTGTTGTTCGGCGACTACAACCCATCCGGCAAATTACCCATCACCTTTCCACGCTCCGTGGGGCAGATCCCCAATTACTACAGCCACTTGAACACCGGTCGCCCCTACATAGCGGGTGCGCTTCGCAACTACACGTCGCAATATTTCGATCAATCCCACGGTCCGCTTTATCCCTTCGGCTATGGGCTGAGCTATACCGACTTCAGCCTGACCGACATGGCCCTGTCGTCGACCACACTGAGCAAGACCGACAACCTCGTCGCCAGCGTCATGGTGAAGAACACCGGCCAGCGCGACGGCGAAACGGTGGTTCAGCTGTATATCCGCGATGTTGTGGGATCCGTTAGCCGTCCGGTCAAAGAACTGAAGAACTTTCAAAAAATCATGCTCAAGGCCGGAGAAGAGAAAGCGGTCCACTTCAGCATTAATGAGAACGACTTGAAGTTCTTCAACACCCAATTGGAATACGCCGCCGAGCCGGGTGAGTTCCGGGTGCAAATCGGTCTGGATTCTCAGGATGTGAAGGAGCAGAGTTTTGAGTTGCTGTCGGAACAAGGCAGTGGCTAAGGCCAAGCGCAGAACCTGTAGGAGCGAGGCTTGCCCGCGAAGAATGCACCGCGGTTTTTCAGGTATTACGCGTTATCGTTCTTCGCGGGCAAGCCTCGCTCCTACAGGTTCTGCGGTTGCCCGCGAGCTCGCTATTTCGCCCCCTCCAACCAAACGGACGGTGCCTGCCCCAACACACGACGAAACATCGTCGAGAACGCCGCCGGGCTGTCATAGCCAAAATCCAGCGCAATCCGCGTCACCGGCGTGCCCACCGCCAGCCGCGCCAAAGCCAGCACTACACAGGCCCGCTGCCGCCATTGGCTGAAACTCAGCCCGGTCTGTTGGCGGAACAGACGATTAAACGTACGCAAACTGATATGCAACTGATCAGCCCAGTGTTGCGGCGATTGGTGAGCGTTCGGTTGCTGGAGAAACATCTGACACAACCCAAGCAGCCGCGAATCCATAGGCAACGGAATGTGCAACGGCAAGCGAGCACTACGGGCCAACTCGTGCAGCAGCAAATCGATCAGCGCACCGTCGCGCCCGGCCTCGTCGTACTCCAGCGCAACCTCCACCGCCTCCATCAGCAAATGCCGCATCAACGGCGAAACACTGATCACCTGACAGCGATTGCCCAAATCAACCGCTCCCGGTTCGATGTACAAACTGCAAGTGCTCACCCCCAACATCAACACCTCATGCGCCACCCCCGGCGGAATCCACACCGCCCGCTGCGGCGGCACCACCCAATTGCCGTCGTGCGTACTCACCTGCATCACCCCCGTGGCGCCGTACAACAACTGCGCCCGCCGATGGGTATGGCGCGGCAACCGATGACCGTCGGGGTAATCCGTGCCGAGGGCCACCACCGAGCGTGGCGTGTCGTCCAGCAGATCAATCGAAACATTGCGCATCGAGCGGTACCCAGCGGTTGGCGTAAACGCAAACATTATTGGCTGACTTGCTGAAGCAGGCCAAGCCCTAATACCAGTAAGTTAAGAGCACTCCATGTGGGAGCGGGCTTGCTCGCGAAGACGGCGGCACAGCCAACATTAATGTCGCCTGACACACCGCTTTCGCGAGCAAGCCCGCTCCCACAATGGAGTGCTCTTACTTAACTTACCGGCGATAGGCCAAACCCCATCGCTCTATCGTCGATCACTCTCAACCAACGGACGATGCGCGATGTTCTTCTACCTCTTGCTGGCACTCTTCGGCTGCATGACCGGCGTCACCGCCGTGCTGTTCGGCTTCGGCGGCGGCTTCGTCGTCGTGCCCTTGCTGTACCGCATGCTCACGGCCAGCCATGGCGCCGACGATCCCATCAGTCAATCGGCAATGCACATCGCCGTAGCCACCTCGACCTGCGTAATGATCGTCAACGCCCTGATCGCTACCGGAAAGCATCACCGCGCCGGTAATCTCATTCGCCATTACCTGTGGCCGTTGGGCGGGTTCATCGGTTTGGGCGCGATCATCGGCGCCGTTGCAGCGATGTGGGCGAGTGGCGAGTTGATTCGTTTTGCCTTCATCGCCTACCTCGGCGTGACGACTCTGGACTGCTTGTTCCGACGCGGTTTTCTCACACAGCCCGACGCCGTCATCCCACGGCGATTGGGCAGGGCAGAAGTGTCGGGCGGCGGTGTAGGCATCGGCACCATCGCCACCTTTCTCGGCGTGGGCGGCAGCGTCATGACCGTGCCGTTGTTGCGGCGTTGTGGGCTGAGCATGTCCCAGTCGACGTCCATGGCCAATCCGTTGAGTCTGCCGGTTGCGCTGGCTGGAACACTGACTTACATGGCGATGGCGGGGTTTGCCGGGTTTGATCTGGGAGCGTGGTTTGTCGGTTATGTGGATGTGCTGGCGTTTGCGGTGTTGACGGCTGGATCGCTGGTGGGGATTCGCCTGGCGACGCCGTGGATCGGGCGGATACCGGATCGGGTGCATGCTCGTGTTTATATTGGTTTGCTGGTGGTGGTGATGCTCAGCATGGCGATGAAGTGAGACGTGCAATGAGGCTCGATTCCCTCCTGCAACCTCGCCATAATCCGTCCTCGTTCAACCTGCGCCGCCTTCAATCTGCCCGGCGCTGCTTCCGACTCATTCAGGGATCGATCAATGCTCAAAGGATTGTTACGCCTGGCGCCAGTCGCCGCGTTGCTACTCATGTTGTGTTCCACTGCTCATGCCGAGGACGGAAGACGAGTGTTCACCGGCACGCTGGGCAAGATGCCGATCGTGCTGGAACTGAATACTTCTAACGCTGAAAACATAAGTGGTCGCTATTTCTATCAGAAATACCGCAAGGACCTGGTGCTCAGCGGCATCAAGAATGGAGAGATGCTGGTACTCGATGAGGGTGAACAGCGCTATGGAGAGAAAACCCCAAGGCCTCAAATTCATCTGAATATCGAGCCCAATAGATTTTGGGGGGATTGGAGCAACGACGAAGGAAAAACTCTGAAGATAGAATTGGTGGAAGCCAAACTGCCGGTAATGCCTGCCGGTACTCTGCCTTACCTCGCCAAACTCCATGAAACTGAGCCGTACGAATATCTGCGCCTTCAAGGTATGAAGCTCAAACAAGGAAAGACAGAAACGTTCAATGGCTACTCACTGCAATGGTGGAGCGAACCGCAAACAAAGACGACGCTGTTTGAAGTCGTTTCGGGCTACACCGCCGAAGAGCGTCAGCGGATCAATCAACAGTTGATGGGGCGCTTGTGGCTGGAAGTAGTGGGTTATTACGGATGTCTCGCCGGCGGTGGCGTGAATTTCTATCACCAAACGATCAAACCGTTGTTGATGACGCCTTCGGTCATCAGCGTGAACATCGGTACTGAGTACAGCTGTGGCGGCGCTTACCCGGATCAGAACGATGTGCCGCTCAACCTGGATGCCAAGACCGGCAAGCCTTTAGTACTTGAAGATATTCTTTGGGTGGGAGAGGGGAAACCACTGCATTACGAAGAACTCTACGGTGAAAGCGATCAGTCACCTGACACGTTCACCGCGTTTTCTGCGTACCGCTCCAACGAATTCGCGCCATGGTTGGTGGCCCAGCTCAGTAAGCTTTATCCCGATCAAATGACCAGTGATGAGGAATGTGCCTACAGTGATGTAGATCCGTGGCGTTTCCTGTCTTGGCATTTCGCCGAAAACGGCATCAAGCTAGAGCCATCATTTCCTCATGTAGCCGCTTCGTGTGGGTATGTTGAATGGAGCGTCCTGCCCTACAACCTCATCAAACAACACCCCGGCGGCGTAGCGCTGCAACTGCCCTGAGGCGAATTTACTTCTCCGCCAACCCCGGTGCTTCACGAATTATGAAGTGATCCAGGTTTTCGATATTGGCACTGAACACCCCGAACGTCTGTTCGGGGTTTTTCTTGCTCGGCACCTGCTTCAACTCCGGCGTCACGCCATAAAAGAAGCAATACAACTCGGCGTCACTGTCGACCGCGTGCTTGATCTCTTCCAGAAACGCTTTGCGCTTGCGGTAGTTGTCGATCAGCTTCTTGCTCAAGTAAACGTTCACCGAATAAGGCTTCTTCTTCGCCTCGTCCGGTTGCTTGAACCAGACCTTCTGCTCGAAATCGATGCGAAAGCTCTGGGTGTAATCCTTGATCTCCTTGATCTTGCCCCAGTAAATCAGCCCCTTGTTGTCCTGCAGATACTCAATCTTCTTGAAGAACGACCCATAAGGCGCCGAGTGCTCGCCAATCTTCAGCGGCATGCGCTTGAGCAGCTCCTTGTCCTCGAAGTTCGACACAAAACACTCCACCGGATGGGCGAAGACACTGGTCTTGTCCGGCGCCGACTCCCGGCTCGGATGTTCGACGTTACTGGCCGTTGAAGTTGTTTTTGGGTCATCCCGCATGACATCCGCCGCCACCGCCGGGCTCGCAGGCTTACGCACATACTCACGCCGAGTCAGCAACAACTCCGATGGAAAATGCTCCTCGCGACTGTCATCCGATTCCGCACCATCCGCCTCCAGGCCCGACGCCGGCGTCTTCAGACTGACATAAGGACAACCCTCAACATGCCGCGTGCTGGGGATGTTCTTGAAGTGCGGCGTACGCACGTAATTCACGTTCTTTGCGTTGAACGTTCCCAACACGTTGGTCGCGTCGAACGCCAAGCGGCAGGCATCGTTGGGGCACTGGAAATGCTCCTTGGCGGAATCGAACTCCATCGTCTCGTCGAAATTCAAATCGCGCACGTCATAGATCGACAGCTTGTCGTCGAGGCTGAGGCAGTAGGCGAGGTCGAATTTCATGGCGGGGCTCGGGTCCTTGAGTGGGGAAGGGTATTAATAGCGGGAGGCGAGGCGGGTTGCACTGACTGTTTTCGACGCGCTGCAAAATCTGTGCGAGCCTGCTCGCGATTCCCAAAACCAACGCAGCCACCAAATCCGATGTAGTCGGCATGATAATGCCGATTGTGAGTTGGGTTTCCTGGATAATCAGAATTATATTGCTGAAAGCGAAGGGTTGAGCCACAGTAGTCGGTATCATAGTTCCGATTGTATGGCGCGCCATGTTAGGAAAACTCACGATCCAGACTTTCATTGAAGGCCATTGGCACGATGCAATGACGCTTTCTGTGTCGAACGTTCAGAAGGTTGATGAGTCGCGATGCAGCGCCTCTTACGACCAGCATTACTTGGTCGATTTCATCAATAAACTAGAGACGCCGTTCGAGCCCGCCATCAGCGTGAACCTTCCGCTGAGCTGGAACCCTGTCGATAGCAAAGGCTATCCCCCATTTGTCTACGACATCATACCGGCCGGCGCTGCTCGTAAATCGTTGCAGAAGCGATTCGGTGGGGAAAAGCCTGATGGCATGGACATGAGCTTTTTCCTCCTGAGTCGCTGCACACCCTCGCCCATTGGGCACTTGCGCGTGAAGGAGTCTTTCGAGCATATCGATCAGACTCGCAAGGAGGCCTTTGCGCGCAAAGAAGTCGTAGACAGAACAAATGACTTCCTCGAATACGCCTATGAATCTGGCGCTGCGCTAGGCGGTGCTACGGGCGCTCAGGGGGAAGCTCCAAAGCTGATTATGGTTGAGGATGAGGATGGAGCGCTTCATGCCGATGCGATGCTTTCTGACGAGCTTGCGCGTCGCCATTGGTTGGTGAAGTTTGCTCGCAACCAAGCTACTGAGCGCGACAAGAACATCCTGCGGGCCGAGTACCACTACTACAAAGCGATATCCCAGCTCGGTTTGAACACGATATCCACAGATGAACTGGTACTGGAGGAAGCCGCTAAGCCAAGTCTGTGGATGCCGCGCTTTGATCGACGAGTCGCTAACGGCGTGGTGGAGAGGATTCCGGTCGAGTCGATTTATTCAGTGTGTGGGAACACCGAGCCTGGTTCGAAGATGAATCATGAGGATGTGCTCAGCCGCCTGATCCACCTGTGGCGTACGAATGGGCAGGAGGGAGAGCTTGAGGAACTGGTATTTGAATACCTGCGCCGTGATCTTCTGAACCGTATCCTGGGGAATTCGGATAACCATGGGCGCAATATGGCCATTTTCAGGTATCGGGACAAATTCGAGCTGGCGCCGATATACGACCTTGCACCGATGGTGCTCGATCCGGAAGGCGTTACTCGAGTCACCAAGTGGAAACCCGAGCATATGGGAAGTCCTGACTGGAGAACGATCTGCGGATACTTCCAGGACGTGGTGAGCCCTGACGTGCTCTTCGAGCGTCTGCTCGAAGCCGCTGAGACATTTAGAGCTTTGCCGGATCTGCTGGTCGATCTTCCAGAGGAAGTGAGGCGCGCCCAGTCTATTCCAATGAACAACTTGGATAAGCGCCTGGTTGAATGGGGCCTGCGATGAAAGAGAACAGCAACGAGCGACGCAGGGAGCTCATTGACGACATCGTGACGCAGCACGTAACAGGGACCGAACCCCTGGGAACCTCTATTCGCCGGCTACGGCTTGAGGTGACCGGTCTGGATCAGGAAACCTTTGCTGCCATGTGCAACATGTCGACCAAGGCCCTGTACCAGATCGAGAAGGACAAGGGTAATCCGACCATCAGCACCATCGACGCTATTTTGAGGAAATTCGGGTTGCGCCTGGGGCTGACCATGGCTGCCACAACCCTATACACGCCGCCGCTTGGGCAGCAAAAGCCGGTTTCCAAAGCGCCCGTTCGCGGCGCCAATCCTAAACGCAAGTCCGCAGGACAGCTTAATAGAGTGGCTACGTTGCGAGCCACAACGAAGACCAAGGATGGCGATTAGGGCTCGACCGAATGAAAAAAATCCGCTGCTTGAACTTCAAACAGCGGATTTCTTATGTCACGACAAACAATCAGAACCCACGCAACACCCTAGAAGCCTTCCGCCACCAGGATTCACGCCGATTGAATGGACCATCTGCCAACACACAAGGCATATCCCGCAAACGAATCCAGGGTTCATCCTGCCAGTGCAGCATGCTGAGCGACATATGCGGCCAATCCAGCACGCTCAACGTCGGACGCTCGACAGCCCGCGATGGTCGAGCATCACGCAGCGCCGGCACCACCTGATGCGTCAGCCACTCGCGCAGCAATCGATACTCCGGGCAGTAGTGATAAACCAGCAACGCATACACACCGGACTCGCTCACCATCAAGCGTTCTTCCACAGCGCCGTGGGCATATTGAGCATTAGCGCTTAGAAACAGTGGTTTTTCGCCTTGTTACGCATTGAAACCCTTTGGTACTTTGGTTGCTGTAGGAATTTTCCTACGGCAATTGTCGATGAAGGGCAGCACTCGTGGCGATCAAAGCGGTTTCGAAGGAACGAGTAGACAAAGCGATGTTGGAGTTTGATCGTAAATTCCGGAGTAGGCGTGAGTGGCAGGGCTGGGAAAATAACTTAGCTCACCGATATGCCATTCACACGGGCGGTGAGCTGTATCCGGCGAAAAAAATCGTCTCTCTGGCTACCGGCATTGCTGTAGGCGAGTTCTCTGGTGGGTATCCGACCAACAGTTACCTAGAAAAACGAGGCTTCACAATTGTGGAGTTACCTCGCGGGGAGGGCGAGCCGGTGTTGCAGTTCACGCCAGGAGCTGTTTACGACCGAAAAACTGAGATCAATGGACCGTTCGGCGGAAGCCTGCAAAGCGGCATTGCAGCGTCCGCTACCCATCCTGTGATTTTTTTGTTCACCGGCGATAGTGGTGAGCAATACGGATATGCCGACCATTGGGAAGACGGCGCGTACTTTTACACCGGTGAAGGACAACGCGGGCCCATGACTTTGATCCGTGGTAACCGAGCCATTGCCAAGCATGCGGAGGATGGCCGAGCGCTGCACTTGTTTAAGTCCCTCGGCAAAGGTAATGGCTACGCTTACGAGGGCGAATTTTCGTGCGCCGACATGTTTAATCGGACCCAGCCGGATGTGAGCGGCCAGGAGCGGACGGCGATTGTTTTTCGGTTAGTCCCTGTGGGTGTTCCAAGTGGAATGATTGAGGCTGAAGTAGATGAGGATAAGGCTGACCTTCCCGACTCTCTGGCTGCTGCACGGTTGGCTGCGCTGGCTGCATGTAAGCCTGGCAGTGGTGAGTTAGGGCAATCCGCTCCGCGTAATATCTATCAGCGCAGCCGAAAGGTTGCGCACTATGTACTGATGCGCGCTAAGGGGGAATGCGAGAGCTGTAAGATGCCGGCTCCTTTTATGAAAAAGGATGGCACACCCTACTTAGAGCCACATCACGTAAACCGGCTCTCAGATGGTGGGTTAGATCACCCACGCTACGTGGGGGCCGTGTGCCCAAGTTGCCATCGGGAAATTCATTCTGGAGTGCACGGAGCGTTGGTGAATGAGAGGCTGAAGCAACGGTTGAAAGCAATTGAAGGTTGATTGAGCTTTCGTCGTTACGCTCATGTCGCCGAGGGTTGAAAACCCTCGGCGACACTGAGTGGCCATTACGATTGTCTACGAAAATTCCTCAGAAAAGACCGACGCATCGCTAAAGCGATCCTATAAATACGTTCTAACCCACCGAATGCTTCGAAGACTGAAACACCACTTCCGCGACCTTCCGCCACCAAGGCTTAACTACCGGCACCCGCCGCCGCGTGCGATTGAGCAACAGATAAGGCATGTCCCGCAGCCGAATCCAACCTTCATCCTGCCAATGCAACAGACTCAATGACATCTCCGGCCAATCCAACAAGCTCAACATTGGCCGATCCGCATTTTTCGACTGCCCCGCATCACGTAAGGCCGGCACCACCTGATGAGTCAACCACTCACGCAACAACCGATGCCCCGGCGCGTAGTGATACACCAACAACGCATACACACCGGACTCGCTGAGCATTAGCCGCTTCTCGGGTTGGCCGTGGTACTCAATCAACAACGTATGTCGCTGATCCTCATCCAGCTTGCTGACCACACGATCATTCAGATGGAAGCCCATTAATCGACCCAGATCGCGGGCGCAGAACCATGGTTGGTTTTCCAGAAGGAGGGCGTGAAGGTGGAGGTTGTGGCGTGTGAAGACTGTGGAGATGAAGGGATCAGACATGGCGAGCCTCCAGGAATGGAAGCGCATAGACAACGAAGCGGCTAAAGCAGATTTCCTTCGGAGAGAAGGAGACATTTTTAGGCATATCCTTTACCTCTGTGTGATGTCAGCTTTCTTAGGGCTGGGTGCCGGGAGTTAAGAAACCCCACACAGAGGGCCGGACATATTCCCCTTTCGGGTCTTGTATTCGCCCACTCCCGGCATAACAGAGATTTTTTGATGCGCACGGAGAAACCGTAGGCACAAAAAAGCCGCTACTGTCGGGGGCGGTCAGTCCGCTGTGTGAGGTGTTTCTTAGGCACCGGAGCAAAGGTTATGGTTGTTGGGTAGCTAGGTCAAGCTAGAAAGCGCATTTGTTCAAGTAGGAACTGTCCGAAAACCAACAGATAATCTCCATTGGCCATGCTTTTTTTAAGATGTCTACTATGCTCTGGAGTAGACAAATTGAATTTGCTCGTGCGCTGTAAATCATTACGATGAAAAGACGCATTCTGGGAGCAGGTCTTATGGATGATGATCAACAAAAATCAATGAGTTTGTCTATTCGGCTTTTGAAAAATGGTAAAACTCACATAGAAGCATTGAGGGAGGGACATTCTCTAAAGTCCGTTCCTTCAGAGAATGGCGTGCTTTTTGTCGATCAAAGTCCAGAGAAAACGCCGGGGTGGTATAAATTTATAGGTGAATTTGCATCTGCTGAGTTTCTTTCTTTAAAAAATCAAAGCTGCGCAGCAGTATTATTTTTGCAAATACAGTCTGATTCAGTTCCAGCTTCTTGTAGGACAATGGTGCTGACGTTTGGTACTGGTCATCATTCTTTGGATCTAGATGCTTGTGAACGTGGGTTTGGATTGCGTGTAGCACTAAATTGTATTGCACGCTCGAGCTTACGTGGAGTAGACGTAGCAACACTAGATGCTACAACATTCCAGAAACGTATCCAGGCAAGTAGAAAAGCTGATCTTGGGGGCTTCGGCCTCGATATTGAGCGGGATTTGTTACGTCTAGCCGCCGGTATCCCTAGTGATACTACTTTCGCTAGGGCTCTTACAGGTAGAGATGCTCTGAATATAAGTACTGTAACGTCTCCAAGTAGTGTTATTGGCAAATGTAAAAAAGCTTTAGAACTTTTTCAGAGTCTTGAATATAGAAGAGATTACGCTTGGGTTGATCTTATTTCGCCGGTGACAGATAAAAATCTTGTGAGTGATTTGGATGTGCTTGTTTATAATGAACTTGTTGAGCTTTTAGATGGGCGTGCGTCAGATTTGCATATTGCCTTGCCGGATATCATCGGGCCGGAAGATGGATATGAAATAGGGTATTTTGGCGTTGGTTTGAAATCTGGAAAAAAAGATGTCTTTTTAGAGGTTTCTATAGAGGATTATATTGGC
Organism: Pseudomonas sp. NPDC086112; assembly: GCF_044746425.1. Taxonomy (NCBI): domain Bacteria; kingdom Pseudomonadati; phylum Pseudomonadota; class Gammaproteobacteria; order Pseudomonadales; family Pseudomonadaceae; genus Pseudomonas; species Pseudomonas sp. NPDC086112. The sequence continues at coordinate 1,558 of NZ_JBIVCD010000022.1, read as the reverse complement.
CAAATTCAAGCTGGTCGCCCATCCGAACTGTCTAGTATGGATGTAATAAAGCATGGGCATGAAATTCGGGTTGTTATAAACGGTGAAGGTGATAGACGGCAAAAGCGTAAGATTTATGATTGTTTTGTTTATGAGGTTGTTTTGAATGGTAATACGTATGTGTTGTTTGGTGGGGACTGGTATTTGATTGATGGAGGATTCTATCATGCAGTTGAAGCTGAATTTAGAAGGCTGGTGTCTCTAGCGCCATTCGTTGCTAGTACGTATTCAAAAAATGAGCGTGATTTTATTGCTGAATTGGATGCCGATGTAAATTTGCTAAATTTAGATCAAGTTAAGCTTTCTCCTTTGGGCGCAACGAATTCGAATCTTGAACCTTGCGATTTTCTGTGCCGTACTAAAAGATTTATTCATTTAAAAGATGGTCACTCGTCGGCTCCTATAAGTCATTTATGGAATCAGGGCTTGGTTTCCGCAGAGTCATTTGTAAGGGATGATAAGTTTAGAAGGGATTTACGTGCGGCGGCTGTCCAGAGGCAGCGGGCGACGTCTAAGTCAAATTTTCATACATTGTTACCCACCGGTGGGACGCGCCCAGAAGCAAAAGACTATAAGGTGGTTTTTGGGATAATGAGGCATAGATATAAAAGTTCAGGGCTACTGGGCTTGCCTTTTTTTAGTAAGGTAAGTTTGCGAGCAGTTGCTAAGCGTATAGAGCTTATGGGGTATCCGGTAGAAGTTCACTTGATCGAAAAGCTGTAGTTTTCTAAAGATATATGGTTTGATTTTAATGGGGTGTAATAAAAAAGGTTCATCACGGATTGCCGGGAAGAACCATAAAAAAGCCCTGAACAAGTCAGGGCTTTTTAGATTTTCGATTGACCGATTTTAATCATAAATCGGAAAGCTCAGATCAGCTAATAATCAATCCCAGCTCAACGCCCCACCAGTCTGATACTCAATAACCCGAGTCTCAAAGAAATTCTTCTCTTTCTTCAAGTCCATAATCTCGCTCATCCAAGGGAACGGGTTCGTAGTCCCCGGATACTCTTCCTTCAACCCAATCTGGCTCAAACGACGGTTAGCAATAAACTTGAGGTAATCCTCCATCATCGCCGCATTCATGCCCAACACGCCACGAGGCATGGTGTCACGTGCGTATTCGATCTCCAGCTGAGTCCCCTGCAGAATCATCTGCGAAGCCTCTTCCTTCATCTCGGCATCCCACAAATGCGGGTTTTCGATTTTGATCTGGTTGATCACGTCGATGCCGAAGTTCAGGTGCATGGATTCGTCGCGCAGGATGTACTGGAACTGCTCGGCGACGCCGGTCATTTTGTTGCGGCGGCCCATGGAGAGGATTTGGGTGAAGCCGCAGTAGAAGAAGATGCCTTCCAGAACGCAGTAGTAGGCGATCAGGTTGCGCAGCAGCTCTTTGTCGGTTTCGACGGTGCCGGTTTCGAACTTCGGATCGGAGATCGAACGGGTGTATTTCAGGCCCCAGGTGGCTTTTTTCGCGACCGATGGGATCTCGTGGTACATGTTGAAGATCTCGCCT
>NZ_JBIVCD010000021.1:0-96564 GCF_044746425.1 Pseudomonas sp. NPDC086112 | reverse complement strand
CGGCGTGGCACTGGTTCGCGCTCTGCAGGCTATCTCCGAGCTCAAAGGCGACAACGATGACCAGAACGTTGGCATCCAGTTGCTGCGTCGCGCTGTTGAAGCGCCACTGCGCCAGATCGTTGCCAACTCCGGCGACGAGCCAAGCGTAGTTGTCGACAAGGTCAAGCAGGGTTCGGGTAACTACGGTTACAACGCTGCTACCGGCGAATACGGCGACATGATCGAAATGGGTATCCTGGACCCGGCCAAAGTGACTCGTTCGGCTCTGCAAGCGGCTTCGTCGATTGCCAGCCTGATGATCACCACCGAAGCCATGATCGCTGAGATCAAAGACGACGCACCAGCTGGCGGCGGCATGCCAGACATGGGCGGTATGGGCGGCATGGGCGGCATGATGTAAGCCAGCCTTACCCCGTACATGAAAACCCCGCCTGCGTTAAGCCGGCGGGGTTTTTTATTGCCTGTCAGAAAGGTGTGTTGTTCATGAGGGCCTCTTCGCGGGCAAGCCTCGCTCCTACAGGTATTGAGTCGGACGCAATATCCGCGCACGCCATGAACCTGTAGGAGCGAGGCTTGCCCGCGAAGGCGTCAGCTCAGACGCTGACAGGTTCCGCGCTGGCTACTCGCTCAGCCTTGGAAGCCGGTTTATAAAGAATGTAGTAATACGCCCCCAGACAAATCAACCAGCAGAAAATAGCCGTCCACACGTTGTGCGAAAAGAAGTGCGCACCCTGCATCATCCGGCTGATGGAAAACACCGAACCCAACGTGAACGCGAAGACGAATGCCTTGCGCGCCAGCCTCGGACGACGGTCGCGCAATACAAAGAACAGCGCAAACAATGTGAAGCCAGTCGCCGCATGACCACCCGGCCAGCAGCGGCCCGGCTTGTCGGTGTGCGGACGAGGGCTGAGCAGTTCGCTGTAGGTTTCGTGCCCGCCGAATTGCTCCAGACTCCATGGGCATTGCACCGCCGTCACCGCTTTGACCGGGGTGACAAACGAGGTTGCCAGTGCCAGAGACAACACCAGGCAACCCAGTTCACGCTTGAATGGTTTGAGCCTGTCCATGAAAAAGGAACCGATGAAGCCCAGAATGGCGAACACCGAAAAGGCGATGACCACTTGCTTGGCCCGGTCATGCAGGATGTCTTCCAGGAAGTAACTGTGCCGCCCGATGAACTCGCCGGCGACCGGGTCATAAAACAGCCGGGCAAGGTCCATGTCCAGGGAGGTCAGTTCGAGCAACAGCAGGGTGATCGCCGCAATGGCGGGCACTCCCAGGCATAGCCAGGCATTCAGTGGCCTGGAAGCGGGGCGGGCAGCGGTCGAAGCCATGGCAATTCCTTGGTGAGTGAAATGTTCTGAAGAGCGCAACCGCGGGAGTCTGAACACGCCTCTGTCGTCAGCCTGTGAATCGATGGTGAAAAACTTGTTAAGGCCGTTTCAGGTTTTTTTTGTCGGATTTACCCCTGCACGCCACCCTATCCCTGAGCCACACTTGGCCTTAAGCTGCGCGCCAAGACAGCCGTTACTGTGTACGGAGGAGGTGCCGATGCGAATTCTATTGGTTGAAGACAACCGCGATATCCTGGCCAATCTGGCCGATTATCTGGGGCTCAAGGGTTACACCGTGGATTGCGCGCAGGACGGTTTGTCGGGCCTGCACCTGGCGGCCACCGAGCATTACGATTTGATCGTGCTCGACATCATGCTGCCCGGCATCGACGGCTACACCCTGTGCAAACGTCTGCGCGAGGACGCCCGCCGCGACACGCCAGTGATCATGCTCACTGCCCGCGATCAACTGGATGACCGTTTGCAAGGCTTCAAATCCGGAGCAGACGACTATTTGATCAAACCCTTTGCCCTGTCCGAACTCGCCGCGCGGATCGAGGCGGTCATGCGCCGTGCCCAAGGGGGCGGTCGCCGTGCCTTGCAAGTCGGTGATCTGAGCTACGACCTGGATACTCTGGAGGTCACGCGCGAAGGCCGTCTGCTGAAACTCAACCCGGTGGGCCTGAAGTTGCTGGCCGTGTTGATGCAGAAAAGCCCCCATGTGTTACGCCGCGAGGTCCTCGAAGAAGCCCTGTGGGGCGATGACTGCCCGGACAGCGACAGCCTGCGCAGCCACGTCCATCAACTGCGTCAGGTGATCGACAAGCCGTTCGACAAGCCCTTGCTGCACACGGTGCATGGCGTCGGTTATCGCTTGGCCGAGGGCCGTGATGGAGTTTAAACAGAGCCTTGCGCAACGGATCATCATCGCCTTTGCGTTGATGAGCGCGCTGGTGGCGGGAGCCTTCGCCATGGGCATTGTGGCGACCGTGCACCTGGTGGAAGAGAAACTGATTTCGGCAGGTCTGGGCGGCGATTTGCAACGCCTGCTGCTGATGGACAGCGTGTCGGACTGGAGCCACCGTCCCGAGCCGGACCAGCTGTTCTATTTCAGCGGCGGCCCGGGCGACTTCGAATTACCCAAGGATTTGCGGCACCTGGACTCAGGCTTTCATGAAGTCTTTCGCGAGCAGCTGTCATATCACGCGATGGTCGAAATCGTTGACGGTCGGCGTTACGTGCTGATGCAGGACCAGAGCGATTTCGAAGAGCGTGAGCGGGTGCTGTTTGCCGTGGTGCTGGTGGGTTTCGTACTGAGCCTGGCATTGGCGGTATTTCTGGGCTGGGTGCTGGCACGCAAGGTCATGGCGCCAGTGGTGCGTCTGGCCCGTCAGGTGCGTCATCGCGATCAACTGCTAGGGCTGGCGCCGCCACTGGCGCCGGACTATGCCGCCGATGAAGTGGGCGAGCTGGCCGTGGCCTTCGACGCCACCCTTGGGCGCTTGCGTCAAGCATTGACCCGTGAGCGATTGTTCACCAGTGACGTCAGCCACGAGCTGCGCACGCCGTTGATGGTGTTGGCCAGTTCCTGTGAACTGTTGCTGGAAAACCCTGGCATCGATCAGCGCGGCCGTGCTCAGGTGGAGCGAATTGCCCGTGCGTGTGCCGAGATGCGCGAGCTGGTGCAAACCTTCCTCATGCTGGCTCGCGCTCAACATGAAGACGCCAGCATGGCTCCCCAGCAGACCCTGAGCCAAGTGGCCGACGGGCTACTTTCTCAATGGCGCGAGCCGATCGAAGCCAAGGGCCTGACGCTGAACTTTGAGCCGGGCAATCCGCCGGACACCCGCTATAACGCGACCCTTTTGCATGCGGTGATGGGCAACCTGTTGCGTAATGCGCTGCATTACACCGAGCACGGTTACATTCGCCTCGCCCTGACGGATACAGGGTTCGTGGTCGAGGACAGTGGAGTCGGCATTCCCGAGGAAAAACGCGAGGCGATGTTCGAGCCTTTCGTACGCGGCAACGAGAAACGCGGCGAGGGCCTGGGGTTAGGGCTATCGCTGGTGCAACGGATTTGCGAGAACCAGGGCTGGAACGTCAGCCTGACCAACATGGAACCCAATGGTTGCCGCTTTCAGGTGGATTTGAGTCCGTCTTTGATCTGAAGGAAAAACGAAAAGATCCTGAATTGGCCCTGTAAAACCCTGAAATAATTCCGGGTTTTACATGACAATTTTTTCACAAAGGCACGACCTGACACTGACACGACGCTACCTAAGGTGGTGGTCATCAGAAGTTCAGGAGGCTGCAGTGATGGCTGGTCCGATCAAACTCGATTTTTCCGAAAAGTACGACGATCAACACGCCCAGAAATATTTGCGCAAGCATCAGGAGGGGCTCGGCCGCCGACTGTCCCACTGGCGTGACGAACAATTGGCGCGAAAAGCGCTGACGCTGGCCGGTGAGCCAGGATTGGTCCTCGATTTACCGTGCGGCGCGGGGCGTTTCTGGCCGCTGCTGGCGGAAAAACACAACCGCGTCATCATCGGGGCCGACAACTCGGAGTCCATGTTGAAGACTGCCATGCAGGCGCAACCCGCCGACGTGGTGAAACGGGTACAACCCTTGCACACTTCTGCATTCGACATTGCCTTGCCCGATAACGCCGTCGACAGCATTTTCTGCATGCGCTTGCTTCATCACATCGGTGAAGCCGAGCATCGACTGACCATCCTGCGCGAATTCGAACGAGTCACCCGTGACAGCGTGATTGTTTCGCTGTGGGTGGACGGCAATTTCAAGGCCTGGAAACGCAAGCGCGCGGAGAAACGACGTAGTCAGGAGGGTTACCAGAATCGATTTGTGTTACCGGCCGCCACGGTTGAAAAGGAATTCGAGCAGGCGGGTTTTCGGATCCAGGAACACCTGGATTTTTTACCGCTCTATGCCATGTGGCGGGTATACGTATTACGCAAGAGGTAACAAGATGGCAATGCAATGTGCAGCACAAACAGAAGTGGCTTCTCAGGACCGCTTCGACTACTTCTGGAACCTGCGCGGTGAATGGGTAGAAGAACCCAACGTCCGTCGCGGTGGCGAAAGTGGTGTGCAGCGCGTTAGGGGCAGTGATGGACAGTTGCTCTACACCAAGCGTCAAACCGGGCATATCTATCGCAGCGCGTTACACCCGTTCGGCCGGCCGACGGTGTTGCGCGAGCGCGATGCGCTCATTGGCCTGCGTCTGCTCGACGTTCGTGTTCCGGAAATCGTTTTCTGCGGGGCGCAGCGCGATCCCATGCACAAATGGCGCGCACTGCTGGTTACCAAGTCCCTGGATGGCTTCGGGGAAATCCAACACTGGTACGCGGGTGGCGGTCGCGAGCGTTACGGTGAGGCGGTGCACGATCGCGTGTTGAAGGATCTGGCCGACAACCTGGCCCGCATGCACAAAGGCCGTTGGCAACACGGCTGTATCTACATCAAGCACGTATTCGTGCGGGTCACCGGCGAAGGCGAGTCAGCCAAGGTCGAGGTGGCGTTGATCGATCTGGAAAAATGTCGGCAGCGCTTGACCCCCCATCAAGCGGCGGCGCACGACCTGAAACAACTACGTCGCCACTCGTCGTTCAGCGATACGGACTGGAAAAAACTCGTCTATTTTTATGAGACGGCGTTTGGCAGCGCTATCAAAGGCTTATAACAATGAAACTCGAAATTGCACGAGGTTTGTTTTTAGCCGGAGCCTTGGCAGTTGCTTCATTGGCGGTGGCGGCCTGGGAGCAACCCCGCACGCAAGTCCTCAGCTCCGTGCACGGTGACGCGCATTGTCCGTTGCCCCGGGTTGCCAAGGCACCCGTGGCCACTCAACCCGATCATGACTTGTTACTGTTCATGTTCGGACTTTCTCAGGGACTGAGGCCACAGAGTTGAACAGATTGAAGCCCAAATAAAAGGCCTCGCAGATGCGAGGCCTTTTTTGTATCCGATCGTTCAATGTGGGAGCGGGCTTGCTCGCGAATACGGTCTGACATTCACTAGTGATGACGACTGACACACCGCCTTCGCGAGCAAGCCCGCTCCCACTTTGGTTCTGCATCGCCCACAGGGTTATGGGTGTTTTTCAGGTTTGTCGGGCTTGGCCAGCAACGTGTAGATGCACGGCAACACGAACAAGGTGAACAGCGTCCCGATCGACATCCCCGTCGCGATCACCGTGCCGATGTCGAACCGGCTGACCGCACCCGCGCCCGTGGCGATGATCAACGGCACCATGCCGAACACCATCGCCGCCGTGGTCATCAATACCGGACGCAGACGAATGGCCGCCGCTTCCTCCACCGCTTCGCGAGGCGACAGGCCCTTCTCCTTGCGTAGCTGGTTGGCGAACTCGACGATCAGGATTCCGTGCTTGCTGATCAGCCCGATCAACGTCACCAATCCCACCTGGGTATAGATGTTCATGCTCGACCAGCCAAGGAACAGCGGGATCAACGCGCCACAGATCGACAGCGGCACGGTGACCAGAATCACCAGTGGGTCGCGGAAGCTTTCGAACTGGGCTGCCAGCACCAGGAAGATGATCGCCAGCGCCAGGGCGAAGGTGACCCACAGCGCGCTGCCTTCCTGAACGTATTGCCGTGATGCGCCGGCATAGTCGACGGCGTAACCCGCCGGAGCTTCTTCTCGAGCGATCTGGCGCACGGTATCGATGGCTTCACCCATGCTGACCAGCGGGACCCCGGAAAGAATTGCCGAGTTGAGTTGCTGGAACTGGTTCAACTGACGCGGTCGCGCCCGGTCGGTCACGGTGATCAGGGTCGACAGGGGCAGCAATTCGCCCTTGGTGTTCTTGACGTAATAATGGTTCAGCCAGTCGGGGTTATCCCGGAAGGGTCGTTCCACCTGCGCAATGACTTTATAGCTGCGACCTTCGATGGTGAAACGGTTGATCTCCGCTTCACCCAGCAACGTTGCGAGGGTGCCGCCCAGGTCCTGCATCGACACACCCATTTGTGCAGCCTTGGCGCGATCGATATCCACCACGACTTCGGGTTTGTCGAAGGCCAGGTCGACGTCGACGAAGGCGAACTTGCCGGACTCCATCGCCCTTTTTTTCACCCGGTCCGTCACTTCCAGCAATGACTCGTAGGTGTTGGCCGAGTTGATCACGAATTGAAACGGCAAGCCTTCACCGGTACCCGGCAGGGAAGGCAGGTTGAAGCCGAAGATTTGTAACCCGGGGATGCTCTCCAGCTTGCTTTGGACCTCGGGGAGGATCTGCATCTGGGTCCGGTCGCGTTCGTTCCAGGGTTTGAGCAGGAAGCCGCCGATCCCCGATTGCACGCCGTTGAAGCCGTTGATCTGGAACGAGGAGTAGTACTCGGGGAACTCCTTGAAAATCGCGAGGAACTCGTCGGTGTAGGTGTTCAGGTAGTCGAGGTTGGCCGGCTGCGGGGCACTGGCCATCATGAAGATGACGCCCTGGTCCTCGTCCGGCGCCAGTTCCGATTGGGTGAATTTGAGCAGCACCGGAATCAGGCAGAGTACGATCACCGCGAACACCAGCACCACCGGCCGGGTATTGAGGGTGCCATGAAGCACACTCTGGTAGCGGCGCTTGAGGCCTTCGAAGATCACGTCCAGGCGATGGGCCAGGCCGGTAGGGTTTTCATCGTGGCGCAGCAGCAGGGCACACATCATCGGCGACAGCGTCAGGGCAACGACGCCGGAGATTACCACCGCCCCGGCCAGGGTGAGGGCGAACTCCTTGAACAGCGCCCCCGTCAGACCGGTCAGGAAACCGATTGGCGCATAGACCGCCGCCAGGGTAATGGTCATCGACACCACCGGCATGGCGATTTCCCGGGCACCCTCGATCGCCGCATCCAGCGGCGTCTTGCCTTCTTCGATGTGCCGATGGATGTTTTCCACCACCACGATGGCGTCGTCCACCACCAGGCCGATGGCCAACACCATCGCCAGCAAGGTCAGCAGGTTGATCGAGTAGCCCATCATCTGCATGAAGAACATCACACCGATCATCGACAGTGGAATGGTGACCACCGGGATCACCACCGAGCGCAGGGCGCCGAGGAACAGGAACACCACCACGATCACGATCAGCACCGCTTCGAACAGGGTTTTCACCACTTCGTCGATAGACGCTTGAATGAACAGCGTGGCGTCGTAGGCGATTTCACCTTTCAGGTTCGGCGGCAACTGGGCTTCCAGCTCCGGCATGATCTTGCGCACTTCCCTGATCACATCCAGCGGGTTGGCGCCTGGCGTAGCCTTGATACCGATGTACACCGAGGGGGTGCCGCCAAAAGAGCTGATGGTGTTGTAGTTCTCCGCGCCCATCTCGACCCGCGCCACGTCCCGTAGCAGCACGCGGCTGTCGCCATCGACCTTGAGCGGAATCGCGCCGAAGGCTTCGGCGGATTTGAGTTCGGTGTTGGCGTTGATGCTGGTGACCACATACTCGCCTTTCACTTCGCCGGCGGCGGAGAGGAAGTTGTACTGGCGCACGGCGTTGGTCACATCGCTGGCGCTCAGGCCGTAACCGGCGAGTTTCACCGGGTCCAGCCACAGGCGCATGGCGAACACCTGGTTGCCGAGAATCTCGGCTTCGGCCATGCCCGGCAGCGTCGCCAGTTTCGGCTGGATGACCCGTGACAGGTAATCGGTGATCTGCGGATTGCTCAGCTCGTCGCTGAAGAAGCTGATGTACATCAGCGCCGAAGCGTCGGCGGCTTCCTTGCTCAGCACCGGGTCTTCGGCGTCCTGGGGCAGCTGGTTCTTGACCTCGTTGGCCTTGGCCAGCAGTTCGGTGAACAAGCGGTCGCTGTTGGAGCCGATGCGCGCGTAGATCGAGATCACCGAGAAGTTCTGGCGACTGACCGACGTCATGTAGTCAATGCCTTCGGCGCTGGCCAGGCTCTGCTGCATCGGTTGGGTGATGTAACCCTGGATGGTTTCGGCGTTGGCCCCGGGGTAAGCGGTGGTCACCGTGATCAGGGCGTTTTCCATTTGCGGGTATTGGCGCAGTGGTAACTTGCTCCAGGCCTGGAAGCCCAGCAGCACAATCAACAGGCTGACCACGGTGGCGAGCACCGGGCGGCGGATGAACGGGTCGGTAAAAGCCATGGGGATTCCTTGATCAGTCAGCGCGCGGCTGACTGCTCTTCTCGGCTAGGGTCTTGTCGTCGCTGATGGCAATGTGCGCGCCGTGGTCCAGTTTGATCTGGCCCCCCGTGACCACTTTTTCGCCGTTCTGCACGCCTTTGGTGATCATGACCATTCCATCGCGGCGTTCGCCGGTTTCGATGAAGCGCCGCTCGGCGATCAAAATCGGCTCGCCCTTGTCGTCTTTTTCGAGGCTGCCGTCTTCGGCCTTTTTCTGCGCGACGACGTACAGCGAGTTGCCATAAAGGGTGTAGGTGATCGCGCTTTCCGGCACGACGATGCGTGGCTGCGGATCGGGCAATATCACCTGCAGACTGGCGAACATCCCCGGCAGCAGTTTGTCATCGGGGTTGGCCAGGGTTGCGCGCACCAGCACGTTGCGGGTGCTGCTCTCGACCTTCGGGTTGATCGCACTGATAGTGCCGGGGAAACTCTCTGTCGGGTAGGCTGAGACAATGACTTGTACCGGTTGGCCGAGGGCGATTTTCGGCACCGATTGTTCGGGCACAAAGAAGTCGACGTAGAGGCTGCTGATGTCTTGCAGGGTGGCGATCATCGTGCCGCTGGCCACGTAGTCGCCGACGTCTACCTGACGAATGCCGATGGTGCCGCTGAACGGGGCGAGGATGCGTTTTCTCTCCAGTGCCGCCTTGAGTTGATTGACGGTGGCACGGCTCTTTTGCAACACCGCCGAGAGTCGATCGAACTCGCCTTTGGAAATAGCCTGGCTGCCCACCAATTGGCTGCCGCGACCGTAATCCAGTTGCGCCAGTCCCAGGTCGGCTTGAGCGGTTGCCAGCAGGGCCGTTTCAACGGCGGTGTCGAGTTGCAGGATCGGCTGACCGGCCTTGACCTTCTGCCCCGACTCGAACTGCACCTCCTTGACGGTGCCAGCGATCTCCAGGCTCAGGTCGACCCCTTGCAGCGCCGTGAGGGTGCCGACCGTTGGCAAACGGCTTTGCCACGGACGTTCGGTGGCGGTGGCCACGGCGACACTTATCGGCGGTTTCGGCGCGGAGAAGCCTTGCATCATCGTGTAGATGGAGAAGGCTTTGTAACCGGCCAGGGCCAGCACGATTAGCAGAACAACACCCAACATGATCAGCATGCGGCGACGCAGCATATTTCCATTTCCTTGGAGAAAATCAGGTGAGACAGGCGGGAACATTACTCCGAGTGTGGCAGTGAATCCAACTGCCACTTTTTACAAGCGAGCACAAAACCTGTAGGAGCGAAGCTTGCTCGCGAAAGCGATGTGTCAGTCAGCGGAAATACCGACTGATACTTCGCTTTCGCGAGCAAGCTTCGCTCCTACAAGGGCGGGTGAGATCAGATGAGATGAAGATGGTTGTCCCAGAGCCCGGCAGGCAATTCCAGAGGTTTTGCGACAAGGGTTGTCTGGCGGCAATCGTAGTAGCGGCAACGGCCTTGGCCGGAGGTCACGACAAAACCATCAGCCACGGCCCCGACACCGGCGCAGTCGGGAAGTGGCGCATCCAGGCGCACTTCACCACTGTCCAGGTCCCAGATAAAAAAGCGGTTGCCCCGCGGCGCGGTCAGGGCGACCAGACGCAGTTCGCTGTGTACGGCGACGCTGGCGGTGTAATGCCCCATGGCCTGCAACTGATGCTCGGGGACCGGGAACGCCACGAACGGTTGGCCGGGACGCTTGATCGCCAGCAGCTCCGATGACTCGTGGGCATCGCCCATGAACTGCTGGCCGGCGACGATGGTGCCGTCACTGGCGACGCCCAAGTGCCGCACGCTGTTCATTTGCTGAGCCAGTGTTTCCTTGCTCAACAACGTGCCATCGCGCTGCATTAAAACCAGGCTCGGCTCCATTGCATTGAGGTTCATCTCGACCCTGCTTTCGGCCTCGGTGCGAATGCCGCCGTTGGCCACAATCAGCGTCTCGCCATCGGGCATCCACGACACCTGATGCGGGCCGACACCGTGGGTGGAAAGCTCGCCACTGTGCACCAGCCGCTCATCTTCGAATTTATACACACCGAGCAGGCCTCGGCCCGGATCGGAGGTATCGTTCTCGGTGGCGTACAGCCAGTCGCCGCTCTGGTGAATCACTGCGTGCCCGTAGAAGTGCCGGTTTGGCTGCGAGACCACGGTTTGCAGCAGCGTGCCGTCGCGCAGGTCGATCAGGTAACTCCCGGTGCCCGGACGCCGAGCGACGAACAGCGCTATCGGCCGCGTCGGGTGGTTGATGATGTCGTGGCAACGCTGGCCGACCTGGGTGGCAAACACCCGGGTGCCATCCAGCCGATAACCGACGGCGTAGTGCTTGCCGTCACCGTCGTCCCGCGCCGAGAGCAGCAGCGGGCTTTTGTCCTTTTGCTTGAACAGCGTCCAGCCGCCCAGTGTCACCGCACCCAGCAGCAAACTCCCTAACGTCAGAGCCTGGCGTCGCAGCATGGCACTTGCCCTCATCAGTCACCGTCGTTGGCGTTGAAGCCCAGTTGGATGCCCAGCGCCTTGGCCAGTTCGCCTTCGTGCAGGCGATGGACAACGTTGAGGCTGTCGTAGATGGCGTTGAGCTGCTGGCGCCCGGCATCGTCGGTGAGCATGTCGGTGAGCGAGCGCTGGTTGCTGGCGAACAGTTTCAGGGACGCTGCGTAGGCCGCGTCGATCTTGTCGGCCAAGGGTTTCTGCTCGCTCGGCAACAGACCGCGAAGGCCTTTGTTGTCGACACCGACCCAAACGGTTTGCGCCGCACTCAGGCTCGCTTCCAGGCTTTTCAGCGACGATTGGCTGCGCCAGGCATCGGCCTGGAACGGCTGTGGCGTGCCCTTGCTCTGGCGACCCATCGGCGTGCCGAGTTTTTTCTTCAGGGTGTCCAGTGCGGTGACCTGCACGCGCAGCAGATCGGCGATCGCCTCGTGGGAGTCGGCGTAGCGCTGGTTCGGGAATTTGCTCATCTGCGCGAGCATGCCGTCGTTGGTGTTCCAGCGCGAAAGGATCTCTTCGGCCAGTTGCTTCTGACGTTCGCCAATGGCAGTCAACAGCGGGCAGTATTTGGCTTTCTGAGCGCTGTCGGCCATGTCGATCTTGCTGTCGAACAGGATGTATTCATAGGCCGAGAGCCCCTGAACCACAACGCTGGACTTGGTCAGGGCGGCGGCATCGATCTGTGGCTGCGCGGTGACCAGTTGCTCGACCTGACGGCCCACGAGGTTCTTTTTGTCCGGCCAGAACTGCACCTGCCAGGAACGGTTGCCCTCGGCCAGCGGCCCGATCAGCAGCGGTTGCAACTCGGCCCAGGCTTTCTGCGCGTGCAGGAAGTCGGCGCGGGCGGTTTCGAGGTTTTCCTTGCCTTGGCAGAACGCCAGGGCGCTGACCGCCAATTGACGGTCGGCTTCGACCCAGCGGCTGTAGGTTGGCAGGATCACTTGCTTGGCGATGGCCGCTGACGTGACCGCTTGCGGGTCCTGAGGCGAACAGGCGCCCAAGGCGAGGGCGGCAAGGCTGGTGAACAACAATTTGGGACGGAACATGTCGGGCTCCCGCTGAAGGAAAACGTATTAAAGGGAATTCAAAAACGCCAGCAATGCAGCGCGCTGCTCGGCATTGAAAGACAAAACCTGTTGCTGCGCCGCCTGTGCCTCGCCGCCATGCCAGAGCACGGCTTCGAGCAGGTTGCGGGCGCGACCGTCATGCAAAAATTGGCTGTGGCCGCTGACCGCTTGTGTCAGGCCTATGCCCCACAACGGCGGGGTGCGCCAGTCGCGGCCGCTGGCCTGGAACTCGGTGCGGTTGTCGGCCAGGCCGTCGCCCATGTCATGCAGCAGCAGGTCGCTGTAAGGGCGAATCACTTGATTGGCCAATTCAGGTTCCGCGGCGTTGGCGGCGGTGGTGTATTTCGGGGTGTGGCAGGACTGGCATCCCGCCTGGAAAAACAGATTCTTGCCGGCCAGCACTTGCGGCGCGCCGACATCGCGACGGGCCGGTACCGCGAGGTTACGGCTGTAGAACAGCACCAGACGCAGGATGTTATCGCTGACTTCCGGCTCGCCATCCGGGCCATTGCCGTTGGGCGCCTGCTTGCAAGCGGTTTGCGCGTCGGTGCAGTCATCAATGGGTCTCAGGCTGGTGGTAAGGCCCATATCACCAGAGAACGCGTGAACGTTTTGTTGATTGAGGTTCGGTTGCCCGGCCTTCCAGCCAAATCGCCCGAGGACGGTTTTCTGTTGCGCGTCGTCCCAGACCCGGTTCGGTCGTCCGGCGATGCCGTTCTTCTCCCGAGCCTGGGCCTCGGCGTTAGCCAGGATGGCCTCGTCGGGAATCGCCTCAAGCAAGCCCAGGCCAATCATCGGCGGTGCGATGCGCGCCGAGAAACGCGTGTCGGGGTGCATCGGGCCGTAGCCGAGTTGCGTGATCTGCAGGGTCGGCTTACGCAACTCGATTTCGCTGCCGTCCTTGAACCGCACCGGGACCGCTGTGTAATCGACGCGCACCTTGCCTTCCGGAACGACGCCGGGCACCGACATGTCCTGGAACTGCCCGCCGTAGACCGGCTCCGGAACCACACCCAGTTGTTCGATGACTTTGGCATAAGCCGGCGCATCAGGGATCGACAGACGCACCAGCATCGACACCGCATTCGGTGCATCGGGCGCGGGCGGGTGACCGCGCCCGTCCTTGATGTGGCAGTTCTGGCAGGCGTTGGTATTGAACAACGGGCCAAGGCCATCGCGGGCGGTGGTGGTCGACGGCGCGATCACCCAAGGGCTGCGAAAGAAACTGTTGCCGACGCTGAAATCGACGCGCCGTGACGGCGGCAGATTGGCGGACGGCAGGGAGAATGCGTTCTGATCGGTCTTGCGCACCGTTGCGCTGCCGCCGGAGCGGGCTTCACCGGGTTCGGCCTGGGTGAAACGCGGGGCGTCATCGCAGGCACTCAGGCCCAGGGCCAGCAACAGAGCGGACAAGCGAAGAGGCAGCGAGGGCATCGGACATCCTGCAAGACGAGCAAAACAAGGGCGCAAAGTCTAACAGGGCAGGAGAGTTTGAATAAGAGGAATTATCGTTTGGTTGATGTGGGGCAATAACTCTCAGCGCAATCCAATGTGGGAGCGGGCTTGCTCGCGAAGGCGGTGTATCAGGCAACATTGACGTCGACTGATACTCCCTCTTCGCGAGCAAGCCCGCTCCCACATTTTGATCTGCGTCTGGGCTAACAAAAAAGGCGACCCGAAGGTCGCCTTTGTAGCCAGCGTTGATCAGAACTCGTGATCAGCGTTGTCCGGGTTCAGGTCGCTGATGCCCAGTTTGCCGGCGGCCGCTTCGATCGAACCGGTCTGCTTGACCAGCGAGGCGATGGCGTCACGCACGATCTGGTTGCCAGCAGTGTTACCGGCAGCGATCAGTTGGTCGTAGTGCTCACCCTTGTTGGCGTGATCGACCATGACCTGAAGCTTGGCTTCGGTGGTAGCCAGGTCGGCTTTCAGGGCGGTGTCGGCTGCCGGGTCGGCTTTGGCGACCAGCGACGACAGGCTGGCGCCGGTCATTTTGCTGCCATCGACGCGGGTGTATTCGCCCAGGTACACGTTACGCACGCCTTTGGCGTCGTAGAAGTGCGAGTTGTGGGTGTTGTCGCTGAAGCAATCCTGTTCGTCTTCCGGGGAGTTGGCTTCCAGGGAAACCTTCATGCGCTCGCCCGCCAGTTCGCCCAAGGACAGGCTGCCCATGCCGAACAGCATTTTGCGCAGGCCGGTTTCAGCCGGTTCCGCTTCCAGGGTGGCGCGGTAGTTGTCGGCCACGTTCGGCTTCCAGTTACCGACCATTTCTTGCAGGTCGTTGACCAGCAATTGGGTCACGGATTTCAGGTAAGCGCGACGACGATCATTGTGACCGCCGGTAGCGCCTTTGCCTTCCAGGTAGTCGGTAGCCGGACGGTTGCCGGCGCCAGGGCCGGTGCCGTTCAGGTCCTGGCCCCAGAGCAGGAATTCGATGGCGTGGTAGCCGGTGGCGACGTTGGCCTCGGAACCGCCCAGCTCGTTCAGGCTGGCGAGTTTTTCCGGGGTGATGTCTTTCACGTCGACCTTGTCTTCGCCGACCTGAACTTTAGTGTTGGCGATGATGTTGGCGGTGGCGCCCGGGTTACCCAGTGCGTGTTCGTAGGATTTGTCGACGTAGTCGATCAGGCCTTCGTCCAGTGGCCAGGCGTTCACCTGACCTTCCCAGTCGTCGATGATGGTGTTGCCGAAGCGGAACACTTCGCTCTGCAGGTAAGGCACGCGGGCCGCAACCCAGGCAGCCTTGGCGGCTTTCAGGGTGTCGGCGTTTGGCTTGGCCAGGAACGCGTCGACGGCGGTTTGCAGGGTTTTCGCGGTGGATTCGGCATCGCTGTAAACGGCGAAGACGATGTCGGCGTAGTGCGCGACCACAGCCTTGGCGGCGGCTTCATCGACTTTACCGGTAGCGGCAGGCGCAGCCGGGGCAGCGGTGCTGGCGGCCGGGGTCGGCGCTTGTGGAGCGGCAGCCTTGTCTTTGCCTTCGCCGCAACCGGCGAGGGAAATAGCGATGGCCAGCAGACTGGCGGTGGCCAGAGGCATACGAATCATGGCGAACATCCTGCTTCGGTGATTGATGGACGCGCGTAGAGGGCGCGCAAAACTGCGACATAATGCAAATCTTTCGCATTCTGTGTAAAGGGTTGTTCCTGTAAATATTTCTTATTCACGCAAAGATGTGGGGCGCATTAAAAGATCGCAGCCTCGTTTCACTCGACAGCTCCTACAGAGGAACGCGGTCCACGTAGGAGCTGCCGAAGACTGCGATCTTTTCGCTATAAAGAAGAACTTACAAGATAGCCGCGTTACTGCGTTGGGCTTGCTTGAGGTAGGCGCTCAATTCCCGTGCCGGCAGCGGTTTGCTGTAGTGATAGCCCTGACCTTCGTGGCAGCCTTCGGAGATGATGTAGGCCTCTTGCTCGGCGGTTTCCACGCCTTCGGCAATCACCTGCATGCCCAGGCTCTTGCCCAGCTGGATGATGGCCCGAACGATGGTCGCATCGTCGTCGTCATCGAGCAGGTCCTGAACGAAGCTCTTGTCGATCTTGATCTTGTCCAGCGGCAGGCTTTTCAGATAACTCAGTGATGAATAACCGGTGCCGAAGTCGTCGATGGCGATCAGTGCGCCGGAGCGACGCAGGCTCAACAAGTGCTGGGCGGCGGTGCTGATGTCTTCCATCAGGCCGGTTTCGGTGACTTCCAGTTCCAGGCTGCGCGGTGGCAGGCGGTACATCTGCAGCAGGTTATTGACCACCCGCGGCAACTCGGCGTGGTGCAATTGCACGGTGGACAGGTTCACCGCCATGCGCAGGTCGAAACCCTGATCGTGCCATTCGCGCAATTGTTTGCAGGCCTGATCCAGCACCCATTCGCCGATAGCGATGATGGTGCCGTTCTGCTCGGCCAACGGAATGAACAGGTCCGGCGGCACTAGCCCGTGTTCGGGATGTTGCCAGCGAATCAACGCCTCGACGCCCACCACGCGATGATCGCGGTAGCTGATCTGCGGCTGGTAGACCAAGTAGAACTGGTCGCGGATCAAGGCATCGCGCAAGTCTTTTTCCAGCTCGCGACGCCGCCGCATTTCCGTGTCGACGCTGGCGATATAGAACTGATAGCGGTTGCGCGAGCGAGTCTTGGCCAGGGTCATGGTCTGCTCGGCTTTTTGCAGCAACTTCTCGGTGCTGTCACCGTCCTCGGGGAACAGGGTGATGCCAATGGTGGCGCGCAGACGGATTTCCTGATGATCGAGGGCGAACGCCGCTTCCAGATCATCAAGAATGCTTTGGGCCAGTTCGGCCGCTTCATAGGGTTGTTCGATGTCGGCCTGGACCAGTGCAAACTGATCGCCACCCAAACGGGCGAGGGCGCCGAGGCGACCGCTGTGAGCCCGCAGGCGATCGGCCAGGGCCAGCAGCAGTTGGTCGCCGGTCTGATAGCTGAACTGTTCGTTGATGCCTTTGAAATCATCGAGCCCGACACACAGCACCGCGACCCGACGCTGCAATTTACCGGCGTCGACGAGGATCTTGTCCAGTTGCTGCTGCAATTGCTGGCGGTTCGGCAAACCGGTGAGGAAGTCGTACTGGGCCATGCGCAGCAGGCTGTTTTCCGCTTCGTGGCGCAGGTGGGTGTTGCGCTCGATGGATTCGAGCAACTGGTTGGCGGTGTTGATCCAGACGCCCAACTCGTTTCTCTCATGCCCCTTGAGCTGGGGAATCTTGTGGGCGCTGGGCCGGTCCGGGTTGATTTCGGTCAGGTGTTCGATAATCCGCGACAGCGGTTTGGTCAGCAGCCAGTGATAGACCAGATACAGCACCAGGGCCATGGCCATGGCGCGCAATACGCCAGAGATGAAGATGATCACGGAACTGACAATGAAGCCCTTGCCGTAGGTGGCGGTGTCGAGGGTAATGCTCAGGTCGCCGTAATACTCGCTGTATGGCCCGCGGCCCACCAGTTGGGTGGTGAAGGTGCGTTCCTGGCCGAGGATCAGATCGGTCAGCCAGCGGCTGTTGGAGTGCTGCAATTCACGGGTTTTTTGCGCGAGCATGGCTTCGTGAGGGTGGCCGATGGAGGCCATGCGCACGGCGTCGTCCTGAAACAGGCCTTCGATCACCTGCATGCCCATTTCCCGGTCCAGGCTGTAGACGGCCTGGGTCGAAGGGTCACGGAACATATCGAGGATGCGCTGGGCATCGCTGGCTACGGCCTGACGTGTTTTGTAGGCATCGAAAACGATCTGCGCGCAGCTCAAGACCACGCCGACGATCAATGCCGACAGGAGCACGACCCGGAGCAACTTCACCGACAAGCTGTTCTTGAGTTCCAGCTTCAAAGGGGTATTCCTTGTTCCGTGCGGGTAGCGTCAAGTTGCCATGAGTATTGGCAATCCCGTGAGGTCAGTCAAAGGGACAATCCAACCCAGGGGATTTTGCCGGTAGCTTGGCCGATAGGCTGTTGTTTGGAGTATTTGCCCTATTAGCACTGTGTCGGTTGTTGAGGCCCTCAACTTGAGGGGCGCGGGACAATTTTTCCTTGTGGTTGATGTTAGACGGCTGTGATGTGAGGGCAAGAGGGCGAATGCCACTCGCGTTGTGGGAAAGCGACCTGATTTTTAATGGAAGCCTCGCCAATCCCATTATGAAATGGAATGGACCGCGTTATCGTTCTTCGCGGGCAAGCCTCGCTCCTACAGGATCATCGACGTTCCCAGATTCAATGCCCCCTGTAGGAGCGAGGCTTGCCCGCGAAGGCGGCTGGAGGAATGTACCCATTTCCCCAGCCCATAAAAAAACCCGGCAAAAGCCGGGTTTTTTGACTGGCGCGAAGCTTAAGCGGTGAAGGTTTTGCCTTCGAACTGCTCAGCCACGAACTTCCAGTTGACCAGGTTCCAGAACGCTTCGACGTACTTCGGACGAAGGTTGCGGTAGTCGATGTAGTAAGCGTGTTCCCAGACGTCGCAGGTCAGCAGCGGGGTGTCGCCGCTGGTCAGCGGGTTGGCGGCGCCGATGGTGCTGGCCAGGGCCAGGGAACCGTCAGCCTTTTTCACCAGCCAGCCCCAACCGGAACCGAAGGTGCCGATGGAGGTTTTGCTGAACTCTTCCTTGAACTTGTCGAACGAACCGAACGCTGCGTTGATGGCATCAGCCAGCGCGCCGGTTGGTTGACCGCCGGCGTTTGGCGCCAGGCAGTTCCAGTAGAACGTGTGGTTCCAGACCTGAGCGGCGTTGTTGAAGATACCGCCCGAGGAAGTCTTGACGATTTCTTCCAGGGTCTTGCCTTCGAACTCGGTGCCTGGCACCAGGTTGTTCAGGTTCACGACATAGGTGTTGTGGTGCTTGTCGTGGTGATACTGCAGAGTTTCCTCTGAAATGTGCGGCTGCAGGGCATCGTGTGCGTAAGGCAGCGGCGGCAATTCGAAAGCCATGATGATTCTCCTAATCAGGTCAGTTGCGGTGAGCGCAAGGCCGATCACGGGCGGCCAGACATGCGCCGGGGAGTTTGTACTCTTTGCGGCGCAGGGATCGGATCATAGCACCGGGGGGGCGGCATAACCACGCAACAACTGTGTGGAATAGAGGTTCCAGAGCCTTTTGGAATAAATCATGAAGCGATGATTAACTGGAACGCTACGGTGAACATCATGACGGCGACCAGCAGGTCGAGGATTCGCCAGGTGCTTGGCCTTGCCAGCCACGGCGCCAGCCATGCCGCGCCAAGGGCTAAAGTGAAAAACCACAGCAATGACGCACTGGCCGCGCCCACCACATAAGCACCGGGTTCGGTTTGTTGAGCGCCGAGGGAGCCGATCAGCAACACGGTGTCCAGATAAACGTGCGGGTTGAGCAACGTCACCGCCAACGCACTGAGCAGCACCGCCCGCAGTGAGCGTACCGTCTGATTTTCACCCTGTTGCAGGCTTTGTTTCGAGCACGCCCTACGCAACGCCAGGCTGCCATACCACAGCAAAAACGCCGCGCCACCCCAACGGGCGATGGCAAGCAGGGTCGGGTTTTGCGCCAGCACCGTCGCCAGCCCGAACACCCCGGCGGCCACCAGCAGCGCATCGCAGGTCACACAGAGTGCAGCCACCGGCAGGTGATGTTCACGCCGAAGGCTCTGCGCCAACACGAATGCATTCTGGGTGCCGATCGCCATGATCAGCCCCGCGGCCACCAACAGGCCGTTCACATAGCTTTGCCACATACGTTTTACTCCGCGTTGGACGCCAGATCCCGCAGTACCTGCAGGGCGCGTTCGGCATCGGCCTGGCCGACGAACAAATGATCGTGGTAATACCCGGCGATCACGTTGCAACTGATGCCGGCCTGGCCCAGCGCCGTGGCGAATGCGGCAGTCAGGCCGACGGCTTCGAGGGCCGAGTGCACGTTCAAGGTGATCCAGGCGGCGACATAATCGAAGCTGAAACCGGCCTTTTCAGCGTGGGAACGTTCCAGAATCACCGTCAGGCCTTCCCGTTCTCGAAAGCTGCCGACAATCTCAAGCCCGGCGGGCAACTTGCCGTCGCGCAACGTGCAGAACACGTATTCGCCATCGTTGAGTTGCGGGCTCATGCTGCGCAGCAGGGTTGCCAATGACGTTTCGCCAGCCATGTCGGTGATCCTTTCTCAAGAGTTCTTGCTGGCCATTCTCCGGTTGAAGGCTGTATAAGAAAAACCAATAGTGCTGATCGCCCATTAGGAAAACTGATGTTCGACTACAAATTACTTTCCGCGCTCGCCGCCGTCATCGAGCAGGCCGGATTCGAACGCGCCGCGCAGGTATTGGGTTTGTCCCAATCGGCGATCTCCCAGCGGATCAAACTGCTGGAGGCACGGGTTGGCCAACCGGTGCTGGTGCGGGTCACACCCCCGGCGCCGACGGAGATTGGCCGGCGCTTGCTCAACCATGTGCAGCAAGTGCGATTGCTTGAGCGGGATCTACAAACGTTGGTCCCGGCGCTGGACGAAGAAGGCCTGCCGGAACGCCTGCGTATCGCGCTGAATGCCGACAGCCTTGCCACTTGGTGGGCAGAGGCGGTGGGCGACTTTTGTGCGGAACAACATTTGCTGCTCGATTTGGTGGTGGAAGACCAGACCGTCGGCCTTAAACGCATGCGCGCAGGCGAAGTGGCGGGGTGTGTCTGTGCAAGTGAGCGGCCGGTGGCCGGCGCGCGCAGCGTTCTGTTGGGGGCTATGCGTTACCGTGCGATGGCGAGCCCGGCGTTCATTGCCCGGCATTTTCCCGAAGGTGTGCGCGCCGACCAGTTGGCCAAAACCCCGGCCCTGGTGTTTGGCCCGGATGATTTCCTACAGCATCGCTACCTCGCCTCCCTCGGTGTGGACGGCGGTTTCGAACACCATTTATGCCCATCGTCCGAAGGGTTTCTTCGTCTTACGGAAGCGGGGCTTGGCTGGGGCCTGGTGCCTGAATTGCAGGTGCGCGAGCAACTGGAACGCGGCCAATTGCAGGAGCTTTTGCCAGATAAGCCGATCGATGTGCCGCTGTACTGGCATCATTGGCGCAACGGCGGTCAGCTGTTGGGGTTACTAACCGATCAATTGGTGCACTCGTCGAAGCAATGGCTGGTGCCGTTGGACTGACGGGCAGCGTCAAGACCTCACGCCCTACGCCCTACGCCCTACGCAATATGCAAAGCGCAAAACGTAAAACGAAATATTCGGAGCAATTCATGAAAATTCTGGTCACCGGCGCAAGCGGCTTCATTGGCGGGCGCTTTGCGCGTTTCGCCCTGGAGCAGGGCCTGGACGTGCGGGTCAACGGTCGCCGGGCCGAGAGTGTCGAGCATCTGGTGCGTCGTGGCGCCGAGTTCATTCAGGGCGACTTGAGCGACCCGCAACTGGCGCGCGACCTGTGTTCAGACGTCGAAGCCGTGGTCCATTGCGCCGGCGCTGTGGGTTTGTGGGGGCGCTATCAGGACTTTCATCAAGGCAACGTCGAAGTCACCGAGAACGTGGTCGAAGCCTGTCTGAAACAGCGGGTTCGGCGCCTGGTGCACTTGTCGTCACCGTCGATCTACTTCGATGGCCGTGATCATCTGGGGTTGACCGAAGAGCAGGTGCCCAAGCGCTTCAAGCATCCCTACGCAGCGACCAAATACCTGGCCGAGCAAAAAGTCTTCGGCGCGCAGGAATTCGGCCTCGAAACCCTGGCCCTGCGCCCGCGTTTCGTGACGGGCGCCGGCGATATGAGCATTTTCCCGAGATTGCTGAAAATGCAGCGCAAAGGGCGGTTGGCGATTATCGGCAACGGCCTGAACAAGGTTGATTTCACCAGCGTGCAAAACCTCAATGAAGCGTTGCTCAGCAGCTTGCTGGCCAGCGGTTCGGCCTTGGGCAAGGCCTACAACATCAGCAACGGAGCGCCGGTTCCGTTGTGGGATGTGGTCAATTACGTGATGCGCCAAATGGATGTCCCACAGGTTACCCGCTACCGTTCCTACGGTTTGGCCTACAGCCTTGCCGCGCTCAACGAGGGCGTGTGCAAGCTGTGGCCCGGTCGTCCCGAGCCGACGCTATCGCGGCTGGGCATGCAGGTCATGAACAAAAACTTCACCCTGGACATCAGCCGCGCACGGCATTATCTGGACTACGATCCGAAAGTCAGCCTCTGGACCGCCCTCGATGAGTTCTGCGGTTGGTGGAAGGTTCAGGACATTCGCTGACACACAAGGGCAGCCCTGACTGAACCGAGTTCGGGGTTCAGGGTCAACCGGTGCGGCAGCGGGGGTTATACTTCGCCGCATCAAGCCATCACCGCGTTCCACAAAGGTTGACCCTAATGCCCATGCGTAACGATGCCAACGACGACTTCGACGATGTCCCGAGCCTGCGCGCCAGCAGCCTCGATGACGATGATTTTCCGACCACCGCTCGCACTTCCGTGCATTCGCGCACCGCACCGGTGGTCAAGGTCAAAGGCCCGAGCACCGGCCCTTTGTGGGCATTGGTCGGCGCGTTGTTCTTTGCCTTCGCCGGCCTTGCCTGGTGGAGTTTTCAGCAGATCTCGCTGATGGAACAGCAACTGGTGGCGACCCAGGAAAGTTTCGCGCGCATCAGTGAGGAAGCGGCGGGGCGCTTGCAGGACATTTCCGGCAAGGTCGTGGCCAGTCAGTCCAATGTCAACACCGGCAGTGAAGCGTTGAAGCTGCAAATCAAACAGCTTGAAGGCAAACTCCAGGACCAGAGCAAGCAGCTGGAAAGTAAGCTTCAGGACCAGAGCAAACAGCAGCAAGGCGTCCTCGGCCAGACCTCCGAACTGGACAAGCGCCTGGCGCAAATGACCGCGCAAGCCACCGAACAACAAACCGCCAATGCTCAGTTGCAGGCCCAGGTCAAAGCCTTGAGCGGCGAACTGGCCGCGTTGAAGAACGCGTCGGCCGATAGCAGCCAAATCGATGCCCAGCTCAAAAGCCTGGGTGCCGACATTACCGCGCTGAAGAGGCAAGGCAACCCGAGCGCCGCCATCGAGCGCCTGGAGCAAGACATGATCGTGCTCAAAAGCCAACAGGACAACCGCCCGGCCGCCGCACAAGGTGGCACCAACACCGCCGAGTTCGACGCCTTCCGCGGCCAGGTCACCCGCAACATCAACACCCTGCAGGCGCAGATTCAGAATCTGCAGCAACAGCTGCGCACCCGGCCTTAGATCACACAACCTGTAGCAGCTGGCGCAGCCTGCGTTCGGCTGCGAAGTAGTCGTAATCCAGACGCCGCGGTTTGTCTGATACAACTCGGTGCCTGTTTTCACGACTGCTGCGCAGCCGAACGCAGGCTGCGCCAGCTGCTACAGGTAGAGACCTGCGTTTTCCTGAATATTCATACATAGCCCCAAGCCGTCTACGCTCTTGAAACACTAACAAGAACGGGGGAATGCGCCATGGGGGGGCTTCACAAGCTGGCCTTGCTGGGCGGGTTGTTTTTGCTGTACCTGTCGCCGATTCACGCCGCCACGACGGAAAAGGCTGACAGCCAGGCCGCCGCCCATGGCACCAACCTGCGACTGATCAATACCGACTTCGGCAAGATCAAGGACCCGGAAGGCAAACCGGTGGGCGAGCCGATTCTGGCGCTGATGGCCAAACAGGATGACGGCGAATACGAATACCGCTGGAAAAACCCGGTGACCGGCAAGGTCGAAGACAAGCATGCCTACCTGAAAAAGGTCGGGCATTTTCTGGTGGCGGTGGGGTATTACAGCCCTTGATTCGGTGGTGTCCGGGCTGACGTCTTCGCGGGCAAGCCTCGCTCCTACAGGAATTCACGATCCCTTGTAGGAGCGAGGCTCGCCCGCGAAGGCCGCACCTCGGTCTATCTACCGAACCTTGTCCTCCCGCCCCCGCAACACTCTATTGGGCATAGCAATCGCCGCCGCCAGCCCCAGCAGCGACACCGCGGCGCTAACCATCAGCAAATGCCGGAAGGTCAGCAGCAGCTCTGCGCGCAAGGCGTCCTGCGCATCCCCCGGCGCGGCGTTCAATCCATCCAGCAAGACATTCCCCGAACTCCCCTCGGCCATCAGCGACGAGCCGGCCAGGTGCGCAAAACTCGAATCCTGTAACAACGCCAGCAGCAGCGCCGACATTAACGCCACACCCATTGCGCCGCCCAGAGAGCGGAACAGATTGGTGGTGCTGGTGGCGACGCCGATGTCCCGTTGTTCCACTGAGTTTTGCGTGCCCACCAACGATGTGGGGAACTGCATGCCGCTGGCGATACCACTGAGCAACATGAACAGACTGCTCAGCACAAACGCCTGAGGCGCACTGAACGCCATGCCGAGAATCGAGAACGGCATCAGCAGGGCGCCAGTCAGGATCATCGGTTTATAGCGACCGCTCACCGAGGTCTGGCGTCCGGCAAAGTACGCGCCTATTGGCAAACCCATGGCCAGCGGCAACAGGTGCAGCGCGGCGCTGTCAGCCCCGGCGCCGGTGACGCTCTGGAAGCGCAGCGGCATCAGCACGATCAAGGAAATCGCCTGGAAACTGGTGAAGAAAATCGTGCACCAGCAAAGAATCGCACTGCGGTTGGCAAACAAGTGCATCGGCAGCAACGGTTCCCGCGCCCGCTGTTCATGCCAGACAAACACGGCCAGCACCACCACCGCACAACCGAGCAAGGCCGATACTTCGGCGCTGCGCCACGAATGGCCCTGGCCGACCTGAGTGATGCCCAGCAACAACGCCGTCAGGCCGATGATCATCAGCAATGTGCCGAAGTAATCGATGATCGGCTTGCGCTGCGGCACGGGCAAACCCACCAGCGTACGGTGGGCCACCCACAAGGCACCCAGGCCCAATGGAAGGTTGATCAGAAATACCCAGCGCCAGGACAGGTATTCGGTCATGTAGCCACCGAGAACCGGGCCGGCCACGCTGGCCACCGCATACATGCTGCTGAAGTAACCCTGATAGCGTCCGCGTTCGCGGGGGGGAACGATGTCGCCGATGATTGCCTGGCTCACCGAAATCATCCCGCCGGCGCCGATGCCCTGAAGAATCCGCGCCAGCACCAGTTGCTCCATGCTCTGCGCCATGCCGCAGAACAACGACGCCAGGGTGAACACCCCCATGCCGAACAGCATCAACTTGCGGCGCCCATACAGGTCGCCGAGTTTGCCGTAGATCGGCACCGCCACGGTCATCGCCACCATGTACCCGGAAATCACCCAGGCCAGCAGGCTGACATCCTTGAACTGCGCGGAGATGGCCGGCATTGATACAGCGACGATGGTCTGGTCCAGCGCGCCCAGAAAAATCGCCAGCATCAGGGCGATCAGCACGCTGCGAATGGCCGGTTTGGGCGTTTCAGGCTGGTTGAGATTGGTCACGGGTAAAACCTGCGGGCAGTAATGGGCCCGCAGCAGGCAAGGCGAGCGGGATGCTCGCCAGTGTAAGTCGGTAGCAGGCTATTCGATAGCCTCGTATGGAAGGCCAACGTAATTTTCGGCGATGGTTTTTCGGCCCGCCTCGGAGTCCACGAAATAGGCCAGCTCCGATTCGCTGATGCGCTGGCTGAACGCGTCGTGCTCGTCGAAGCGATGCAACATCGAGGTCATCCACCAGGAAAACCGCTCGGCTTTCCATACCCGCCGCAAGCAAACCTCGGAATACTTCTCCAGCAAATCCACACGCCCTTCGCGGTAAACCTTCAGCAGAATATTGAACAGCGTACTGACATCGCTGGCCGCCAGGTTCAGGCCCTTGGCGCCGGTGGGCGGGACGATGTGGGCGGCGTCGCCGACCAGGAACATCCGCCCGTACTGCATCGGCTCGACCACGAAGCTGCGCAGCGGCGCGATGCTTTTTTCGATCGACGGGCCGGTCACCAGCGTGTCGGCGAGGGCGGCAGGCAGACGGGATTTGAGCTCATCCCAGAAGCGTTGGTCAGACCAATCCTCGACTTTGTCCTGGGCCGGTACCTGGAGGTAGTAACGGGTACGTGTCGGCGAACGCATGCTGCACAACGCAAAACCACGTTCATGCCGCGCATAGACCAACTCTTCGTGCACCGGCGGCGTGTCGGCGAGAATCCCCAACCATCCGAACGGATAAACCCGCTCGAACACCTTCAGGCTGTCGGCAGGGATCGACTGCCGCGCCACGCCATGAAAACCGTCGCAACCGGCGATGTAGTCACAATCGAGTCGATACGTTTCGCCGTCCTTGTCGAAGGTGACAAAGGGTTCAGCGGTTTTCATGCCGTGAGGGACGACATTACTGGCTTCGTAGATCGTCTGTGCACCGGCGTCCCGACGAGCGGCCATCAGGTCGCGGGTGACCTCGGTCTGGCCATAGATCGTTACGGTTTTGCCGCCCGTCAGCGCCTGCAAATCGATATGTACCCGGCGCCCGTCGAGGGCCAGTTCGAAGCCTGTATGGACCAGCCCTTCGGCATCCATGCGCTGACCCACTCCGGCCTGACGCAACAGCTCTACCATGCCTTGTTCGAGGACACCGGCGCGGATGCGTCCGAGCACGTAGTCCGGGGTCTGGCGTTCGAGGATCAAGGTGTCGATGCCGGCGTTATGCAGCAATTGGCCGAGTAGCAAGCCAGAGGGGCCGGCACCGATGATGGCGACTTGGGTTTTCAGTGTTTTCATTGTTTTTATGACTCGCAAGCTCCACACGGCCAAGGCCGGTGAATGATTTTTATGGATCGAGTACTTGCATTTTTCACTTGCGAGTCTGTCAATTGAAGGGGAAAACTGAGCCGATACCTGTACATTCTGCCAATCGGTGCGATTATCGCCCCGTTACCCTCGAGGCCTGGATTGAAGTGATGAACAAGCCTGACCTGCCATCGATTCCGGTGTTCAAACTCTACGGTGAAAGCCTGGACTGGCCGACCCCTGACTTGTTGCACTGTGAAACCATTTCCAAACGCAGCCGCGAACATCAATGGGAAATCAAACCCCACCGCCACGCCGATTTGTGTCAGTTACTCTTCGTTTTCAAAGGTCAGGCAGAGCTTGAGATCGAAGGCAAACGCTCACAATTGACTGAGCCGGCCATCCTGATTCTGCCGCCGTTATCGGTGCATGGTTATCGGTTTTCCGAGGACGTCGAAGGTTTCGTCGTCACGCTGGCCGCGCCGCTGATCGCCCACCTGCAAGCACAACTGGGCAATTCGGTGAACGCTCTGGCACAGGCCGAAAGCTACCCGGCGGGCAAGGACAGCGAGTACCTCAACAGCCTGTTTTCAGCGCTGCAAAGCGAGTACACCGGCCATCAACCGGCGCGGGAAATGCTCATGCATTCGCTGGTCAGCGTGATTATGGTGTGGATCAGCCGCCAGGTGATTCAGCGCCAAACCGCCACCCAGCGTCCGCAGCGGGCTCGGGAATACCTCAACGGCTTTATTCAGCTGGTGGAAGAAACCTATCGCCAGCACGTCAAGGTCGAGGACCTGGCTCATCGGCTGGGGATTTCCGTGTCCCACCTCAACGGCACGTGCCGTGAACTGGCGGGGCAACCGGCGTTGCAGATCATGCATGAGCGTCAATTGCTGGAGGCCAAGCGCTTGCTGACCTACACCAGCATGACCATTTATGAAATGTCCGACGTGTTGGGGTTTTCCGATCCGACCAACTTCACACGCCTGTTCAGGCGTCGCGTGGGGATTTCGCCCAAGGCCTTTCGCGACCGTTTGAAGGCCGATCAGGACAACGAGGCCTGAACCCCTTCGTCATCGGAGGGCGTTGAGGGTCGCGTTGTGGGGAATGCAGCGCTCGAAGTTGCAGCTCGCAAAGTCACGGGGCTGTTGTCGCAACTGCTCGACACGCCAGGCGGCTGTGCCATACAGCGCCAGTGTCGCCGCGCAAGTGATGAAAATGGCGAGGTATCTTCTTGTTTTTATGTTCATGGCGTTGACCTCTGAACGAATACCTTTCGGTACTGCTTTGAGCATAGGTCAGCGGTGATGAGTTGCCAGCAAAGCGGCCTTCGCGTTTAACGCGATATTCAGAACATTGATGCCCCCTTGTGGGAGCGGGCTTGCTCGCGAATGCGGTGTGACATTCAACAATGATGTCGACTGATCCACCGCTTTCGCGGGCAAGCCCGCTCCCACAGGGGGTCTGTGTGTTGAAGGGGAAAGCAATCCCTCCATTGATCCGGTTACAGGCCTAGATCCCATTCAGGTTCTTCGGGAAATCTGAGCACCAAAAAATCCAGCATGCTGCGCAACGCCGCCGGCATGTGTTTGCGTGAGGCATACACCGCATAGATATTCAGCTGCCGGGGCTCGGCCTGGGGCAACAGGCGGATCAGTTCGCCGCTGTGGATATGCACGCCGGCCAGGTAACTGGGCAGCATCGCCACGCCGGCCCCGGCCATCGCCGCGCGCAACAGCGTGCTGGCTTCGTTGGCGCTGATGTTGCCCTGCACCGGCACCGAGACGGGCTCGCCGTCCTGTTCGAAATGCCAGAGGCTCTTGCCGAAGTAGGAGTGGGTCAAGCAATTGTGCAGGCTCAGGTCCTCGACCCGTTGCGGCGTCGGGTGCTCGCGCAGGTACGCGGGGGAGGCGCAGATCACCGAGCGGCAAACCGTCAGCCGCCGGGCGATCAGGTTCGGGTCCAGGTCATTGCTGGTGCGGATGGCGAGGTCGATGCGTTCATCCACCAGGTTCACCGTGCGGTCGAGCATTTGCATATCGATGCTGACGCCGGGGTAACGTTTGACGTAAGCCGCCATGGCGTCTGCCAGTTGGGCCTGGCCGAACGAGGTGCTGACGCTGATCCGCAGCAGACCTCGTGGTGCGTCGTCCGGCTCGCTGACGGCGGCTTGCATGTCGGTGGACAACTCGAGCATCTGCCGACAGCGCGGCAGGATCTCGCTGCCGGCGGTGGTCAGGCTCAATTTGCGCGTGGTGCGGTGCATCAGGCGCGCGCCGACCCAATCCTCCAGCTCCGCCAGATACCGGGAAACCACCGGCCGTGACAGGTCCAGGTGATCGGCGGCGGCCGATTGGCTGCCCAGGTCCACCACCGTAACGAACACCCGCATTGCTTGTAGACGATCCATGATTTGCCCGCTTTCAGAAACAAACTATGTTCAAGCATCGCATTTTTTGTATCGAACCAGGCAACTAAGCTCTGTCCCATCGCCAAGCATGGCATTCGGACAACGGAGCAACAGATGATCGGCTTCACTTCAATCAAACGCATTCTTCTGGCAACCGCCACGCTCGGCTTCGCGGCCCATGCCGCGGCGGCGTCCACCCTGACGCTGGACGTCTACAACCCAGGCACCAATGCGATCTTCCCGGTGACCTCGGTACTGGTCAGCGGCGAGAAGGAAGCGATTCTGCTGGACGCGCAATTCGGCAAAGCCCAGGCCGAACAGGTGGTGGAAAAAATCCGCGCCAGCGGCAAACAGCTGACCAGCATCTACATCAGCCACGGTGACCCGGATTACTACTTCGGCCTCGATACCGTGACCCAGGCGTTCCCGAAAGCCAAAGTGCTGGCCTCGGAACCGACTGTTGATCACATCAAAAAAACCGTCGACGGCAAACTGGCGTTCTGGGGCCCGAAAATGGGCGCTGACGTGCCGAACAAAACCATCGTGCCGCAGGTGCTCAAGGGCGACAGCCTGATGCTGGAAGGGCAGAAATTGCAGGTGATCGGCCTGGACGGCAAGCAGCCGGATCGCAGCTTTGTGTGGATCCCGTCGATCAAGGCTGTGGTCGGTGGCGTGGTCGTCGCCGAAAACATTCACGTGTGGATGGCTGACACCCAGACCCCGCAATCCCATGCCGATTGGCTGACGACGCTGCAGGCGATTGAAGCGCTGAAGCCGAACACCATCGTGCCAGGTCACTACCTCGGTGAGAGCGCTCGCTCTCTGGCGGCGGTGCAGTTCACCGCCGATTACATCAAGGCGTTCGACGAAGAAACCGCCAAGGCGAAAGATGCTGCCGAACTGATCGCCGCGATGAAAAAACGCTACCCGACCCTGGGCGAAGAAAGCTCACTCGAGCTGAGCGCCAAAGTCGCCAAGGGCGAGATGAAGTGGTAATCCGCTGAGATTTTGAGGCGAGGGGGGGACGCAGACCCTGTAGGAGCGAGGCTTGCCCGCGAAGAATGCACCGCGGTTTTTCAGGTATTACGCGTCATCGTTCTTCGCGGGCAAGCCTCGCTCCTACAGGTTCTGCGTCTAAATTGCCCCCTCGCCACAAAAAGCCCTGAGTCACACCTATACAGATTCACCCACGCCAACTGGAGAAACGTCATGAGCAACATCGCAATCATCGGTGCCACCGGTCGTGCCGGTAGCCAACTGTTGGAAGAAGCCCTGCGTCGCGGTCACAGCGTCACCGCCATCGCCCGCGACACCTCGAAAATCGCCCCGCGTGCCGGTGTCGTGAGCAAAAACGTGGACGTGCTCGACGCTGCTGCATTGCAGGCCGCCGTGGCCGGGCATGATGCGGTGATCAGCGGTGCGCACTTCTCCACCATCCCCGCCAGCGCCGTCATCGAGCCGGGGAAGAAGGCCGGGGTCAAGCGTCTGCTGGTGGTCGGCGGTGCCGGTTCGCTGTTGCTGCCGGGCGGCGGCCGGGTGATCGACAGCGAAGGCTTCCCGGAGGAATACAAGGCCGAGGCCAGCGCCGGTGCCGCGTTCCTGAATACCTTGCGTCAGGAACAGGACCTGGACTGGACCTTCCTGTCGCCGTCGGCAGAGTTTGTCGAAGGTGAGCGCATGGGTACGTTTCGAATCGGCAAGGATGACTTGCTGGTGAGTGCGCAGGGCCGCAGCTGGATCACCTTCGCAGACTTCGCGATTGCGCTGCTTGATGAAGTGCAAACACCGAAGCATTCCCGCCAGCGGTTTACTGTCGGGTATTGATGGCGCGGCTTAAATCATTCGCGAGCAAGCCCGCTCCCACATTTGATCTACGTCGTACACAAGTACGGTGTTCACCGGAGATTCAATGTGGGAGCGGGCTTGCTCGCGAAGGGCTCAACGCGATTGAGCCTGCTCCACCAACCACCCCATCAATTCGCGCAACTTCGGCGAAGGCGCCGGTTTCTCGGGGAACACCAGGTAATACGCCAACCCGGTTTTCACCTTCAAATCAAAAGGCATGACCAGCCGTCCGGCACTCAGGTCATCGCCGATCAACGACCAATCGCCAATCGCTACACCTGTCCCCTGAGACGCCATCGACATCGCCAGGTCCAGGGTTTCGAAATGCTGCCCTTTGCCGACATTGCTCAGCCGAATATCCGCAGCCTTCAGCCAGGCGTTCCAGTCCCGTTCATCGCGGGTGGGGTGCAGCAACAAGTGCTGTTGCAGATCGGCCGGTGTGTGCAAAGCCATCGGCCCTTCAAGCATCGGTCGGGAACACACGGGCGTCAGTTGTTCATCGAACAAATGCTGGGAGGTCAGTGAACTGTCTGGCGGCGGGCCATACATCACCGCCGCGTCGAACTGCTCGCGATGAAAATCCACGCCGTGCTTCACCGTGGTGGTCAATTCCACCGGTACATCCGGGCGTTCCTTTTGCCACTGCAACAGGCGCGGTAACAGCCAGCGCATCACGCAGGTCGGGGCTTTCAGTTGCAGGGTTTCGCGCTTCTCGCCGATCTGCTCCACCGCCTCGTCGATCAGCCCGAAAATCTGCTGCACCCGTGGCAGCCATTCCCGTCCTTCGGCGGTCAGGCTCAAGCCTCGCGCCTGGCGAATGAACAGCTCATAACCCAGATGATCTTCCAGCCCGGCGATCTGCCGGCTCACCGCGCCTTGGGTGATGTGCAGTTGTTCGGCGGCCCGGGTGAAGTTGCAGCACTGCGCGGTGATCAGAAAAGTGTACAGCGCCGGCAGGGGAGGCAATCGTTTCATTGGGATCCAAGGTATGACGTGAGGACATGGCTAGTATGACTTTTTATCCATTGTTGCGGCTACGTGTCGCCCGTTCCAATGAGGCCATCCCTGGACCTGCCAACCCATCATAAACACTGCGCAGGCCCGGCGTCTCAAACGAACAAAAAGGGCAAAGACATGGCGACGTGCGGCGAAGTATTGGTCAAGTTACTCGAAGATTACGGGGTCGAGCAGGTGTTCGGCATTCCCGGGGTGCACACCGTGGAGCTGTATCGCGGGCTGGCCCGTTCGAGCATCAACCACGTCACTCCGCGTCACGAACAGGGCGCCGGTTTCATGGCCGACGGTTATGCGCGCACCAGCGGCAAACCGGGTGTGTGCTTCATCATCACCGGCCCTGGCATGACCAACATCACCACCGCCATGGGTCAGGCTTACGCCGACTCGATCCCGATGCTGGTGATTTCCAGCGTGCAATCGCGCAGCCAATTGGGCGGCGGTCGCGGCAAGCTGCATGAGCTGCCGAACCAAAGCGCGCTGGTCGGCGGCGTGGCAGCGTTCTCCCACACCTTGATGTCGGCGGCTGAATTGCCGGGCGTATTGGCCCGCGCCTTCGCGCTGTTCCAGGCTGGCCGTCCGCGCCCGATACACATCGAAATCCCGTTGGACGTATTGGTCGAAGAGGCCGATGACTTGCTCGCCAGCGTGCCGGTGAACATCGACCGCGCCGGCGCTTCACCCAGCGCGATCAGCCGCATGACCGACTTGCTGGCCGGTGCCAAGCGCCCGTTGATTCTCGCCGGTGGCGGCGCCATCGATGCCGCGACTGAATTGACCGAGCTGGCCGAACTGCTGGACGCGCCGGTGGCCCTGACCATCAATGCCAAGGGCATGCTCGAATCCCGCCACCCGCTGCTGATCGGTTCGACCCAAAGCCTGGTAGCCACTCGCGCGCTGGTCGCTGAGGCCGACGTGGTGCTGGCTATCGGCACTGAACTGGCCGAAACCGATTACGACATCACCTTCGCCGGCGGCTTCGAAATTCCCGGCGTGCTGCTGCGCGTGGACATCGACCCCGACCAGACCGTGCGTAATTACCCGCCGAAAGTCGCGTTGGTGGCCGACTCGCGCAACGCCGCTCAGGCCTTGCTGAGTGCGCTGTCCCACCTGTCGCTGGCCGAGCGTCGCAACGATTGGGGCCAGGTGCGTGCCGCGCATTTGCGCGATGAGTTGGCCGCATCCTGGGACGCCCCGACGCTGGCCCAGACTCGCTTCCTGGAAACCGTTTTGCATGAATTGCCGAACGCGGTATTCGTCGGCGATTCGACCCAACCGGTGTACACCGGCAACCTGACCTTCAACCCGGAGCGCCCGCGCCGCTGGTTCAACTCGTCCACCGGTTACGGCACCCTCGGTTATGCCTTGCCGGCGGCGATTGGCGCCTGGCTCGGTGGCCGCATCGAAGGCGGCGCACGCCCTCCGGTGGTGTGCCTGATCGGCGACGGTGGCCTGCAATTCACCCTGCCGGAACTGGCCAGCGCGGTGGAAGCACGCACCCCGGTGATCGTCCTGCTGTGGAATAACCAGGGCTACGAAGAGATCAAGAAATACATGGTCAACCGCGCCATCGAGCCGGTGGGCGTGGATATCTACACCCCCGATTTCATCGCAGTGGCCAAGGCCCTGGGCTGTGCGGCCGAGGCGGTCAGCAGTGTTGACGGATTGCGTGATGCATTGCGCCTTGCCACCGATCACCAGGGCCCGACCCTGATTGAAATCGATCAGACCCAGTGGATGAAGGCGGTGTCGCAATGAGTTTTCCAACTACTTTGGATGGCCTGTACATCAACGGCCAATGGGCCGCCGGCCACGAACACTTGCGCGTGATCAACCCGGCGACCGAAGCCCTGTTGACCACCGTTAATGGTGGCGATGCACAGGCTGTCGATCAAGCCGTCACAGCCGCGACCCATGCGTTCAAAGCATGGTCGAAAACCACCGGCGCCGAGCGCGGGGCGATCCTGCGCAGAATCGCCGCGGGCGTGCAGGCCGGTCGCGAGCAGTTGATGAAATTGCAGTCGAGCAACAACGGCAAACCGCTGTTCGAAGCGGCCATCGACGTCGACGACGTGATCGCCACCTTCGAGTATTACGCCGAGCTGGCCGAAGGCCTGGACGCGAAGCAAGACAGCGCCGTGGCGTTGCCGAGCGATGATTTCAGCGCCCGTTTGCGCCGCGAACCGTGCGGTGTGGTGGGGCTGATCGTGCCGTGGAATTTCCCGATGGTCACCACCGCCTGGAAACTCGCCCCGGCCCTGGCCGCCGGTTGCTGTGTGGTGCTTAAACCGTCGGAAGTGACGCCGCTGCCGGAGCTGGAGCTGGCGACGATCATTGCCGAAGCGGGCCTGCCAAACGGAGTGTTCAATCTGGTCTGCGGCACCGGCCTGGCGGTTGGCGCACCGCTGTCGGCTGATCCGCGCATCGCCAAGATTTCCTTCACCGGCAGTAACGCGGTGGGCGTGCAGGTGATGCAGCGAGCGGCAGAAACCGTAAAGGGTGTGAGCCTGGAATTGGGCGGCAAATCTTCGCTGCTGGTACTCGCCGATGCCGACATCGAACTGGCCGTGGAAGTGGCCTGTGGCGGTGGTTTCTTCAACGCCGGGCAAATGTGTTCCGCCACCAGCCGTGTGCTGGTTGCCGATGAACTGGCGGAAAAATTTGTAGCGCAATTGAAGGCGCGCGCCGAAGCCATTCGCGTGGCCGACCCGTTCGACCCGAATGTGGAAATGGGTGCACTGGTCAATCAGGCGCAATACCAACGCGTGCTGGGCCACATCGATCGCGGTTTGAGCGCGGGCGCAAAGCTGATCAGCGGCGGTAATCGTCCGGCAGACCTACCTCGCGGCTATTTTTTGCAGCCGACCATTTTCATCGACGTGCCCCTCGACAGTGCGCTGTGGTGCGAAGAGATTTTCGGCCCGGTGATCTGCGTGCGCAGTTTCACCTCTGAAGCCGAGGCCATTGCCCTGGCCAACGACAGCCAGTTTGGCCTGGTGGCCAGCGTGGTCACTCGCGATAACGAGGTCGCGGATCGGGTCGCCAACGCTTTGCAGGCGGGGCTTGTATGGATCAACGCGCCGCAAGTGATTTTCCCGCAGACCGCCTGGGGTGGCTACAAACAGAGCAGCATCGGTCGCGAATTGGGGCCGTGGGGTTTGCAGGCTTTCCAGGAAATCAAACACGTGATTCGGGCCGTCTGACAGCACGAAAAAGGTGAGCGCATGCCTCGCGATGAGGCATGCGCCAGCGTCATGGCTTCAATGAGTTTTTATCGATAGTCAGGTGTTTTGCACGACCTCAGGATGAACCCGCCGGTGCAGCTCAAGTCCTTTGAAACCGGGGACTGTAAGCCGATCTGGCCGCGCGGATGCAACGGTTGCGACCAACCTCATACTTAAAAAAACAAAGGGAGTCCTTCATGGGCGAGCACGATCTGAACAGACGTCAATTCATCAAAACCGTGGGCGTGGCGTCCGTGGCTGCGGCGGCCATGAGCATGCCGTTCATCAAGGCCAATGCCAGCGACACACGTTTCCAGGGCAAGACCCTGCGCTTGCTGACCTGGTCCGATGACACCGGCCTTGCGGCACTGCGCAATATCGCCGCGACGTTCGAAGCCAAGTACGGCTGCAAGGTCATCGCTGACCGCACCGGCAGCACCTCGGAAATGGTCGCCAAACTCAAGGCCGGCGGTGATCGTCCGCAGTACGACATCATCACCCTGGCCGGCGTCGGCGCCGAAGGTCTGGCCGCCGCCAACCTGCTGGAAAAACCCGATCTCAACCGTATCCCTAACCTGATCGACGTGCCGGAGCAATACCGCACTGGCGCCAACGGTCACGGCATCGGTTACCTGCTGTGGTGCAACAGCCTGGTCTATAGCACCCGCACCATCAAGGAAGCGCCGGACAGCTATGCCGCCCTGTGGGACGCGGAGCTGTCGCCGAACATCTTCCTGCCGCCGCCGAACTGGACCGAGGCCATGGACCTGATCATCATCGCCGCCAAACTGGCCGGTGGTGACGAACACAACATCGAGCCAGGCTTCAAGAAACTCGCCGAGCTGAAAGACCGCGTCGTGACCCTGGGCGAAAACCCGAACCAGATCGCCGAGCTGTTCCGCACCGGTTCCCTGGACATGGGTGGCTTGTACGCGCCGGCGTTCTTCCCGAAACAGATTCGCGATCCGGCCTACGGTCTGGGCGCCACGTTCGGCATGAAGGAAGGCTTCTACACCGACCTGATGCTGTCGGTGATGCCGAAGAATCGTCCGG
The DNA here is from genome assembly GCF_044746425.1 of Pseudomonas sp. NPDC086112. Lineage (NCBI taxonomy): Bacteria > Pseudomonadati > Pseudomonadota > Gammaproteobacteria > Pseudomonadales > Pseudomonadaceae > Pseudomonas > Pseudomonas sp. NPDC086112. The sequence continues at coordinate 60,827 of NZ_JBIVCD010000021.1, read as the reverse complement.
GCGATACCGACCTGGCCTACGCCTTCATCAACCACTCTCTGGACCCGCTGGTGCAGGGCAAGATGGCCGAAGACATCTACAACGGCCCGGTCAACGCCAAGGCGATCATCTCCGCCGAAGCGCGCAAGAGCCCGTACATCCTCACGCCGGAGCAGATTGCCGAGAAGGCGATCATGCACGACAACGCCTTCCTGGCCACCGTGCATGACCAATGGATTCGTCGTTACACGGAAATCTTTTCTTCCTGATCGAGTGGCTTACGCAAGCCTTCTGGGACACCACAAATCCAATGTGGGAGCGGGCTTGCTCGCGAATGCGGTGTGACATTCAACATTGATGTCGACTGACACGGCCTCTTCGCGAGCAAGCCCGCTCCCACAGGGTTCAACGTGGTTTCAAGTCTTGTGTTCGCTCAGCTGCTTTCCATTGACGAGACCCTTGCTATGGAACACCAACCTCTGACCCATCCGGTAAGCGCCGCACCCGTGCGCATCAATCGGGGTGTCTCACCGACGGCGCGCGCGTGGCTTTTTCTCTCGCCGTCGATGCTGTTTCTCGGCGTGCTGATTGCCGCCAGCCTCTTGGTACTGCGCATGAGCGTCGGCACCAAAGGCGCGGAGTGGTCCGGCTTCAGCCTGGCCAGTTACGCCCAATTGCTGGAACCCTATTACCTCAAATCGTTGCTGCTGACCTTGCGCCTGGCACTGATCAGCGCGGTGATTGCGGTGCTGCTGGCGATCCCGGTGGCCTACACCATGTCACGGCTGACCTCGCCGTTTGTGCGGCGGATCTTCCTCGCGGCGGTGCTGCTGCCCTTGCTGGTCAACCTGCTGCTGCAAAGCTACGGCTGGCTGGTGATTCTCGGCCCCGGCGGCATGCTCAATCAGGCGCTGATGGGCCTGGGCCTGATCAAGCGGCCGATCATGCTGCTGTACAACCAGAACGGCGTGTTGATGGGCCTGGTGCAAACTGCGTTCCCGTTGGCCGTGCTGCCGATTGCCAGCGCCATGCGCGGTGTCGCCCGCACTTACGAAGAAGCCGCTGCCACCCTCGGCGCCAGTCGCTTGCAGGTGTTCCGCCAGGTGGTGTTGCCGATGAGTTTGCCGGGGATCATCACTGGCGCGACGCTGGTGTTCGCCTACAACGCCAGCAGCTTCGTGGTGCCGCTGCTGCTTGGTGGTCGACGCGTGCCGATGCTGGCGGTGATGGTGCATGACCAGATCGCCCCGCTGATGAACTGGCCCGCCGCGTCGGCTGCCGGTGTGGTGCTGATCGTTACCACTCTGGCGATCATGACCTTGTCCGAATACATCACTGGCCGTCGTCGGCGCATGCTGGAGGCTTCCCAATGAGCACCCTGATCAAGAAGCGCCATTCGCTGCTGCCAGGTGATACCGGCAAGTTTGCCGGCATCCTGTCGGGCTTCATTTTGCTGCTGGCGGTGCTGCCGATTTTGACCATGATCGTCATGTCGTTCAGCGGTGCATCGAACCTCGATTTCCCGCCCAGCAGCTACAGCCTGCAATGGTACAAAGCCGCCTGGAACACCTTCGTGTCGCCGGACGCCAGCGATGTGCTGAGCCTCGGCAAAGCCATGACCACCAGCCTGATGGTGGCCTGCCTGACCATGATTTTCGCCACGATTATCGCGGTGCCGGCAGCCTATGCCCTGACCCGTTGCGAGTTCCGCGGCAAGGCCGTGGCGCTGCAATTGATGTCGCTGCCACTGGTGTTCCCGATGGTGGTGTTGGGCCTGGCCTTGCTGCTGGTGTTCGACAGCCTGCCGTTCCAGATCACCACCTCGCGGCTGGTGATTGCCCACGTGATCCTGGCGCTGCCGTTCGTGGTGAAAAACTGCACGGCGGCGATGCTCTCCATCGGCAGCGAAGTCGAAGAGGCCGCGCAGATGCTCGGCGCTTCACCGACTCGGGCGATTGTCGATGTGGTGGTGCCGCTGATGAAGTCGGGGATTCTGGCGGGCATGTTGCTGGCGTTCATCGTCTCGTTCAACGAATTCACCGTGACCTATTTTCTCTACACCATCGACGTCATGACCGTGCCGATCTGGATGTACAGCCGCACCGTGTCTTCGCTCGACCCTACCGTTTTCTCGTTTGCCGTGCTGATCGTGCTGATCGACTTTGTGCTCATTTGGGCGCTGGAAAAGTTGGTTGGCGAAGGCGGCGTTTCGTTCTGATTCTTGAGGTGCAACATGACTGGTCTGATTCTGGAAAACGTCGAGAAACATTACGGCTCGGCCTGCGCGGTAAAGGATGTGAACCTGCATTTGCCCGAGGGCAAACTGGTGTGTTTCCTCGGCCCTTCGGGCTGCGGCAAAACCACCTTGCTGCGGATGATCGCCGGGCTGGAAACCCTGACCGGTGGCGAGATTCGCCTGGACGGCGAAGACATCGGCCATACGCCGGCGCATCAGCGTAATTTCGGCATGGTGTTTCAATCGCTGGCGCTGTTTCCGCACATGACGGTGGGGGAGAACATCGCCTATCCGTTGAAACTGCGCGGGGTCAGCAAGGCTGATCAACAGGCGCGGGTGGTGGAGTTGCTGGAGCTGATCCAGCTGCAGGAAATGATTGATCGCCCGGTGGCGAAACTCTCTGGCGGTCAGCGTCAGCGCGTGGCGATTGCCCGGGCGATTGCTTCGCGGCCAAAAATCCTCCTGCTCGATGAACCGCTGTCGGCGCTGGACGCCAAGCTGCGCGAATCGATGCAGGTGGAAATCCGTCAGCTGCAACAACGTTTGAACATCACCACCATCATGGTCACCCACGACCAGCGCGAAGCCATGACCATGGCCGACATCGTGGTGGTGCTGGGGGAACATCGGGTGCAGCAGGTGGGCTCGCCGATTGAAATCTACCGGCATCCAGCCAATGAATTCGTCGCGGATTTTATTGGTTCGGGAAACATTTTCCCGGCCACGGCGCTGGGCAACGGCAAAGTCAGCTTGCCCGGTGGCGATGCGCTGCAAGTGCCAATCTGCAGCAGCATTGTGGTGGGGGAGAAGGTGAAGATGCTGATTCGCCCGGAAGACCTGCAACTGTCGCAACCTCAGGCCACGGCGGGTAATCGCTTGCTCGGAAAGGTGACGTTTGTGCGGGATATCGGGGCGACGATTGAAACCACCGTCGAGTGTTCCGGGGTGTCGTTTACCGCATTGAGTACGCCGTGTCAGGGGGTTGGGTTGAGCATTGGCAATCCGGTGTCGGTGACCTTGCCGGCTGAGGCTTGCCGCGTGTTGAGCGCCTGACTTTAGAGGTGGGTCGCCTTTGCCGGCCCCTTCGCGAGCAAGCCCGCTCCCACAAGGGATCTGCGGTGTTCACTTATTTTGTGTCCACCACAAATCCAATGTGGGAGCGGGCTTGCTCGCGAAGAGGCCATCAGCCACACCGAAAACGTCAGATCAAACCGACAACCGCAACCGCGCCAAATCCCGGAGCGGCGGCGCCCCGAACAATCGGCTGTACTCCCGGCTGAATTGCGAAGGGCTTTCATACCCCACCCGATAACCTGCCGCCGAAGCCTCCAGCCCTTCGGCCAGCATCAACCGCCGCGCCTCTTGCAGGCGCAACTGCTTCTGATATTGCAGCGGACTCATCGCCGTCATTGCCTTGAACCGGTGATGCAATGTCGACACGCTCAGGTTCACTTCCCGCGCCAGATCATCGATGCGCAGCGGTTGCTCATAATTGCCGTTGAGCCATTTGATCGCCTGGCTGATGCGATGGCTCTGGCTGTTGGCGATGGCAATCTCGTACAGCCGATGCCCCTGCGGGCTGCGCAACAGCCGATACAGAATCTCTCGACAAATCAGCGGCGCCAGCATGGCGATGTCTTTGGGTGTGTCCAGCAAACGTGCCAGACGCAGCACGGCGTCGAGCATTGCCGTGTCGATCTGCTCGACATACAGGCCGCGACCAGTAGGCCGTGTGGGGACGCCGATGGGGCCGGCGTCGGCAATCAGCGCGGTGATTTCCGCGGGGTCGATGTCCAGCCGCACGGCGAGGATCGGTTCTTCGGGCGAGACATTCACCACCCGCCCGCTCAACGGCATCGAGACCGACACCACCAGGTAATTCAGCGGGTCGTAGTTGAAGTATTCATCCGCCAGCCGCACTTCCTTGCGCCCCTGGGCCATGATGCACAGGGCCGGTTGCGCCAGCACCGGGGCGAAGTCATGGTTTTGACTGTGGCGCGACATGAACAGCGAACCGACGGCGGTGGCATACGTGCCATCCTCCATCGTGTTACGACGGATGAGGGCGGCCAGTTCCGCGCGCTGTTTTTCCATGTCGGCATCCAGCGGGGCTTGAAAGTGATCGAGCGACGACATGCTGGGCATCCTCGGTGACGCGTTGGTAATGGGCTGAGCTTAAATTTGTGCAAGGGACAGCGGTAGACACATCCTGCCAAAAGCTTGCCTGATTCTGCACGAGGTAAATACGCGGGGCTGCTATGGCAGGTCAGCGTCGGGAAAACTTGCTTGAAAGTCGTGTTGCAGCGATGTGACAGTGGTTTATATGCTGTTACAGACGTTTTTTGCAGCCGCGCAGGATTGTGCAATGCGTCGGCAGGAATCGACTAACGACAGCTGCGACGCGCCGCCTAATCTTGGATCCTGTCGCAGCCCGTCCCCGGCTGCCACTGGATGACCTGGGAGGGTTGAACATGTCTACGCAAATCCCCGTCAGTCATATGGCCTTCATTCGCGCCCGCGCCGGGCGTTCGGCAGAACTCGGTGCGCGCCTGAGCGCGCTGATCGAGCCGTCGCGCAACGCGCCGGGTTGCCTGAGTTTTGCCCTGCAGCACTCGCAATGCGATCCCGAGCTGTGGCTGGTGTCCGGTTTCTGGGACAACCAACAGGCCATGACCGCTTACTTCGGCAGCCCGGCGATGCAGATTTTTGCCGAGCTGGTGCAGGAGCTGGTGGTCAATAGCCTGGATTTTCATACCTTCAAGGATGTCTCGGCGGCCCAGGCCCTTGGCCAGTCCCAGGCAGCGGTACACAAACTCGCCGGTTGAGGGTTTAATGGCGCAATTCTCCATTAGCCAGGATCCGCGACATGGCACGCAAAGCCTTTGAACACTTCGAAGCCGTTTCAGCAGTAGTACCGGGCGAGGGCGGTTACCACGCCGCAATTGCCGTCAAAGCCCTCGGCGGTTCCGGTGCCCCGACTTTTCACAAAGTGCTGGAAGGCCAGACTTTCAAGACCGCTCATGAAGCGGACGAGGCCGCGGCCAAAGAGCTGACCCGCCTCAAAGACGTTAAAGAAGACGCCGACCTGCTCTGGTAATCACTTGACCGCCCCCGGGCGGAACATTTTGAACAATGCCTCTGGCCCCAGCTGAAAGTAATCCGCCGGCCCGCCGCCGCGCAGAATCGGTTCTGCCGCGGCGGTGTCGTACACCCCATCCTTCAACAGCCATTTGGCGATGTGCACGGCGACCACTTCGCCGAGAATCAGCCAGCTCGGCACCACTTCCTTGTTGGCGCGCTGCAACTGAATGATCTGCGTGACTTTGCATTCAAAGGACACCGGGCTTTCGGCAACCCGTGGCACCTGAATGATTTTCGACGCCGCAGTGGTCAGCCCGGACAGTTCGAACTCGTTGACCTCAGGCCCGACCATGGCGCAGCTCCGGTTCATCTGCTCGGCCAGCGGCCGGGTCGCCAGGTTCCAGGCGAATTCGCCGGTCTGCTCGATGTTGTTCAGGCTGTCTTTACGCCCGACGCTGGAAAACCCAATGATCGGCGGGATGTAGTTGAAGGCGTTGAAAAAGCTGTAGGGCGCCAGATTCAAGCAGCCGTTGGCGTCCTGGGAAGAAATCCAGCCGATAGGGCGCGGGCCGACGATGGCATTGAACGGGTCATGCGGCAGGCCGTGGCCGTTGGCGGGTTCGTAGAAATGGATATCGTCGGGCATGAACGGGTTCCTGAGGCGTTGATTCGGAATCGATCATAGTGCAAGGACGAGCGGGTTATTTCCAGCGATGAGATCTAATGTGGGAGCGGGCTTGCTCGCGAAAGCGGTGTATCGGTCAGCATCCTTGTTGAATGTTAAACCGCTTTCGCGAGCAAGCCCGCCCCCACAGGTTGACCGAGTTCTTTCAGAAGAAAATGCGGTCGAATGTGGGAGCGGGCTTGCCCGCGAAGAGGCCATAACAGCCTCCATCAATGTAATGGTCAGTCCGTCTCGATCCGCGAATGTTTGCGGGTGTCTTTCATGGTGATGTACACCAGCAACGACACCGCGATGCACGCCGTGACATACCAGTAGTAACCGGTTTCCATGCCGATGCTCTTGAACCACAGCGCGATGTATTCAGCGGTACCGCCGAAGATCGACACGGTCAGCGCGTAGGGCAAACCGACGCCCAGCGCACGGATCTCGGTGGGGAACAGTTCAGCTTTGACCACCGCGTTGATCGAGGTATAGCCGCTGACGATGATCAGCGCCGCCATGATCAGGAAGAATGCGCCCCACCAGCTCTGGACAGTGTGCAGGGTGGTCAGGATCGGCACGGTGAACAACGTCCCGAGGATACCGAAGGCAATCAGGATCGGCCGGCGACCGACTTTATCCGACAGCCCGCCAACGATCGGTTGCAGGCACATGAACAGAAACAGCGTGGCTGCCGAGATGCTGGTGGAGTCGGTGATGCTCATGCCGACGGTGTTCACCAGGTATTTCTGCATGTACGTGGTGTAGGTGTAGAACGCCAGCGTGCCGCCCATGGTCAGGCCGACCACGGTCATCAGTTCCTTCGGGTGGCGCATCAAGGTGCGCATCGCGCTTTCCTTGGCTTTCTCTTTCTTGGTGAACGACTCGGTTTCTTCCATGCCACGACGCAGGTACAGCGCGACCACGGCACACAGCGCACCGATGGCGAACGGGATGCGCCAGCCCCAGGCGTAGAGTTGCTCGGTGGTCAGGGTCTGTTGCAGCACAATCAGCACCGCCAGGGCGATGAGTTGGCCGGAGATCAGGGTCACGTACTGGAAGCTGGAATAGAAGCCGCGACGCTCCTTGGTCGCCATCTCGCTGAGATACGTCGCCGAGGTGCCGTACTCACCCCCAACCGACAAGCCCTGCAGCAGGCGAGCGAACACCAGCAGGATCGGCGCACCGATACCGATGGTTTCATAATTGGGGCTCAAGGCGATCAGCAGCGAGCCGAAACACATCAGATACACCGAGGCCATCAACGCACGTTTACGACCGGCGCGGTCCGCGTAGAGGCCCATCAGCCAGCCACCGATCGGACGCATCAGGAAGCCCACGGCGAAGATCGCAGCGGTGTTCATCAGCTGTGCGGTGGAGGAACCGGCGGGGAAGAAGGTTTTGGCGAAGTACAGGGAGAAGGCGGCATAGACGTACCAGTCGTACCACTCGACCATGTTGCCGACAGAACCGCTGAAGATCGATTTGATCCGGCTGGCGGTGGTTCTTTCTTTAGCCGGCGCGGCAGCCGACCCAAGAGGCAGGGCGTTGGAGTTATCCATTGAAGGATCCTTCATTTAATTGTTTTTGTGGAGCGCGTGTAAACGCAGCCTGCCAGGGCTATAGCAGGAGCTGTGCCAAGAGGAGGAGGGCCGGTTTAGAGGGGGTAGGAGGTTTTGTTGAGCGGAAATCCGCTTATTGCGCGCAAGGTAACGAGCGGATTTCCGCGCACGAACCGGCCCCCTTTAGGAGCGAGGCTTGCCCGCGAAGAGGCCATCAAGATCGCCAAAAGCTTCGCGGGCAAGCCTCGCTCCTACAGGTCCGGGTTGTTCGGGTTGTCAGGGGAGTCCGGAGGTGTCCCGGGTCAGATGAACATCTCCCGGCTCAACCCATGCCGCTGCATCTTTTCATTAAAGGTACGGCGCGGCAGTTGCAGCTCTTCCAGCACCGCTTTCACATCGCCCTTATGCCGGGTCAATGCCGCGCGCAGGCAATGGGCTTCGAAGGCTTCTTGCTGCGCCGCCAGTGACTGGCCGGGGTCGATCCCCGCCGGTTCCGGTTCGCCGAGGCCCAGCACTTGTCGCTCGGCGACGTTCGCCAGTTCCCGCACATTGCCCGGCCAGTCGTGGCTCAGCAGATGGCTCAGTTGCGGCCCGCTCAAGGGCGCAAAGGTGCGACCCAAACGCTCGGCAGCACTCTGGGCGAAGAACTCGAACAGCAGGGGAATGTCTTCACGCCGATCGCGCAATGGCGGCAGACGCAACTCGGCGACGTTCAATCGATAGGCCAAATCCTCGCGAAAACGCCCGGCCCGGGCTTCATCGAGCAAATCCGGTTTGGTCGCGGCGATGATCCGCAAGTCCACGTGGATGCTCTGGTTGGAACCCAATCGTTCAAGCTTCTGCTCCTGCAACACCCGCAATAATTTCACCTGCTGGGCCAGCGGCATGCTTTCGATTTCATCGAGAAACAACGTGCCCCCGTCGGCGTATTCGAGCTTGCCAATGCGTTTACCCTGGGCGCCCGTGAACGCGCCGCTCTCATGACCGAACAGTTCGGCCTCGAACAACTGCTCGGGAATCGCTGCGCAGTTGAGCGCCACGAAGGCTTTGTCGGCGCGCGGACCGAAGTCGTGCAGGCAACGGGCAACCAGTTCCTTGCCGCTGCCGGTTTCGCCACGGATCAGTACATTGACCGGCAGCATTGCCAAATCCAGCACTTGGCGGCGCAGGGTCTGCAACCCACGGGACACCCCCAGCAGCGTGGCATCGAGTTTGGCGCGATTGTCCGCCTGCTCATGCAGCGCTCGGTTTTCCAGCACCAGTCGACGCTTGTCCAGCGCCCGACGCAGACTGCTCATCAGGGCTTCCGGGCTGAAGGGTTTCTCAAGGAAATCGTAGGCGCCATCGCGCATGGCTTCGACGGCCATCGGCACATCACCGTGACCGGTCAGCAGGATCACCGGCAAATCAGCATCGCGGCGCTGGACTTCAGCCAGCAGCTCCAGCCCCGTCATGCCGGGCATGCGCACATCGCTGAGAATCACTCCGGGGAAATGTCTGGGCAGTTGCGCCAGGCATTCGTCGGCGCGACTGAACAGCTGCACCTCGAACCCCGACAGGCTCAGCCATTGCTCGACAGCACTGCGGATGCTGCTTTCGTCATCGACCACCATCACCGAATTGAGCATCAGGCAGAGACCTCCAGATCAATAGGCAGCGTCAAGGTGAATACCGCGCCGTTTTCGCCATTGTCAGCACTCAAACGTCCGCCTGCTTCGTGAACGATAGCGAAGGATACGGCCAGCCCCAGACCCAGGCCATCGCCCACCGGTTTAGTGGTGAAGAACGGATCGAAGACTTGTGCCAGATGTTCTTCGGCAATGCCGCCACCGTTATCGGCGACGGTCAGGCGCCACAATTGTTCATCGGCTTCGAGGCGGATTTCCAGACGTTTGCAGGGTTTGTCGTGCATCGCATCCAGGGCATTGCGCAGCAGGTTGATCAGCACCTGTTCCAGGCGAATCGCATCGCCACGCACCCAGGCCGGGCGCGTCAGGTGCAGCACGAGACTGACGTTTTCGTCCCGCAAGCGCGTATCCAGCAGCTGCAAGGATTGATCGACCACCGTCGCCAGGTCCAGCCGTTCACGCAGGCCGCTGGGGCTTTTGCGGGCGAAGGTTTTCAGGTGGCCGGTGAGCGCGGCCATGCGGGTGAGCATATCGTCCACCGGTTTCAGCGCCTTGTAAGCGTCTTCAACCCGACCATGATCGAGCAGCAGGCGCAAGGTCGCCAGTTGCATGCGCTGGGCAGTCAGCGGCTGGTTGATTTCATGGGCCAGCGCCGCCGACATTTGCCCCAGCGCCGCGAGTTTGGCCGATTGCACCAAGCCGTCCTGGGCGGTGCGCAAATCCCGGGTGCGTTCTTCCACCAGTCGTTCGAGTTCTTCGCGGCTGCGCTGGCGCAATTTCGCCAGCCGCCAACGCTGATTGAGGAACAGCAACAGAAACACCACAGCCAGCCACACCCCGGCGGCCGCGAGCCCGGCGTTGCGCAGGTCTTCGAAGGCTACCTGCGGGCGGCGCAGCAAGTGCAGCGTCCAGCCTTCGGTGGCCAGCGGCAGGGATTCCCAGAGGTAATCCGCCGTCCCCTCGGGGCCTTCGACTCGGGTCAGATCGCTGTTGTCGTCGAAGCGCCGCACCGATTGATAGGCAAGCGGGGTCAGCGGCTGCTTGTCGTATTGGCGGGTGGTCTTGAGCTCAGTGTGATCGCTGGCGCTCAGCGGTCGCAGCAGGCGATAACGCCAGCCCGGCTGGTTGGCGATGAAGATGATCCCGCGCGCATCGCTGACCAGCAACGTGTCGCTGCCCTGGCGCCATTCGCGCTCCAGTTCCGGGAATTCGAGTTTGACCACCATGGCACCGAGAAACTCACCACTGTCGCTGGTCACCGCGCTGGACAGGAAGTAGCCGGGAATGCCGCTGGTCACGCCCACCGCATAAAAACGCCCGGTGCCCTGAGTGCGGGTTTGGCTGAAGTAGGGGCGAAAGCCGTAGTTGTGGCCGACGTAACTGCTGGGCAGGCGCCAGTTGCTGGCGGCCACGGCGAGGCCGGTGTGGTCGAGCAGTTCCAGGGTCGAGGACTGTGCGGCGCCGTTGATTTTTTCCAGTTTGCGATTCAATGCAAGCTGCTCTTCGGGGCTCACTTCACCGTTTAGCGCGGCGCGCAACTCCGGGTCCAGCGCCAAGACGGCAGGCAGGGCGCGATAGCGTTCAATCAGGGTGTGCAGGGAGTTGGCGTACAACGCCAATTGCTGACTGGCGCGGGCGGCGTCTTCTTCCTGCGCCTGACGCTCGGCGTGGCGGATGGCCAGGGTCGCGGCGAGCGCTGCACCGGTGATGATCAACAGGGTGTACAACGACAGACGCAAGGTACGGGAAGTCGGCAGCATGCTGTAGGAAACAGGTTGAAGGTTGGGCTGGCACCATACCATGAGGCCGCACATCCTTCGTCCCAGCATGACATGTTCAGACGGTAGTGAATTTACTCGATCGAGAGCGCAACATGGTCTGGGTATACGCCAATTCGTTAGTCACCTCTGCTTAGATCAAAGGGTTAAATCGATATCCAAAAAAAAGGCCGGGTCGTCTGGGGAGACGGCCCGGCCTTTTCAGCAAGTGAGGGAAGCGCTTACTGCACTTCCACCGCCAGGCTTTCACTGATCTTTTTCTGCCAGATGGCAGGACCGGTGATGTGTACCGACTCGCCCTTGCTGTCGACCGCAACGGTCACAGGCATGTCTTTGACGTCGAACTCGTAGATCGCTTCCATGCCCAGTTCGGCGAACGCCACCACGCGGGATTTCTTGATGGCTTGCGCCACCAGGTAAGCCGCGCCGCCGACAGCCATCAGGTAAACGGCTTTGTGGTCCTTGATCGCTTCGATCGCGGTAGGCCCGCGCTCGGATTTGCCGATCATGCCCAACAGGCCGGTTTGCTCGAGGATCTGACGGGTGAACTTGTCCATCCGCGTCGCGGTGGTCGGACCGGCAGGGCCAACCACTTCTTCGCGTACCGGATCAACCGGGCCAACGTAGTAGATGAAGCGACCCTTGAGGTCCACCGGCAGGGTTTCACCCTTGTTCAGCATCTCGACCATGCGCTTGTGCGCCGCGTCGCGACCGGTGAGCATTTTGCCGTTGAGCAGGACGGTTTCGCCCGGCTTCCAGCTCTGCACTTCTTCCGGGGTCAGCGTGTCGAGGTTGACGCGACGGGCCGATGGGCCGGCTTCCCAGACGATTTCCGGGTAAGCGTCCAGCGGTGGCGCTTCCAGCGAGGCCGGGCCGGAACCGTCGAGCACGAAGTGCGCGTGACGGGTGGCGGCGCAGTTCGGGATCATGCACACCGGCAGGGACGCGGCGTGGGTCGGGTAATCCATGATCTTCACGTCGAGCACGGTGGTCAGGCCGCCCAGGCCCTGGGCGCCGATGCCCAGTTGGTTGACCTTCTCGAACAGCTCCAGACGCATCTCTTCGATACGGTTGGACGGGCCGCGCTTCTTCAGCTCGTGAATGTCGATGGATTCCATCAACACTTCCTTGGCCATTACCGCGGCTTTCTCGGCGGTGCCGCCGATGCCGATGCCGAGCATGCCCGGTGGGCACCAGCCGGCGCCCATTTCCGGAACGGTCTTGAGCACCCAGTCAACGATCGAGTCGGACGGGTTGAGCATGGCCATTTTCGACTTGTTCTCGGAACCGCCACCCTTGGCTGCCACGTCCACTTCCACGGTGTTACCCGGAACGATGGAGTAGTGAATAACGGCCGGGGTGTTGTCCTTGGTGTTTTTGCGAGCGCCCGCCGGGTCGGCGAGGATCGAAGCACGCAGGACGTTTTCCGGCAGGTTGTAAGCCCGGCGTACGCCTTCGTTGATCATGTCGTCCAGGCCCATGGTGGCGCCATCCCAACGAACGTCCATGCCCACGCGCACGAACACGGTAACGATACCGGTGTCCTGGCAGATCGGGCGGTGGCCGGTAGCGCACATGCGCGAGTTGATCAGGATCTGCGCCATGGAATCGCGAGCCGCCGGCGATTCTTCACGCAGGTAGGCCTCGTGCATCGCCTGGATGAAATCCACGGGGTGGTAGTAGGAAATGAATTGCAGGGCGTCGGCAACGCTCTGAATCAGGTCGTCTTGCTTGATCACGGTCATGAGTCGCGCTCCTCTAAAAGACGGGAACATTCAATAAGGTGCTTGCAGCTTGGGTGCATCGGTCGGTTGCAAGCACCTTTCAAGGCACGCCGGGCATGCTGGCGCGACGCTAAAAAGGCGCGGCAGTATACCGCGCCTCGATGGCGGGCACATCCGTTGACAGTCAAACGTTGGTCGCATACCGCCCATATTGATGAACCCGCCCCAATGCAGAACCTGTAGCAGCTGCCGAAGGCTGCGTTCGGCTGCGAAGCAGTCGTAAAATCTGAGATTGCGGTATGTCAGGCAGACTGCGTCAGCCGGATTCACGACTGCTTCGCAGCCGAACGCAGCCTCGCAAGCTCGACAGCTGCTACAGCGAACGCAGCCTTCGGCGGCTGCTATAAGGAATGCTGCAAGGCTCGGCTCACATGGAGTTCGGGTCATGGCTTTGACGCCAGTTTTTTGCCCCGAAAATTGAATGGTCATTTATCAGACTCGCCACTAAAGTGGCATCCGGCCTGTAGAGTAGGACACTCGATCAGCCTCCTTTCCCACGGTGAATCAGCGATTGACCCATAACGCCATTCAGCGGCTTTTGCTTAAACGCTTTGCCCTCGCAGCTGGCACCTACGCCCTGGCTTTGCTGCTGCTGTGGCTGGCGTTTTTCACCGGTCACTACCAGGAATCCGTCACCGGCATGGCGATCGGCAGCGCGTTGGTGGTGCTCAGCCAGGCGGTGTTGTTCGCGGTGTTCTCCAGCGGCCGCAATCTGCGTTTTTCCGATCCGAGCCTGACCGAAGTGCAAATACTGCTGGGGCTGGGTTGGCAAACCTGGCTGATCGCCCACCTGGACGAGGCGCGTGGCGCTTTTCTGGTGTTTTACCTGCTGATTCTGTTGTTCGGGTTGTTTCATCTTTCGCGCATGGCTTTTGCCCGTTGTGCGTTTCTGGTGTTTTTCAGTTTCAGCGCCATCACCTTGTGGGAGGGCTACCACTTTCAGCTGCCCGACCCGACGCTGGCCTTGTTGCAGGTGTGCGTGCTGTTGGTGGTACTCGCGTGGCTGGTGCTTTACGCCCGTTACGTCCAGATGTCGCGCCAGCGTATGCGTCAGCGGCGGTTTGCCTTGCAGGCGCATCAAGACACCCTGCGCGGGATGATGCGCCAGCTCGAAGGCCTGGTGGCGACCGACGAACTCACCGGGCTGTTCAACCGCCGGCATTTCCTGCGCCTGGCCTCCCGGGAGTTGAACGCCATGGAAGCCGATGTGGTGCATGGCCTGGCGTTGATCGACCTCGATCACTTCAAACGCATCAACGATGTTCATGGCCATGCCGCCGGCGATCAGGTGCTGCAAGCGTTTGCCGGAGTGGCCACCGCCTGCCTGCGCGATGGCGATGTTCTGGCCCGTTATGGCGGTGAAGAGTTCGTGGTGCTGTTACCCGATTGCGATGCCGAGCGCCTGACGGCGTGTTGTGAGCGGTTGCGCATTGCGTTCATGGATGTCGAATTGGTCGGCCTGGATGTGCGCAACCTCAGCCTGTCGGTGGGCATGACTTTGTTGACGCTCGGCGACGATCTGGATGACGCCTTGCACCGCGCCGATCAGGCGCTGTACCGCGCCAAGCGTGATGGCCGTAACCGTTGCGCGGCGGCCTGGGAGAATGTCGATGCCTGAGTTACGGGTCGGTGAACGCCAATGGACGGTGGCGGCGGGGAGTAACCTGCTCGATGCCTTGAATCAGAACGGCGTGTCGGTGCCCTATAGCTGCCGCGCCGGCAGTTGCCATGCGTGCCTGGTTAAATGTGTCGAGGGCTTGCCCAGCGACAGCCGTCCCGATGCCTTGAGCCATGAGCAGCGTCAGCAAGGTTGGCGGCTGGCCTGTCAGTGCCAGGTGGTCGACGATCTGCAAGTCGAAACCTTTGACCCGCTGCGTGATGGACTTGCCGCTCAAGTGGCCGCCAGCGATTGGCTGAGCCCCAGCGTTTTGCGTTTACGCCTGACGAGTGAGCGACCGTTGCGCTATCAGGCGGGGCAGCATCTGGTGTTGTGGGCGGGCCAGATTGCGCGGCCGTATTCCCTGGCCAGCCTGCCGGAAGAAGACCGCTTTCTGGAGTTTCACCTCGATTGCCGTCAGCCGGGGGAGTTCAGTGATTCGGCACGCCAGTTGAAAATCGGCGATCCGATCCGCCTCGGCGAGTTGCGCGGTGGAGCGTTGCATTACGACCCGGACTGGCACACCCGACCGCTGTGGTTATTGGCGGCCGGCACCGGTCTGGGGCCGTTATTCGGTATTTTGCGCGAAGCCTTGCGTCAGGATCACCAGGGCCCCATCCGCGTCATTCACCTGGCCCATGATGCGGGTGAGCATTATCTGGCCAAACCCCTGCAAGCCATGGCCGACGGCCGTGAAAACCTTAGCATCGAGCTGTGGACCGCGGCCGAGTTGCCCGCGGCTTTGGCACAACTGCGCCTTGTTTCGCGGCAAACCCTGGCCTTAGTCTGCGGGGCCCCCGACAGCGTCGACGCCTTTGCCCGGCGCCTGTACCTGGCGGGTTTGCCGCGCAATCAACTGCTGGCGGATGTCTTTCTACCCCGTGGTTGAGCGCTGATTTCTCTGTGGCGAGCGAGCTTGCTCGCCACAGTTGATCCTCTCAGATCAGGACTCACCATGCCCGATACCATCCAGTTTGAACGCGAGCGCGGCCTGCTGACCCTGCGCATCAATCGCCCCGAAAAGAAAAACGCCCTGACTCGCGCCATGTACAGTCAACTGGCGGAGGGTTTGCGGCTTGCCGACAGCGACCCCGAAATCAATGCGGTGCTGATCACCGGTAGTGCTGAGTGCTTCACCGCCGGCAACGACATCTTTGATTTCCTCCAGCAACCCCCGAGCAACCTCGACAGCCCCGTGTTCCACTTCATGCTCAATTTGCTCGAGTGCCGCAAACCGGTGATCGCCGCCGTAGCCGGTGCGGCAGTGGGGATCGGTACGACGATGCTGCTGCATTGCGATCTGGTTTACGTCAGCACCGACGCCCGGTTGCGCATGCCATTCGTCAACCTCGGGTTATGCCCTGAGTTCGGCTCCAGCCTGATCCTGCCGCGAATGCTCGGGCATGCCAAAGCGGCGGAGCTGTTGTTGCTGGGCGAGGGTTTCAGTGGTGAACAGGCGGCGGTTTGGGGGATCGCGACTGAAGCTTTAGGCAGTGGCGAAGCAGTGTTGGCCAAGGCACGGGAGATGGCGTTGCGATTTGAATCGTTGCCGGCGGAGGCGGTACGCATCAGCAAGCAATTGATGAAAGCGCCGGATCGGGAACAGATACGCAAGGTGATAGAAGAAGAGGGCGCATTGTTCACCCAGCGGCTGCGTTCGCCGGAAGCGATGGCGGCGTTGTCGGGGTTTATCAACAGGCATTAAACCCGCGGTGGCCGGGCGGGCCTCTTCGCGAGCAAGCCCGCTCCCACATTGGATCTGCAGTGTTCACAGGTTTTGTGTCACCCACAAATCCCCTGTGGGAGCGGGCTTGCTCGCGAAGAGGCCAGACCGAACTACATCTCTTTCGGATCAGCATGCAAAAAGCCCCGCCATTCACATGGCGGGGCTTTTGTTTTTCAGCGCTCGATCACTCAGACCATCGGGTCGCCAACGTGCAGGATTTTCATCCCGTTGGTGCCGCCGGTGGTGTGGTAGCTGTCGCCCTTGGTCAGGATGACCCAGTCGCCTTTCTCGACCACACCCAACTTGAGCAACTCGTCGATCGCAGCCTGGCTGACTTGCTCAGGCGGCAAGGACGCCGGGTCGAACGGTACGGTGTAGACGCCACGGAACATGGCCGCGCGGGCCTGGGTTTCGCGGTGCGGGGAGAACGCGTAGATCGGCACCGAGGAACGGATGCGCGACATGATCAACGGCGTGTAGCCACTTTCGGTCAACGCGATGATCGCCTTCACGCCCGGGAAGTGGTTGGCGGTGTACATGGCCGCCAGCGCGATGCTCTGGTCGCAGCTTTCGAAGACCTTGCCGATGCGGTGGCTGGAGGTCTTGCTGGTCGGGTGCTTTTCAGCGCCGATGCAGATGCGCGCCATGGCTTGCACGGCTTCCAGCGGGTACAAACCGGCAGCACTTTCGGCCGAGAGCATCACGGCGTCGGTGTAGTCGAGCACGGCGTTGGCTACGTCGGAGACTTCGGCGCGGGTCGGCATCGGGTTCTGGATCATCGACTCCATCATCTGGGTCGCAACGATCACCGCTTTGTTGTGGCGGCGTGCATGCAGAATGATTTTCTTCTGAATGCCCACCAGTTCGGCGTCGCCGATTTCCACACCCAGGTCACCACGGGCAACCATCACCGCGTCGGAGGCTTTGATCAGGCCGTCGAGGGTTTCGTCGTCGGCTACGGCTTCGGCGCGTTCGATCTTCGCCACCAGCCAGGCAGTACCGCCGGCTTCGTCGCGCAGTTGACGGGCGTATTCCATGTCGGCGGCGTCGCGCGGGAAGGACACCGCGAGGTAGTCGACTTCCATTTCGGCTGC
Source organism: Pseudomonas sp. NPDC086112 (assembly GCF_044746425.1). NCBI lineage: Bacteria > Pseudomonadati > Pseudomonadota > Gammaproteobacteria > Pseudomonadales > Pseudomonadaceae > Pseudomonas > Pseudomonas sp. NPDC086112. The sequence continues at coordinate 43,638 of NZ_JBIVCD010000021.1, read as the reverse complement.
GAGCTTGATGTCGGCCTTGTCTTTTTCGGTCAGGGCCGGTGCGGTCAGGCCGCCGCCGCGACGGTTGATGCCTTTGTGGTCCGACAGCGGGCCGCCGATGGTCACGGTGCAATGCAGCTCGGTGGCGGTGGCGGTGTCGACGCGCATCACCACGCGGCCGTCGTCGAGCAGCAACTCGTCGCCCACGCCGCAGTCTTTCACCAGGTCCGGGTAGTCGATGCCGACCACTTGTTGGTTGCCTTCGGTCAACGGATGGCTGGTAGAGAAGGTGAATTGATCACCGATCTTCAGCTCGATCTTCTTGTTGGCGAATTTGGCGATACGAATTTTCGGGCCTTGCAGGTCACCCAGCAGGGCGACGAAGCGGCCGTGCTTGGCAGCGAGGTCACGCACCAGCTTCGCGCGAGCCTTGTGCTCGTCGGGGGTGCCGTGGGAGAAGTTCAGACGGGCGACGTCCAGGCCAGCCAGAATCAGCTGTTCGAGAACTTCCGGCGAGTTACTGGCCGGGCCAAGGGTAGCGACGATTTTGGTGCGACGGACGGACATGCATAGACTCCTGAGTTCAAGCGCTAGCAGAGGCTACTATGGTCTTTGGGTGTAGTCATTGTTCGTTTGCACTACTTATTAGTTTCTTTATTGAACGCGACAATCGGCACAAACCGTCCTGAAGATTTCCGCCAACGGGTCGATACAGAGCTCAAGACAGGAGATCCCCCATGCGATTCGTGCTCATTGCCGCCCTTGCCATTAGTGCCCTCAGTGTCACGGGCTGCACCCGTTGGTCGATGAACCATCATTTGAATAATGCCTACAGCGCCTATGAGCGCGGCAACTGCGAGCAGGTGATGCTCGAACTGTCCAAGGTCGAGCGTGCCAGCCATGCGCGGCCTTATGTGTGGCCGGAAGTGTCGATGATGCGCGGCCAGTGCCTGGAACGGCAGAAGCTGTTTATCGATGCGGCGCAGACTTACCAGTTCATCATTGCCTCTTACCCGCAAAGCGAATACGCCTACCGCGCCCGTGCCCGCCTGGAAACCTTGCAGAGCCTGGGCCATTACCCGACCCGCAGCGCAGCGGCGGTGCGTCCAACCCGGTTCTGATTGTCATGCGACAGCGGTGAGCTATAGTCCAATGGATCGGTTTAGAGCCTTGCCTCTAATTCGAGGTAACACCTGTGATCGGCAGCAGTAAGCGACAGCGGTTGGAAGGGCTGTCGCACCAGGATCGGGAGAGCGCGGCTGATGCCTATAAAACAATAGAGCAGGCCCGTTCCGAAGTATTGGTGCGGCCCTGCTTAAGGGCCTTGCGTAGCGAAATCAGCATGTTCACTGACCGCCGGATCGAGCGGCATCAACTGCCGTATTTTCTCAAAGTGTTCAACAGCGTCACCGACAAGCCCATCGGCTTTCTGGGTAATCTGTCCGAGGATGGGCTGATGTTGATCAGCCAGTTGCCGATGATGGTGGGCGCCGATTTTAATCTGCGCCTGAAAATCCCCATGGATGGCCATTGTCATCAGGTGATCGACCTCGATGCCTGCTGTCTGTGGTGCCACGAAGACGCAACCCCCCACCACTATGACGCCGGCTTCAGCCTGCAACGGGCACCGCCGGAGTATGGGCAATTGGTGGAGGCGTTGAGGCAGTACTTCAGTTTTCAGCCATTGCCTGCCTCTGCTTGAAGGCTGCGGCGCTTTCACTATTGCCATCGCGGGCAAGCCCGCTCCCACAGTTTCGGCGGTGTTCACCGAAGATCCCTGTGGGAGCGGGCTTGCCCGCGATGGCGTCAGGCCTGACGGCCAATACTTAAAGGCTAGGCTGGCTTAATCGCCCGCTCGATATCCAGCGACCGCTCCGCCAGCATCAACCCCATCTCGCTCATCTGATAAATCGCCATCGCCAGATGCCGCTGTTTGTCTTCCAGGCTGTCCGCCAGGTCCAGCAGCAGAAGGCTCACCGAAGAAAAGGTTTCATAGGTCTGGATGATGAGGGCTTCGGGGTTTGCATCGGATACGACGGTGAACATCTTCATGGATCGTTCCTCGGTGGTGCGTTCTTCGGCAAAGCACGGTTTAGTGTTTTCCCGTTTGAGATAGTGATCGAGGGCCCTGTCGGCAGCTTCGTGGAGTTTTCTCGAGTCGAGGGTGCTGTAGGGCGAACTGGAGGTGGTTTTGAGTGGGTTGGGTCGGGGCGTTATCACGGTTAACTCCTTGTTGGGGCTGCCACCGATTCGGAAATAACGAAAGGGCGGCGACAGGAGAACCTTATGTCGGGACAGACACCACCCACAATCAGACGGGTCGCTGATATTTGTAGGCAGAGGCGCTTCATTCTGTAGTCATTAGCGCAGTTATTCGCGAAGCCTGATGGGAGAGGACAACAAGCAGATTACCGGCCATTAACGTCAGTTTTTACATGGCAGAGCTTATTGCCCCCTCGTTACTACACGATCAGGAATATCGGGTAATGCCTAGGAGAAACTACAAATATTGAAGGTTAGCTAGTCATTAAGATCAGGCTTTTTGGGAATCTGTGAATCTTTAAAATCGGTGGAGATAGAAATAAGTGCCAAAGAGATAAAATCTTGGTTTGCATCTAGCGTTTGTAAGGCGCATCGGATGTTATCCGCTGTTTCGGCAGCCCCTTGCTGCGCCACCCAATTCGATAGCTCCTCTACAGCGGCACACAATGCCAGTTGGTTCTCATTGATCTGCGTTAGCACTGAAGCGAATAGTTTTGCCTCGTCCATGATTGATTCCTTGTGATAGAGCTATCAGATTGTTGGGTGGGACTGCTTCTCGTAATTACTCTGGGGTGGGAGCTAGTCATACGTGCTCGCACATTATATTCATATCGTGACATGACTATTTTGTATGGGATTGGCCATTACATCGTTCCAGCTTTTTTCCATCCCATATACCGCGTCACCATCTCGGCCCCCAGTTCTGAGGGCCGAGCATCCAGCACCGGAACACCATGAGCACTCAACTGCTCATGGAGCTCTGCCCGTACATTCATATAATCCACTATCCCGCAATAGGCCAGCGCCTCGGGCAATGTTTGTACCGGCGCGTGCCGCAGACTGTCGAGCACCTCTTCGCGCAGGCTGACCACCAGCACTCGATGTTGACGGCCCAGGCGTTTGACGGCGGTGAGCAGTTCTTCGTCGTCTTCGTCTCGCAGGTTGGTGACCAGTACCACCAGTGCCCGGCGTTTTTGTCGGGCCAGCAGCTGGTTGATGGCGGCTGGGTAATCGGCAGGGCGTTGCGTGCTGGCCAGGTCGTAGACGGTGTTGAGCAACACGTTGAGCTGGTCTGTGCCCTTGACCGGAGCGAGGTAGCGTGGCGAGTCGCTGGCGAAGGTACACAGGCCCACCGCATCACCTTGACGTAGCGCGACGTAACTGAGCAGCAGGCAGGCGTTGAGTGCATGGTCGAAATGCGACAGTTCACCGTCCTGGCTGCGCATGCGCCGGCCGCAGTCAAGCAGGAACATGATCTGTTGATCGCGTTCGTCCTGGTACTCCCGGGCAATTGGCGTGCGTTGGCGCGCAGTGGCTTTCCAGTCGATCTGACGCAGGCTGTCGCCTTCTCTGAATTCCCGTAACTGGTGAAACTCCAGACCCAGACCACGGCGTTGACGCTGACGCACGCCGAGTTGACTGAGCCAGTTGTCTACCGCCAACAGTTGGCCGCCGTAGAGGTGAGCGAAGTCGGGGTAGACGCGGGTGTGGTGGGTCAGGTTCAGAATGCGTTTGTCGAGCCACAGACCCAACGGACTTGGCAGGCGGATTTCGCAGTGTTCAAAGGTGAAATGGCCGCGTTTGAGGGGGCGTAGCCGATAGCCGATGTGGCTGCGCAGGCCGGGTTGCAGCTCGACTGGCAGTGGCAGGTTTTCGAAGCTCAGGCCGTCCGGCACGTGGTCGAAGAGCTGAATGCTCAAGGGCTGGGCAAGATCATGCTCGACCTCCAGCCGTACTTCGCCCCATCGACCGAGCGCCAGGCTGCCGGGCATATGCCGTTGCACACGAGGCGAGGGCAGTCGTTTGAGGCGGATGGCATCGAGTATCGCCAGGGCCAGCAGCGCCAGGAGCAATCCCCAGTTGATCGATAACAGGCTGGATGGAATGGCGATGTCCAAGGCTCGCAACGTGCCTAGCACGATGCCGATGGCCAACAGTAGCGCGAGCCAGATCAGGAGAAGGCGAGAAGGCTTCATCAGCGCACACCTTTTGTGGCGAGGGAGCTTGCTCCCGCTCGGCTGCGAAGCAGTCGTAGAACCGGTAGACGCGTTTTACCTGACAGTACGCGTCGACTGGTTTTGGGGCTGCTGCGCAACCCAGCGGGAGCAAGCTCCCTCGCCACAAGGAGGCGTCGCATGACTGTGGTCACAGGCGCGGCGCCGGCACTTGATCGAGCAGTTGTTTGAGTACCTGATCGACTTCCAGCCCTTCGATGTCCAGTTCCGGGGCAATCCGCACCCGATGGCGCAACACCGACAGCGCGCAACCTTTGATGTCATCCGGAATCACAAACTCGCCGCCGCGCAACAAGGCCCGGGCGCGGGCGCAACGTACCAGCGCGATTGAAGCGCGTGGCCCGGCGCCGAGGGTCAACCCCGGCCAGGTTCGGGTGGTGCGGGCCAGGCGCACGGCGTAATCGAGTACCTGATCGTCCATGGGCAGATCACTGGCAATGCGTTGCAAGGCCAGCACGTCCTTGGCTTGCAACACGGTGCGCAGCGGTTGCACGTCGAGCATGTCGGCGCGGGTCGAGCGGCTGACCTGGCGCACCATGTCCAGTTCCTGATCGGCATCGGGGTAGTCCATGCGCACCTTGAGCATGAAGCGGTCGAGCTCGGCTTCCGGCAACGGGTAAGTGCCTTCCTGTTCGATGGGGTTTTGCGTGGCGAGTACCATGAACGGTTGCGCGATCGGCAGGGCGCGGCCTTCGAGGGTGACCTGGCGTTCCTGCATGGCTTCGAGCAGCGCCGCCTGGGTTTTCGCCGGGGCGCGGTTGATCTCGTCGGCCAGCAGCAGGTTGGTAAACAGCGGGCCTTTGCGCAGTTTGAATTGCTCGGTTTGCAAGTCGTACACCGCGTGCCCGGTGACATCGCTGGGCATCAGGTCCGGGGTGAACTGGATGCGTGCGTATTCACCGCCGAAGCAGCGAGCGAGGGCACGCACCAGCAACGTCTTGCCCAACCCCGGCACGCCTTCGAGCAGCACATGGCCGCCGGCGATCAGGGCGGTGAGCACGTCGTCGATCACAGTGTTCTGGCCGATCACGGCTTTTTGCAATTCTGTTCTTATCGCTTGGGCCAACTGACTGGCGCGCTGGCGCTGCTGGGCGGCGTGGGTCTGTGTGCCGGGCTCGATCTGTTCACTCATAAGGCGTTCCTCAAGGTTTGCAGCTGGGCGACCTGACGGCTGAATTCAGCGCTGGGCAGCCGCTGCTTCGGTCGCGGGCTCATGGCCTGGCTGATGGCGCGTGTGGGTTGGCCAGTCAGGCGTGCGAGCACCAGCCATTGTTCGGCAACGCCGAGTTGTTCAAAACCGGGATGACGGTGACGGACACGACGCAGGATGTCTTGTTGCAAGGCTTGCAACAGGCTGTGCTGACCGTTGTGACGGAGCATGAAATCGGCACTGGCACGCAGGTGTTCCTGAAGTTGACGACGCGCCCTTGGGGCAGGTTCGAGCAATGGGCCGTTGCGCACGCCGACGTGCCAGAACCCCAAGGCAATCAAGGCAATCAGGGCCACCAGTGCTTGTGGAAAGTTGCGCCACAGCAAGGTCAGCAGACTGTCGTGATCAGTATTGAACAGCAGGGTCACGTCGGTGTCGGCCGTCAGGTACCACAGCAGCCAGGCGTTATCGTACTGGTCGATGACCGGGGTTTTCCAGAGGTCGGCGTCGGTGACCACGGTGATCGAACCCAGCCCGTGAGCCAGTTGCATCATGTGCGTGGCCTTGCCGCTGTTGGCCCAGGCCTGGGCGAGGTTTTTCGGGTCGTCGAGATGGAACGCGGTATCGAAGCTGACGTAGGCCGGCGCCTCTTCGTTTTCCAGGTACAGCTTGGTCAGTTTGGGGTAGGGGTCGTCTTCAGGATCGGGCGGCAGTTCCTTGAGGTCTTTGCTCAGGGACTGGTGCACCTGCACCCGATCGAGCAGCAGGTCATTGCTCTGACCGGTCTTCTCATCCCACAGGGCTTCGGCGACAAATAAAAGACGTCCGCCGGCCCGGGTCCAGTTCAACACCTGATCCACCTGTCGCGGCGACATGTTCGACCGATCGCCGAGCAACAACAAACTGTGCTGGTGAGGCTCGAGCGTCGGCAAGATGTCGAGGCTGTTGGCGTGGCTGACAGTCAGGCCCTGTTTACGCAGAAAATGCTCGGCCGCCAGGTAGGGGTTGGCCTGGGCTTCGGGGGACGGGCCGTGATCGATTTCTGCCTGATAGGGTATGGCCTTGAAATACAGGTAAACACTCAGCGCACACACGAGCAGGGCGATGAACGCACCGACCGAAAGCCACAAACGCCGGTTCAACGGGCCGCTCCGGGACCGAATAACGCGCGCCAGCCGTCACAGAGTTCCTGCTGCAAATGCGCCGGAGGCAGGCGATGCCCGTAGGCCATGTTCTGCCAGTGCCCGGTGAGGTTTTTACTGAAGGCCAGCAAGGCAGGTTGTTGCAGTTGTTCGACCCGCTGAAGAACTTCACCTTCGGTGTCGGCGGGCTTGAGCGCCATGTTGAAATCGTGCAGCAAGTGGCTAAGCAGGGCGCGATAGAGCAACCCGAGGGCTTCACGGGGATGGGTCTGCCAGAGGCTTTCGGCGCTGGCGGCGATGTCGGCGGGCAGGGTTTCGCGATTGAGGTCCAGGCCGAACGCCTGCTGCGGTAACGGCCGCGCGACTTTACGATTTAACGTGGGTCGACGGCTGACAAAGGCCTGCAGCCAGTCGCGGTAACGCCAGATCAATAGCCCAATGGCGCCGATCACTGTGCCCCACAGCAACACTTCGATCAGGTTGGCCAATACGCCAAAGCGTTGGCTGTCCAGCAAGCTAAACAGCGCCTTCAGCCAGGCGGGTGTTTGACCATTGTCCGCAGTGTCGGGGGCGGGTTTGTCTTCGCCAAAACGATAGCGCGTGACCGTTTCCTTGTTCTTGAACGGCGGCTGCTCGAGGATGGCCTTGATGCTGTCCCGGGATGCCTGGCTGGTCAGAGGTTGTTCCAGCAGACGCGCAGAGTCCGGTGAGATAACCGGTTCGGTGGCCCAGACGCTTTCCGCCGTCGGCACCAGCAGCATCGCGGCCAGCAGCAGCGGGACGACCGCGCTGGTCAAGCGTTGGCGCAATCGGCGAAAGATCAGCTCGATGTCCCAGGCTTCCAGCCGCGTGCGCCGGTTCAGATAAAGGCTGAAACCGCAGGCCACATAGATCGGTTCCCAGACAATCAGCACCAGAGCGTAAAAGGTATTGGTCAGGTGTTCCAGCCAGCGCCAGTCTTGGGTGGCGGCGGTAATCAAGGTCTGCCAGCCCCAGTCGAGTTCGACCTGTTGCGGCAAGAGCATGTAGAACAGCACCATCAAGCCGATCCACAGCGCGGTTTCCAAATGCACGCCGATGATCGTCAGCCATTGGGCGGCACCCGCGTTGCGCTGCAGCAGTACGCGCAAACGTTGTTGGCGTGCTTCGCCCGCCAGACCTTCGAGTTGCACCACCGGCATCAGAAAACTGCGGCTCAGGCTCAGGCGACGCCAGGTCAGGCTGGCCAGCAATTGCGGTTTGAGCAGGCGCGGCCATTGGCGCAGGGCCTGCTTCAGTGTGGGCGTTTCGCCGAACATGGCTTTGGACAGGATGTACAGCGGCAGCCGATCGAACGCCGGTTTGAGCCACCAGAACAGGAATACGGCGAGGGAGGGTGAATCCCACAACAGCAAGGTGAGCAGAGCGAAGATCGGCAAGGTCACGATGGCCCAACTGGTCATCAACAGGCGTCGATGGCGCTGACTCAGCAGCACTCCCAGGTCCATGGCTTCCCAGGTCGTGCGCGGGCGGATCACCACACTGGCATCACTCAGGCGCATGGCGAGTCCGTCCGGCAAACAGCAGATAAGTCGCCACCAACAACCAGAGCGCCGCGCCGACCAGGTATTTGGTCAGCGGCGCGAGCCCGGTCCTCGACGACCAGTAGGCTTCGATAAACGCCGCAATCAGCAGAAACAGCATGACCCCGCAAATCAGCAACACGCTCTTGCGCGCCGCCAACTGCAGGGCTTCGGCGCGAGGCAAACGCCCCGGCGCGATCAAGGCCCAGCCCAGTTGCAGGCCTGCGGCGCCGGCCAGGGCAATGGCGCTCAGTTCGAAGGCGCCATGGCCGATCACGAACGACCAGAACGTTTGGCCATAGCCGATGTACGTCAGGTGCCCGGCCACCGCACCGATCATCAACCCGTTGAAGAACAGGAAAAACGCGCTGCCCAGGCCAAACAGCAAACCGCTGGCAAAGGTCTGAAAGGCGATGCCGATGTTGTGCATGATGTAGTAACCGAACATCACCCAGTTTTCACTGGCCGCCCGTTCGGCCGAACGTCCCAGGTGGCCGGCGACGGGGTCGTACATGCTTTGCATCTCACTGACTTGCTCGGCCGGGATCAGGTTGTAGATCAGGTCGGGGAACAGGTACACCAGCAACGCGAAGCCGATCAGGCTGCCAAAAAACATCAGGCTGGCGGCAAGCACGAAACGCCACTGCTCACGCACCAGTCGCGGGAAATCGGCGAGGATGAAACTCAACACGTTGGCACCCAGTCGACTGCGATGCCGATAAAGCTGTTGATGCCCGCGCAGGACCTGTTGCTGCAATGAATCGATCAGGAAACTGCTATAGCCGCGTTCCTGAGCCAGGGCCAGGTGTTGGCAGAGCCGTCGATAATCGCTGGGGAAACTGGCGACTCCTGAGGCGTTCTTGCCGCGTTCCAGCCGTTCAAGCATGAGTGCAAACTGCTCCCATTCGGCACTGTGGCGACTTTCGAAAAGGCTTTGCTTCATGTGGGGCCCAACAGTCCGCGGGCGATGCCGTTGAGTTCGGCCACCGCCTGCGGCTTCGATACCTGCAACGGTTGCGCGAGTATCGAGGCGAGCTCGTTGACCCGCGCCTCGGAGAGTTCACCCTGGCGCTCGGCAAACCCGAGGATGGCGCGCTGCTCGGTCAGCGTCAGCGTGAAGGCTGCGCGCCGTGGCGGGACGTCGGGCAATTGCGGTCGGGTGAGCGGTTGTTCGCGGTAGATCACCAGCGTACCGGCGGCCAGGTCGCCGAGGCGTTTGAAGGTGGGATGTTGCAGGCAGCTGATTGCTCCGAGAAAGTAGCCGAATGGCAACATGTCGACAAATCGCAGCAGGTTGCGCAGCAAGGACGCGGACCAGCCGATCGGCGTGCCATCGTCATGCACCACGCGCAATCCCATCCACTGCTTGCCCGGCGAGCGGCCCTGATTGAGCACCTCGAACAGCACCATGTACCACCAGCTCACCACGAACAGCAGAATCGAACCCAGCCCGGCGCCGAGTTTTCCGAGAAACGCCAACACAATGAACAGCAGGCCCAGCATCATCCCGCGCAGGCCCAGGTCGATGGCGAACGCCAGCGCACGTACCATCAACCCGGCCGGGCGCAGCGGCAAGTCGATGCCTTCGGGCGTTTCGACGTGATACCGCGTGTCCAGTGGCCGGGACAGCGTCGCTTTCCCTGGCAGTGCTGTGGTGTCGAGCATGGGCAACCTTGATGTGGCCTGGTCCGTCGGATGCTAGCAGCCTCTCGGGGGAAAACGACATAACTATGTATTGCACGGTGCGTGGTCAGAGGTGATTGAATGACAAGATTTCTGGTCGGGGCGGCCTATGTGCGCCTAGACTTCGCCGGTCTTCAGTTCAGGAACAGCCCGTGACCTCGATCTTCTGGTACGACTATGAAACCACTGGCATCAACCCCCGTTGCGACCGCCCGCTGCAAGTGGCGGGGATTCGCACCGACTTCGATCTCAATGAAATAGACGAACCGGTCAACCTTTATTGCCAGCCCAGTGACGACATCCTGCCTCATCCGGCGGCGTGTGCTATCACCGGTATTACGCCCACGCGTCTGGCCGAACAAGGTTTGAGCGAAGCCGATTTCATGACTCGGGTTCATGCCCAGCTCGCGGCGCCCGGCACCTGTGGGGCCGGATACAACACGCTGCGTTTCGATGACGAGATGACCCGTTACAGCCTGTATCGAAACTTTTTCGACCCCTATGCACGGGAGTGGCAGGGCGGCAACAGCCGCTGGGACTTGATCGATGTGGTGCGCGCCGCTTATGCCTTGCGTCCCGATGGCCTCGTCTGGCCCAGGGACGACGAGGGGCGGGTCACGCTCAAACTCGAACGTCTGACTGCCGCCAATGGTATCGATCATGGGCATGCGCACGAGGCGCTGTCGGATGTGCGCGCCACTATCGCTTTGGCGCGCCTGATTCGGGAAAAACAGCCGAAGTTATATGACTGGCTGTTTCAACTGCGCAGTAAACAAAAGGTCATGGATCAAATTCGGCTGTTGCAGCCGATGGTGCATATTTCCGGGCGCTTCTCGGCGGCCCGCAACTATGTGGGTGTGGTACTGCCATTGGCCTGGCATCCACGTAATCGCAACGCGCTGATTGTCTGTGACTTACACCTGGACCCTCAGGGGCTGCTTGATCTGGATGCCGAAACCTTGCGTCAGCGGCTTTATACCCGCCGCGATGACTTGGCCGAAGGCGAACTGCCGGTGCCGCTCAAGCTCATACACATAAACAAGTGCCCGGTAGTGGCGCCGTTATCGGTACTCCGTCCTGTAGATCAGCAACGTCTGGGGCTGGATATGGCGCTTTATCAGGAGCGGGCGCTGCGGCTAAGTGACGCACAACAAGTTTGGCGAGATAAAGTGGCAGACATTTACGCCAGCGACGATTTCTCTCCGAGCCAAGACCCCGAGCAACAGTTATACGACGGTTTTATCGGTGATCGGGACCGGCGCCTATGTGAGCAAGTCAGGTCTGCCGACCCTGCGCAATTAGCACAAGAACAGTGGCCTTTCGATGATGAACGTTTGCCTGAATTATTGTTTCGTTATCGCGCACGCAACTTTCCCGATACGTTGAGCCTGGAAGAGCAAGAACGCTGGCGAATATTCTGTCAGAAACGTTTGTGTGCACCTGAGTGGGGCGCGCCAAATACGCTGGATAGTTTTCTGGAGGCGGCGGCTCAATTGACGACTAGTGCTACATCGTTTCAGCGAGAGGTTCTGGATGAATGGCAAAATCATGTCCAGTCATTACGCAAACGTTTGAATCTTTGAAAACGAAAATAATTTGCGCTTGAATTTCAGGCATAAAAAAACGCCAGCATTTGCTGGCGTTCTTTTGGTCGCGGATCAGTCTGCGACACGCTTGCGGCTTAGCCCAGCAGGGTAGCCCAACCTTCAACCACATCACCGCCCCACTTGGCTTTCCACTCTTTCAGAGTCTTGTGGTTGCCACCTTTGGTTTCGATGACTTCGCCATTGTGCGGGTTTTTGTATTGTTTAACTTTGCGAGCACGCTTGGTGCCAGTAGTTTTTACTGCGCCGCCACGTGGAGCCTTGGTTTTGGACTCTGGATCCAACAGCGCGATGATGTCGCGCAGGGATTTGGAGTATTCGCCCATCAGGGTGCGCAGTTTGCCTTCGAATTCCAGCTCGGTTTGCAGTTTGTCGTCTTGGGACAGATTCTTCAAACGGGCTTGCAGCTCTTTGATAGCTTCTTCGGTGGCGCGATATTCGTTGATCAAGGACATGAGGACTACCTTATGTTGGGGCGCTGGGATGGCAGGTGACAGTGCGACAATAATAGTCAGGGTGTTTCATCAAGTAAACATTTAACCGGAGTTTTATTTAAATTAGTTGCGGAACAGGACACACATGGGAGTGACAGTTAAATAGCGTCACAAATATTCACAGTTGACCTCTTGAAGATTGCCCGCAAGAACACCATCGCGTGGGGCCGCGTGTGCTTGCAGAACCTGTACCGGACCTGCGGGCAAGGCCATACGTCATCAATACTGCAGTTTTGCTGCGCAATCGCTAGAATGGCGGCCTTTGCGAAGTTCTGGAGTTTCCCCCTCATGCGCACTTTTCGGCTGGTGATTGCTTGCCCGGACCGCGTCGGCATCGTTGCTAAAGTCAGTAACTTTCTGGCGTCACATAATGGCTGGATCACTGAAGCGAGCCATCACTCGGATAATCTCAGTGGCTGGTTCTTCATGCGTCACGAAATTCGTGCCGATTCGCTGCCTTTCGGTATCGAAGCCTTTCGTGAAGCGTTTGCACCGATCGCCGAAGAGTTCTCGATGGATTGGCGTATCACCGACACCGAGCAGAAGAAACGCGTGGTGTTGATGGCCAGCCGTGAATCTCACTGTCTGGCCGACTTGCTGCACCGCTGGCACAGCGACGAACTGGACTGTGAAATCACTTGCGTGATTTCCAACCATGATGATTTGCGCAGCATGGTCGAGTGGCACGGTATTCCTTACTACCATGTCCCGGTCAACCCACAGAACAAGGAACCGGCCTTCGCCGAAGTCTCGCGCCTGGTCAAACAGCACGAAGCGGAAGTGGTGGTACTTGCCCGTTACATGCAGATTCTGCCGCCCGAGTTGTGCAGCGAATATGCTCATAAAGTCATCAATATTCACCACAGCTTCTTGCCGTCGTTCGTCGGTGCCAAGCCGTATCACCAGGCTTCGATGCGCGGTGTGAAGTTGATCGGCGCCACTTGCCACTATGTCACCGAAGAGCTGGACGCCGGTCCGATCATCGAGCAAGACGTCGTACGCGTGAGTCACAGCGACAGTATTGAAGACATGGTGCGCTTCGGTCGTGACGTCGAGAAAATGGTGCTGGCCCGTGGTCTGCGTTATCACCTGGAAGACCGGGTGCTGGTGCATGGCAACAAAACCGTGGTGTTCTGATAGCCATACGGTTGAAATTCGAAGGGCCTGGGCGTTCAATCGCTGCAGGCCCTTCGCCGTTTTTTGCACTGAGAACATGACCATGGCCGATCCATTGGACAAAGCCACTTCCAAGGCACCCGCCACATTGGGTGAGGGCTGTTTGAGTCGCTATGACCCGGATGACCTGAGCGCCGAAGACGGCACGGAGTTTCCCGGCGCAGCCGAGTTGTGGGAGCAGTTGCAGGGCGATTGCGACGATGCAGTCGGGGGCGCCTGAAAAAGATCGCAGCCTTCGGCAGCTCCTACAAGGGCGCGGTGTATACCCTAATGTAGGAGCTGCCGAAGGCTGCGATCTTTTAAGCCCGTTTGAACTTCATCAGCTTCCTGAGCAATGGCCGCCCGAGCATCAGCAAAAACACCGGACCACCGACCACCAGGTAGAAGTAATAAGTCACTGTCCGCCAGATCAGAATCGCCGCCGCCGCGGTGGACTTCCCGACCATAGGCGCCAGCAGCGCCGCCGATGTCAATTCCGCCGCTCCGGCCCCGCCCGGCAACAGGCTGAACTGCCCTGCACTCAGCGACAGCATCTGGATCAGAAAACACCAGGCCCACTGCAAGTCCATGCCCAGCCCACGTAACGCCAGATACAACACGCTATAGCGCAAAAGCCAATGCAGGCAGGTCAGTGCAAACACCGTGATCAATGTCTGAAAGGGCAACTTCAGTGTGTCAGTGAACGCCGCCAGGAAGTGCAGGAGTTTTCGTGCCCAGCGCATCCGGGTGGTGCCTTTGACATTGATATGAGCGAGCAACCGACCGCTCAGACGAATCAGCGAGCGGTGGTAGCGAGCCGCCAATACGCAGCTAAACAGTCCGCCAAACATCGAGATGGCGCTGACGGTCAGCAGCCATTCCATGCGCTGACTGAGGTGCTGGAACAGTGCATAAATCAGAATCCCGCTCAGTGCGCAGAGAAAAAACAGCAGATCGCTCAACTGATCCATGGCGAACACGGCGCTGCCCCTGGCCGGTCGTACGCCGTGGCGTGCCAGCAGGGCCATGATGGTCAGCGGTCCGCCACTGCCACCGGGAGTGGCGCAGTAAGCGAATTCGGCGGACATCACCACCCCAAGGCTTTTGACGTGACTGATCTTGCCGCGCTGATCTCCCAGCAACAGGCGCAAGCGCAGGGTGTTGAGCATCCAGCACAGCAGGATCATGCCGAACATGACCAGCAACCATTTCAGCGGAAAGCTTTGCAACCGCGACCATGTCTCGCCGCCGCCCAGCAACGACGGGATGAGCACCGCAGCGAGCAGGGCGACGACCAGCAGAATCCCGCGGCTCATGCGGCGCGACCGACGACGTCGCGTTGCTGTGTCAGCCAGTTGGCCTTGGTCATCGGCACACGTCCCTCGTCGAGCAAGCGTTTGAGGGTGTGCAGCCAGTAGTGACGCGAAAACTCATGGCGCATGTCCACGGGGTGCAGGCCGAGACGAATCACCGGCGCCTGGCGCCAACGTTGCTCGCGCTGATCGCTGACGATTTTCGACAGACCGCGGCGCCAGGCGCTGCGTGCGCTCCAGACCAGACCGGGGGCATCGATTGCGGTGAAATCCGGCAAACGATACAGATGCTGCGAGTCGCTGGTGTAGCGCAGCGGTACCTGGCGCAAGGCCTGGCGGGTGCCTTCGCTCATCAGCCAGGCCGGGGCGACGAAACCTTCCAGTGGCCAGTTATAACGGTGAAACACCTCGATTCCGGCACGCAGGCGGGAGAGGGCGGCTTCCAGAGGCAGGTCGTAGAACTCGCCTTCATGGGTGTAGATTCGGCGCATGAACCAGTCTCGGGGCGTGATGGGGATTGGCCCTTCATCGCAATGGAAATAACCGTGCAGTGCCAGTTCGTCGCCGCGAGCGACGCGGCGGGTCAGCAAACGTCGAAACGCCGGATACGCAGCCAGGTCGTTATGTTTGTGGAAATTTGGCACCACCAGCCAGGTGATCGGCACCTTACCCAATGCGTCGACGGCTTCGACAAAGGCTTGGTAATCGGGCCAGGTTTGCGGCGCAACGTCGTGCAATACCAGTATCAGGCTGGGCGCGTTCATGGGCTCAACCATTGGCGATCAGTGGCCATTGAGTGCCGAGTACCGCGTGATAGTGCCCCAGCAGGCTGTCGACCACGATATCCCAAGAGTAATGCTGCTCGACATGGCTACGGGCTTGTTTGCCCAGCGCGGCGCTGCCCTGACTGAACAGTTCGCGCACCGCGTTGGCCATCGCTGCTGGATTGTTCGGCGCGCAAAGCAGGCCGCATTGATCGGTGACAATTTCCTGAAAAGCCCCAGCCGCCACGGCCACCACCGGAATGCCACTGGCCATGGCTTCAAGGACCACCAGGCCAAAAGTTTCCTGATCACCGGCATGCACCAGCGCATCGGCACTGGCCATCAAGCGCGCGACTTGCGCCGCCGGGTAGAACTCATCGAGGACGGTGACATTGCGCGGTACCAGGGTCGGCATTGATGAGCCCACCAGTAATAGATGGTAACGACGACCCAGGCGTTTCATGCATTTGAGCAGCACCGGCAGGTTTTTTTCCTTGGACCCACGGCCGGCGAAGATCAGCAGGTGTGTATTTTCATCGATGCCCAATTCGGCCCGCAAATCTGGATCCCGTGCATTGGGGGTGAACGTTTGCAGGTCGACGCCCAGCGGTTGTACGAAAACGTTTTTTACGCCCAACCCGATCAGTTTATCGGCCATGATTTGACTCGGTGCCAGAACCCGGTCGAAGTTGCTATAAAGCTTGCTGACATAAGCTTCGACATTGGGTGTAACCCAATTGCCCATGCGATTGCTGACCAGCAGTGGCAGGTCCGAGTGATAAAAACCGATCACCGGCACATCGAGCTGCCGCTTGGCGTCCAAAGCGGCCCAGGCAGTCAGGTAAGGGTCGCCGGCTTCTATCAGGTCAGGCTGCAAATCCTGCAGGACATTGCGCCACGGCGCGAGACGGAGGGGGAAGCGATAACCCTTGCCAAAGGGCAGGGCAGGGGCCGGAACCGTGTAAATACCATCCTGTTCACTCAAATGAGCCCCAGGAATCAGCAGACTGTGACGAATGCCTGGCTTGCTGCCCAGGCGACGGTGTTTGGCATCCAGATAAGTGCGCACGCCACCGCTGGCAGGGGCGTAGAACATGGTTATGTCAGCGATATGCACGATGAACATCCCTCCGGTCCGTTTGTTCTCCCTTGGGTTGACCTATATGAAGGATAGATGTTCGTTTGGGGTTTTGCGGCGGAGGGTGTCAGCGAGGTTTTGCGGGGATTAGCAGACCGTCTTCGCGGGCAAGCCTCGCTCCTACAGGGCCAGTGATGATCCCGTAGGAGCGAGGCTTGCCCGCGAAGGGGCCCTCAAGAGCGACTTAAATCCGGAAACTACCCACCAACTGCTTCAATCGCGAAGCCTGCTGTTCAAGGTCCGAGCATGCCCGCAACGTCGATTGCAGGTTTTCCACGCCCTCCTGGTTCAGCGTATTGATCTCGGTGATGTCCACGTTGATCGATTCAACCACCGCCGTCTGTTCCTCGGTCGCCGTGGCCACGGACTGGTTCATGCCGTCGATTTCGCCGATGCGCAGCGTCACGCTGTTCAAGCGTTCGCCGGCCAGGTTGGCGATTTCCACGCTGTCCTGGCTGTGGCGCTGGCTGTCGCTCATGGTGCTGACCGATTCCCGGGCGCCGACTTGCAGCTCCTCGATCATGGTTTGCACCTGTTGCGCCGACTCTTGTGTGCGGTGCGCCAGGTTGCGCACTTCGTCGGCCACCACGGCAAAACCGCGCCCGGCTTCACCGGCCCGTGCCGCTTCAATGGCGGCGTTCAGCGCCAGCAGGTTGGTTTGCTGGGAGATGCTGGTGATCACTTCGAGAATTTGCCCGATGTTCACGGTTTTGCTGTTCAGCGATTCGATGTTGGTGCTCGAGGCACTGAGCATGGTCGACAGCTGATTCATCGCGGCAATGCTGCGATCCACCACCTGCTGGCCATCTTCGGCCAGGCTGCGCGCGTCGCTGGCCTGACTTGACGCTTGTGCGGCGTTGCGGGCGATTTCCTGGGCCGCGGCGCCGAGTTGGTTGATTGCCGCGGCAACGCTGCTGGTGCGCGAGGCTTGCTGGTCGGAATTGAACATCGACGAGTTCGAGGCTGCCACCACACGCAGGGCTACTTCGTTGACTTGGCCGGTGGCCGAGGACACTTCGCGGATCGAGGTATGAACCCGTTCCACGAAACGGTTGAACGCCGTGCCGAGGATGCCGAATTCGTCCTGATTCTGGATGGTCAGGCGCTTGGTCAGGTCGCCTTCACCGTCGGCGATGTCTTCCATGGCGCGGGTCATGACGTGCAGCGGCTGGATCAGCAGGCGGATCAGCATGCCGAGCAAGGCGATGATGATCGCCACGGCAATTATGGTCGCGATGACTGCCGAGGTCCGGAACTCGCTGAGCATCGAGAAGGCTTTGTCTTTATCCACCGACAGGCCGATGTACCAATTGACCGAGGACAGGCCTTTGATCGGAGTGAACGTGACGATGCGGGTCTTGCCGTCGACGTCGATTTCACTGAGTTCGCTGCCGATGCGCGGGGTGTTTTTCGGGTACGCCTCGCTCAGGGACTTCATCGCCAGGGATTTGTCCGGGTGAACCAGGATCTTGCCATCGGCGCTGATCAGAAAGGCGTAACCCATGCCGTCGAAGTCCAGCGCGTTGAGGCTGTCGGCGATCACCTGCAAGCTCAAGTCGCCACCGACCACGCCGATGCTTTGACCGTCCTTGAGCACACTGTTGACGATGGAAATGACCAGTTGACCGGACGCCAGGTCGATGTACGGTTCGGTCAGTGCCGAGCCGCCGGTGCTTTGGGCGCTCTTGTACCAAGGCCGGGCGCGAGGGTCATAGCCGTCGGGCATCTTGCTGTCAGGGCGGATGATGAAGGTGCCATCCTTGTTGCCCAGATAAGCGCCCATGAAGGTCGAGGTTACCGCCTTCTGTTCGAGTAGTTTGGAGACGTTGTCGGTGTCGGCGTTCAGTGCGACGTTTTGTGACAGGTTCTCGATCAGCAGGCTGCGTCCGGCCAGCCAGGTCTGGATATTGTTGGCCGTTACACTGCCCATTTCTTGCAGGTAGTTGTCCAGGTCGTTGCGTATCGCATTACGCTGCAGATAGTCGTTGTACAACGTGAACGAGGCGAAGGCAGCAATAACGATGAGGGCGGCGGCAAGCAGTATTTTATGGCTGAAGCGCAGATTTTTATTCATGGCTTGGGGGTCCGCTAAAGTCTTAATGTCCAGGGCGTGCTTTTATAAAGGCGCGCAAAATGGGCAGTGTTGAAAGTAAGCTGATATTTCCACCTCTCCTTAGGGAATTACCGACGCTATTTTCAGTCTGGTCTCTCGCTTGTTATCGGCCATGAAGGATCAAAGATTAACCATGGGTGACAAAATGCCTGACTCATCGCAACTCGTTATCGGCGCCGATCTCGCGGGCCAGTCCATCGCCCAGGCCATGCGCCTGGCCAACCGTCACGGCCTGATAGCGGGCGCTACCGGGACTGGCAAAACCGTCACCTTGCAGCGCCTGGCCGAAGCCTTCAGCGATGCCGGCGTGGCGGTGTTCGCGGCGGACATCAAAGGCGACCTGTGCGGCCTGGGCGCTGCCGGCAACCCTCAAGGCAAAGTCGCCGAGCGGATCGCCGGCATGCCTTGGTTGAACCATAAGCCTCAGGCGTATCCGGTGACCCTGTGGGACATTAATGGTCAGTCCGGTCATCCACTGCGTACAACCTTGAGCGAAATGGGCCCGTTGCTGCTCGGCAGTCTGCTGGAGCTGACCGACAGTCAGCAGTCGGCACTCTATGCCGCATTCAAGGTGGCCGACCGCGAAGGGCTGTTGCTGCTGGATTTGAAGGATTTGAAGGCGCTGCTCAATCACCTGCGCGACAGCCCCGAACTGCTGGGGGATGACGCCGCGTTGATGACCACCGGTTCCAGCCAGGCGCTGTTGCGCCGTTTGGCAACGCTGGAACAGCAAGGCGCTGAAGCGTTGTTCGGCGAACCGGCGCTGCAACTGGAAGACATGTTGCAACCGGCCGTGGATGGTCGCGGGCGCATTCACTTGCTCGATGCCAGTCGTCTGGTGCACGAAGCGCCGAAGGTCTATGCGACGTTCCTGCTTTGGCTGCTGGCCGAACTGTTCGAGCAACTGCCGGAGCGTGGCGATGCCGAGAAACCGCTGCTGGCGCTGTTTTTCGACGAAGCGCACTTGTTGTTCGCCGGTACGCCCAAAGCGTTGCAGGAGCGTCTGGAACAAGTGGTGCGACTGATTCGCTCGAAAGGCGTGGGGGTGTATTTCGTCACCCAATCGCCAGGTGATTTGCCGGATGATGTACTGGCTCAACTGGGCCTGCGCATTCAGCACGGTTTGCGCGCGTTTACCGCCAAAGAGCAGAAATCCCTGCGTGCGGTGGCTGACGGTTTTCGGCCGAACCCGGCATTTGACGCCTTGTCGGTCTTGACCGAGTTGGGGATCGGCGAGGCGCTGGTCGGCACCTTGCAGGACAAGGGCACACCCGGGATGGTCCAGCGTGTATTGGTTGCACCGCCACAATCGCGGATCGGCCCGCTGACCGAGACCGAGCGCACCGTGCTGATTGCCGGTTCGCCGTTCAAGGGGCGTTACGACAAACCGGTCGATCGCGAATCGGCTTATGAAGTGCTGATGGGGCGCAAAGGCCTGGCGCCGGAGCCCGAAGCAGTGCCGGGCAAACCTGCACCTGAAGAGCCGAGTTTCACCGAGCAGGCCGGGGAATTCCTCGGCACAGCGGCAGGCCAGGCATTGAAATCAGCGATGCGACAGGCGGCGAATCAATTGGGCCGACAATTGGTACGCGGGTTGATGGGCTCATTGCTCGGTGGCAGCAAACGCCGCTAAAAACCTTTGATTGAACACAACCCCCGTAGGAGCGAGGCTTGCCCGCGAAGCTTTTGGCGGCCTCAAGGGCCTCTTCGCGGGCAAGCCTCGCTCCTACGGGGTATGTGTCAATTTCAGGTTTTGGGTTTGGCGTGAGCCGCCAGCCGTTCGAGGGCCGCCCGCAGGTTCGGGTCGGTAATCCCGTCAGCCGTCGCCTGAATGGTCGCCGCCGCATCGGTCGACAAATTTATCGTATGCCCCGCAGCCCCTTGCTGAACGGTAGGCGGTTGAACCTTGAACAGAATCCGCGTCAGGCTGGCGAACTCGTCGAACAGCTGTAACTGCCGTTGCAGACGCTTTTGTTGATAACGCAGGCGGGTGGCCCAATGGCCGTCGGTGACAATCAGCAATAAACTGCCTTCGCGCCACGACGCCACATGGCAATGCTCGCGGGCAGCTGGCTGCAACTGACTTTCCACCAGACGTTGTAAATGACCCAGGCGTTGAGCGTGGCCAAAAATGGCTTTCAGCGGTTTGGCTTCCCGAAGCAGAACGGCGGGTGCTCTGGCCGTGAGAGGGCGAAATGCCATGATCAGACACCTGAAGTAACAGAGCGGCCATGGTAACAGAAAGCACCAGCCGCCCCCGACCCATTGCTTTGCGAGCGCTTTACCCATTAAATCAACAAGTAACTTGTGCCCTTGATGGGTTGAAGTTCAGCAAAATGCCCTTATTTTAAGTGAGCCCCGTCATAGCGCAGTGCATGCATCGTGGAATAACGCCACTTTCCTCACCATCGTTTCCGGGTAGAATACTCGTTCGCATGCGGCCATGAGGGCTGCACGGGCGACTCACGGGGCCGCCCTCCATCCCTTTAGTGTGGAAGATCCGCCGATATGTTTGCGCCTTTGTTAAAGAAACTTTTTGGAAGCAAGAACGAGCGTGAAGTCAAACGCATGCTCAAGACGGTGCAGCTCGTCAATGCCTTCGAAGAGCAAATGGTGGCCCTTTCGGACGATCAATTGCGTGCCAAGACAGACGAGTTCAAGGCCCGCCTCGCCAAAGGGGAAACCCTCGACAAGCTGCTGCCAGAAGCCTTTGCGGTCGCCCGCGAAGCCGGTAAGCGCGTCATGGGTATGCGCCACTTCGATGTCCAGCTGATCGGCGGCATGACCTTGCACGAAGGCATGATCGCGGAAATGCGTACCGGAGAAGGCAAGACCCTGGTGGCGACACTGGGCGTTTACCTCAACGCGCTGTCCGGCAAGGGCGTGCACGTTGTGACGGTGAACGACTACCTGGCCCGCCGTGACGCCAACTGGATGCGTCCGCTCTACGAATTCCTCGGCATGACGGTCGGCGTGGTCACGCCATTCCAGCCGCCGGAAGAGAAGCGTGCCGCCTACGCCGCCGACATCACCTACGGCACCAACAACGAATTCGGTTTCGACTACCTGCGCGACAACATGGCGTTCAGCATGGAAGAAAAATTCCAGCGCGAACTCAATTTTGCCGTGATCGACGAAGTCGACTCCATCCTCATCGACGAAGCCCGTACCCCGCTGATCATCTCCGGTCAGGCCGAGGACAGCTCCAAGCTGTACATCGAGATCAACAAACTGATCCCGCAGCTGGAATTGCACGTCGAAGAAGTCGAAGGCGAAGTCACCAAGGCTGGCCACTACACCGTGGACGAGAAGACCCGTCAGGTCGAACTCAACGAAGCCGGTCACCAGTTCATCGAAGACATGCTCACCCGTGTCGGCCTGCTGGCTGAAGGCGAGAGCCTGTATTCGGCGCATAACCTCGGTCTGCTGACCCACGTTTATGCCGGTCTGCGTGCGCACAAACTGTTCAACCGCAACGTCGAATACATCGTGCAGGACGGTCAGGTCGTACTGGTCGACGAACACACCGGCCGTACCATGCCGGGTCGCCGTTTGTCCGAAGGCCTGCACCAGGCCATCGAAGCCAAGGAACACCTGAACATCCAGGCCGAGAGCCAGACCCTGGCGTCGACCACGTTCCAGAACTACTTCCGTCTGTACAACAAGCTGTCCGGCATGACCGGTACCGCGGACACCGAAGCGTTCGAATTCCACCAGATCTATGGCCTGCAGGTCATGGTGATTCCGCCAAACAAACCGTTGGCGCGTAAAGACTACAACGACCTGGTGTTCCTGACCGCCGAAGAGAAATACGCGGCGATCATCAACGACATCAAGGAATGCATGACTCAGGGCCGTCCGGTGTTGGTGGGTACTGCCACCATCGAAACGTCCGAGCACATGTCCAGCCTGCTCGTGAAGGAAGGCATCGAACACAAGGTTCTGAACGCCAAGTTCCACGAAAAAGAAGCCGAAATCATTGCTCAGGCCGGTCGTCCGGGCGCACTGACCATCGCCACCAACATGGCCGGTCGTGGTACCGACATCCTGTTGGGCGGTAACTGGGAAGTGGAAGTTGCTTCGCTGGAAGACCCGACCCCTGAGCAGATTGCCCAGATCAAGGCCGACTGGCAGAAACGCCACCAGCAAGTGCTGGAGTCGGGCGGTTTGCAGGTGATCGCTTCCGAGCGTCACGAATCGCGCCGTATCGACAACCAGTTGCGCGGTCGTGCCGGTCGTCAGGGCGACGCCGGTTCCAGCCGTTTCTACCTGTCGCTGGAAGACAGCCTGATGCGCATCTTCGCCTCTGACCGGGTGAAGAACTTCATGAAGGCGCTGGGCATGCAGTCCGGTGAGGCGATCGAGCACCGCATGGTGACCAACGCCATCGAGAAGGCTCAGCGCAAGGTTGAAGGCCGCAACTTCGACATCCGTAAACAACTGCTCGAGTTCGACGACGTCAACAACGAACAACGTAAAGTGATCTATCACATGCGTAACAGTTTGTTGGCCGCCGACAACATCGGCGAAACCATCGCCGATTTCCGTCAGGACGTGCTCAACGCAACCGTCAGCGCGCACATTCCACCGCAATCGCTGCCAGAGCAGTGGGACGTGGCCGGTCTGGAAGCGGCGTTGCAGAGCGACTTCGGTGTAGCGCTGCCGATCCAGCAATGGCTGGACGAAGACGATCACCTCTACGAAGAGACCCTGCGCGAGAAGCTGATGAACGAGCTGATCGCCGCGTACAACGAGAAAGAAGACCAGGCCGGTGCCGAAGCACTGCGCACCTTCGAGAAGCAAATCGTTCTGCGCGTACTGGACGACCTGTGGAAAGACCACCTGTCGACCATGGATCACCTGCGTCACGGCATCCACCTGCGTGGTTATGCGCAGAAGAACCCGAAGCAGGAATACAAGCGCGAGTCCTTCACCTTGTTCTCCGAGTTGCTGGATTCGATCAAGCGCGACTCGATCCGTGTGCTGTCGCACGTTCAGGTTCGCCGCGAAGATCCGATCGAAGAAGAAGCTCGCCTGCGTCAGGAGGCCGAAGCACTGGCTGCGCGCATGCAGTTCCAGCACGACGAAGCACCTGGCCTGGAGCAACCGGAAGTGTTGGGTGAAGAGGTCGACGTAGCCCTCGCCACCGCACCGGTGCGCAACGAGCAGAAGCTGGGCCGTAACGAGCTGTGCTACTGCGGTTCGGGCAAGAAGTTCAAGCATTGCCACGGGCAGATCCAGTAAACCCGTTTCATACGCTGAAATACCCGCGCCGCGACCGGCTTATGCCGTCGCGGCGTTTTGCCATTTAAACCACCGACGCCCCGACGGCGGTGCAGACATCATTTATTAAGGAGCGCATTCATGGCTGTTGGTCTTGGTCCTTTGCCAACGTTGCACCCGGTTGCCGGTTTTGAACTCGGTATCGCCTCGGCCGGCATCAAGCGCCCGGGGCGCAAAGATGTCGTGGTCATGCGCTGTGCCGAAGGTTCCACGGTCGCGGGCGTGTTCACCCTGAACGCCTTTTGCGCCGCCCCCGTGATCCTGGCCAAACAACGCGTGCAAGGCCCGGTACGTTACCTGCTGACCAACACCGGCAATGCCAACGCCGGCACCGGCGAACCTGGCCTGGCAGCCGCCGAGCGCACGTGCGCCAAACTGGCTGAGCTGACTGGCGTCGATGCAAGCCTGGTGCTGCCGTACTCCACCGGTGTGATCGGCGAGCCGCTGCCGGTCGAAAAAATCGAAGGCGCGCTGCAAGCCGCCCTCGACGACCTGTCGGTGAATAACTGGGAAGCCGCCGCTACCGGCATCATGACCACCGACACCCTGCCAAAGGGTGCCAGCCGCCAGTTCCAGCATGACGGCGTGACCATCACCGTCACCGGCATCAGCAAGGGCGCGGGCATGATCCGCCCGAACATGGCGACCATGCTCGGCTACATCGCCACCGACGCCAAAGTCTCCCGCGATGTGCTGCAAAACCTGCTGCTGGACGGCGCCAACAAGTCGTTCAACCGCATCACCATCGATGGCGACACCTCGACCAACGACTGCTGCATGCTGATCGCCACCGGTCAGGCAGCACTGCCAGAAATCACCGAAGCGAGCGGTCCGCTGTTCGCTTTGCTGAAACAAGCGGTGTTCGAAGTCTGCATGGACGTGGCCCAGGCCATCGTGCGCGACGGCGAAGGCGCGACCAAGTTCGTCACCGTGGAAGTCAACGGCGGCGGCAATCACCAGGAGTGCCTGGACGTCGGTTACACCGTGGCCCACTCGCCGCTGATCAAGACCGCGTTGTTCGCCTCCGACCCGAACTGGGGCCGCATTCTGGCCGCCGTGGGCCGTGCCGGCGTACCGAATCTGGACGTGAGCAAGATCGACGTGTTCCTCGGCGACGTGTGCATCGCCAGCCGTGGTGCTCGCTCTGCCACCTACACCGAAGCCCAGGGCGCGGCGGTGATGCAGCAGGAAGAGATCACCATCCGCATCGAACTGGGGCGCGGTGATTGCAGCGAAACCATCTGGACCACTGACCTGTCCCACGAATACGTGAAGATCAACGCCGAGTACCGTACGTAAATTAGGTCCGGACCGAGTCGCGCCCTTCGCGAGCAAGCCCGCTCCCACATTCGATTGCATTTCTTGCGGAAGAACTCGATCAACTGTGGGAGCGGGCTTGCTCGCGAAGGCGGCCGACCAGACACCAAAGATTCTGGTCCATCCCCCTATCAAAAGGTCCCGAACATGAGCCTCCACCTGATCATCGGCGACAAACTGCATTCCTCCTGGTCCCTGCGCGCCGCACTGGCCCTTGACCTGACCGGCGCGTCCTACACCGAAGAACTGATCAAGCTGAACCAGCCGGACACTCGCGAGCGCGTGCTCAAGCATTCGCCAACCGGGAAAGTCCCGCTGCTGAAAACCGAGCACGGCACCATTGCCGATTCCCTGGCGATTGCCGAATACCTGGCTGAACAATTCCCCGATGCCGGGCTCTGGCCCCAAGACACTGCCGCCCGTGCCCAGGCGCGTTCGGCGTGTGCGCAGATGCACAGCGGTTTTTTCGCCATGCGCGGCAACATGCCGTTCGACCTGAGCCACGATGCGCCACTGTCGCCGACCCCATCTGAGGTTCAGGCTGAAATCGAGCGCATGCTGGCGTTGTGGGCTGAATGTCGCGCCGTCGCGACTGAAACCGGCCCGTTCCTGTTTGGCGGCGCGACCCTGGCCGATGCGTTTTTTGCACCGATCGCCGTACGCCTGCGCACCTATCAGGTAAAACTGCCCGAGGCCGACGCGGCCTATGTCGAAACCATCTACCAATGGCCAGCCTTCAAGGCCTGGCGGAAGGCGGGTCTGGAGGAAATAGAGCGGTGAAACGAGTCCATGTAGCAGCCGCGGTTATCCGCGATAGCAGCGGCAAGATCCTCATTGCCCGCCGTGCCGACACCCAGCATCAGGGCGGGTTGTGGGAGTTCCCCGGTGGCAAGGTCGAGGATGACGAATCCGTCGAGATGGCCCTGGCTCGCGAGCTTCACGAAGAGTTGGGCATTGTGGTCAATACCGCGCGACCGATGATCAAGGTCCGCCACGATTACCCGGACAAGCAGGTGTTGCTGGATGTCTGGGAAGTCTCGGCGTTTACCGGCGAACCCCATGGCGCCGAAGGCCAGCCTTTGGCCTGGGTGACCGCGCGGGAACTGGTGGATTACGAATTTCCGGCCGCCAACCAGCCGATCGTCGCCGCTGCACGCTTGCCCGGCGACTACCTGATTACCCCGGAGGGCCTGGAAACCCCGGCCTTGCTGCGCGGTATCCAGAAAGCCATCGCCGGCGGCATCAAGCTGATTCAGTTGCGTGCGCCCAACGGCTACGACCCGCAATACCGCGATTTGGCGGTGGATGCGGCGGGGCTGTGTGCCGGCAAGGCGCAGTTGATGATCAAGGGGCCGTTTGAATGGCTGGGGGACTTCCCGTCCGCCGGTTGGCACATCACGTCGGCGCAGTTGCGCAAGTATGCGGCGGCCGGGCGTCCGCTACCGGCGTCACGCTGGTTGGCAGCGTCTTGCCACAACGCTGAAGAACTGGCGTTGGCCGAGCAAATGGGCGTGGACTTCGTGACCCTGTCGCCGGTGCAACCGACGCAGACTCATCCGGATGCTCTGCCATTGGGTTGGGAGCAGGCTTCGACTTTGATCGAGGGCTTCAGCAAACCGGTGTTTTTGCTGGGAGGGGTTGGCCCGGCAGAGCGGCAGAAAGCCTGGGAGGCGGGCGCGCAGGGTGTGGCGGGGATTCGGGCGTTTTGGCCTGAGGCCTGATTCTGCGTTGAGGCTACTGGCCTCTTCGCGGGCAAGCCTCGCTCCTACAGGATTTGGCAACAACGCCGTCCTTGTAGGAGCGAGGCTTGCCCGCGAAGGCGTCCTTGAGGACGCCGACTAAACCCCGGGTTTCGTTGCCGCTTGCCACAAAATCTCGGCAATCCCCTGACGCTTGGCAATCAACCGTGCCGCCACAAACAACAAATCCGACAACCGATTGATATACGCCAGCCCAACCCCGGCCAATGGCTCGATCGCATTCAACTGCTGACAGCGCCGCTCGGCACTGCGCGCCAGGCAGCGGCATACGTGAGCCTGGGCGATCAGCGCGGAACCGCCGGGCAGAATGAAATTCTCCAGCGGCCCCAACTCTTCATTCCACACATCGATCGCCGCTTCCAGGCGCTCGATTTCCGCCGTATTCAGTGCCTGATAAACCGGCATCGCCAGTTCGCCACCCAAGTCGAACAACCGATGCTGGCAGGGCGCCAACACCTCGATCACTTCGTTCAACCCCGGATACGTATCACTTTGCGCCGCCAACCCGGCCAACAGCACACCCACTTGGCTGTTCAGCGTATCGACTTCGCCAATGGCTTCGATGCGCGGATGGTCCTTGGGCACCCGGCGGCCATCGCCGAGCCCGGTTTCGCCTTTGTCGCCAGTACGGGTGTAAATCTTCGACAAGCGAAAGCCCATGGTTACCTCGACAGCTGATTGAGTTCTTGAGAGACCACCGGAGTGCCCGACAACGGCAGGCGCAAGGTGAAACAGGTACCTTGGCCCGGCGTCGATTGCACTTCCATCTGGCCCTTGTGGTTGTTGGTGATGATGAAGTACGAGACCGAGAGCCCAAGGCCGGTGCCCTGACCGATTTCCTTGGTGGTGAAGAACGGCTCGAACGTACGTTTGCGCACGTTCTCACTCATGCCGATGCCGTTGTCTTCGACCTGAATTTCCGCCCATGGCGGGTTCAGTTTTGTACGCAGAATGATCCGCCCCGGTTCGCGGTCGTCGGTACGTTGGTGAATGGCTTGTGCGGCGTTTTTCAGCAAGTTGAGCAGCACCTGCTCCAGTTCGTTGGCAGTGCCGGGCACCGGGCCCAGTGCCGGATCGAACTGCCGAATGATCGCCTGCCCCTTGAAGTCGAAACCGATCGCCAGGTCGAAGTCGTTGCCGGCGATCTCCACCGCTTGATCGATCAGCGCCGGCAAATCGCAGGGAGCCATCTGCCGGGTACTGCGGCGGCTGAAACTGAGCATGTGCGTCACGATTTTTGCTGCCCGGGCACCTGCCTGTTGAATGCCATCGAGTAATTGCGGCACTTCTCGAGCTTTCAAGTACTGGTTGACCGTTTCCAGCTCGATGCCCAGTTGCTCGGCCTGTTCGAGGTTCTTCGGCAGATCGGGTGACAGGCGCCGACGAATGTTCTGCACGTTGTGCAGGATTGCACCCAGTGGATTATTGATTTCGTGGGCCATGCCGGCGGCGAGGCCACCGACCGAGAGCATTTTTTCCGACTGCACCATCATTTCTTCCAGGGACAGCCGCTGGGTGATGTCGTCGATCCGGATCACCACGCCGCGCCCGGCACCGCCCATCAATGGGTAGAACGTCAGGGCGTAATGCTTGGGTTCATCGTCCTTGAGCCAGGTAACTCGTTCGATCTTCGCCACCGTGTGCTGCTCGACGGTTTGCCTGAGTTGCGGCAGGAACGGTTTGAGCGGTTCGAAGGCGAGGAAGATCGGTTGGTTCAAGGCTTCGTCCAGGCGCGTGCCGGACAGGGCGCTGGCTTCCTGATTCCACTGGGTTACGTAGAGCTGCTCGTCGAGGGCGATCAAGGCCGACGGCATGGAGTCGATGATGCTGTTGAGGTAGTTCTGGAAACCGGTGAGTTTCTTTTCGATCTTGCTGCGCACCTGAACTTCCAGTTCCAGCTTGCGGTTGGTGTGACGGGTTTCTTCGGCCAGCCCCTGAGCCTGGTCGTAAGCGGCCTGGGAATCATCGCGGGCGCGCTTGAGCTGCTGCTCCCGGGCCTCGATGCGCGAGAGCATGGTGTTGAACGCTTCGGCGAGGCTGCCGATTTCGTCGTGGTTGCCGCGAGAGGCGCGTAGGGCGTAGTTCTCTTCCCGGGTCACTTGCCGGGACAACTCTTCGAGCTGATGGATCGGCCGGGTAATCAGGCGTTTGATCTGCCGGGCAATCACCAGCCATAACAGCACGCTGAAGATCAGAATCCCCAAACTGGCGGTCAGGGTCCCGGTGTAGAACGCCATCGGCAATTCGCTGCTGGCTACCAGCAGCAAGTGCCCCGGCGCGGTACCGGGGCGGGGCAGGGTGATCACTTGGTTGCTGCGAAACTCGGTGGCTTGCCAGGCTTCCAGATGCCGGAAATGCTCCGGTAGATGGAGCTCGTCGCCCTGCTGCAGCTGCGCCAGAAGCACACCTTTGCCGTCATAGAGCGCTGCTGCACGCAACGGTGTATAGCTGTTGAGCTCGTTGAGCAGACGCTGGGCGGTTTGCGGTGACTTCAAGGCGTCGGAGATCAGGCTTGGGTTGGACACCAGTCGGCCGATGGTCTGCAAGGCTTGGGGGGCCATGCTTTCCTGGGAGATGTAATAGGCGGCGCTGATAAAGGTCAGGTTGGCGACCAGCAAAACGGTGGTCAACAGCACCAGCAGGGCGGCCAGCAATTTCTGGCCGACTGGAAGGTTTTCAAGGCGCTGGCGCAATGGCATCAGGTTCATCGCTGAAAAGGAACAAGTGGCCAGCGTAGCCGCTGCTCAGTCGCTGGGCAATCCAAGGCTGCGCAGATGAGCAATCAGGCGCTCCTGCAATTGACTGAGGTGGGGCAGGTTCAACTGATGCCGCGACGCGACCTTGCAGGCATGGCCCAACAGGTAGCTGATTTCTGTGCGGCGCTGACTCGCGACGTCCTGGTACATCGAGGAGAAATTGGCCGCTGTGGCCTTGATCACTCGTTCGACTTCCTCCCGGAGGTTCTCCGCCGCTGCCGGCTGGCCGCAGCGCTCCAGCAGTTCGGTGAGCTCGGCGCACAGGGTGGCGACTTCGCAATGATGCTGTTGCAAACCACCGTTGCGGCATTCGTGCAGTACGGTCAGTGGGTTGATCGCACAATTGAGCGCCAGTTTTCGCCACAGCCTTGTGAGGATGTCGGTGCTCCACTCATGGGGAATACCGGCGGCGCTCAAGTCCTCCAGCCAGATCGGCGCTACTGGATGGCCCGCATCGCCCAGCCAGGTGTAGCCGTGACCGGCGAACACCACACGCCAGTCGCCATCGCGAAACGCGCCTTCGGTACTGGAGGCGAAGATGCAGCGCGCCTGAGGCACCTGCGCGGCAACCGCGTCCTGACTACCGAGGCCGTTCTGCAGCAGGATCAGTTCGGCGTCGGGTGTCAGGCGGTGGGCGAGGCGGGCCACGGCTTTCTCGGCGTCGTAGGCTTTGCAGGCCACCAGCAGGCGGCTGATGGGCTCGTCGCTGTCGGCTGTTTCGCCGGGCACCGGATACAGCTGAGCTTCGCCGTGTTCGACCAGCGTCAAACCGCCCGCCGTCTGATAGGCCTGTAAGCGTGTCGCGTCCCGCACGATCAACCTGACCGGTACGTCAGCCCGCGCCAGACGTGTGGCCCAAAGGGTGCCGAGGCTGCCGGCGCCGAGAATGTGCCAAGGGGTAGACATCAACTTTCTGCTCGGTTTGACGCTGGCATGTGAGGCTCGCAGTATCGGTTGGAAAAGACCCGTTATAATGAGCCCGATTTTAACCGCAAGCCAAGCGCGCTCCATCCTTATCGAGCGTGCCTTTTTATTGGAGAGATTACATGCCGTCGTTCGACGTGGTATCCGAACTGGACAAACACGAAGTCACCAACGCGGTCGAGAACGCCGTCAAGGAACTCGATCGTCGTTATGACCTGAAAGGCAAAGGCACCTTCGAGTTCAAGGAAAAGGACCTGACCGTCAACCTGACCGCGGAAGCCGATTTCCAGCTCGAAGCGATGATCGAGATCCTCAAGCTGGCTCTGGTCAAGCGCAAGATCGACGTGCAGTGCCTTGAAGTCAAGGATGCCTACGCGTCGGGCAAGTTGATGAAGCAGGAAGCGGTCCTCAAGGAAGGCATCGACAAAGAGCTGGCGAAGAAAATCGTCGCTCACGTCAAAGACGCCAAGCTCAAGGTCCAGGCCGCCATTCAGGGCGAGCAAGTGCGCATTACCGGCAAGAAGCGTGACGATTTGCAGGAAGCGATTGCCGCCCTGCGCGCCAAGACGTTCGACATGCCACTGCAGTTCAACAACTTCCGCGACTGACTTTCAAGCGGGAACCTGTGGGAGCGGGCTTGCTCGCGAAAGCGGCGTATCAGTCGACATCACTGTTGAATGACACGCCGCTTTCGCGAGCAAGCCCGCTCCCACCTCGATTGTGTTTAACCCGGCGGGTCTTTCTGCCGCTTATTTTTCGCGTGCCGGATGGCCGGAAATCAGGAGAAAGTAGATGGATTTGAATACTGAAGTGGACAATCTGGTCAAGGCATCCCAAGCCTGGATTCCGATGATCATGGAATACGGTAGTCGCGTGCTGTTGGCGGTGATTACCCTGGCCATCGGCTGGTGGCTGATCAACAAAGTCACGCAAAAACTCGGCGGCCTGCTGGCGTTGCGTAATGCCGACCTGGCGCTGCAAGGTTTCATCAGCAACCTGGCGAACATCATCCTCAAGATTCTGCTGATCGTCAGCGTGGCGTCGATGATCGGCGTGGAAACCACCTCGTTCGTCGCAGCGATCGGTGCTGCTGGCCTGGCGATCGGTCTGGCGTTGCAGGGCAGCCTGGCGAACTTCGCTGGCGGCGTGCTGATTCTGTTGTTCCGCCCGTTCCGCATCGGTGACTGGATCGAAGCTCAAGGTGTTGCGGGTACTGTTGATAGCATCCAGATCTTCCACACCGTACTGCGTACCGGCGATAACAAAACCATCATCGTGCCTAACGGCAATCTGTCGAACGGCATTATCACCAACACCAACCGTCAGCCGACCCGCAAAGTGGTATTTGATGTAGGTGTGGCTTACGAGGCGGACTTGCAGAAGGCCCGTGAAGTGTTGCTGGATCTGGCCAAGGACCCGCGCGTATTGGCTGATCCGGCGCCGGAAGCGGTGATTTCCATGCTGGGTGACAGTTCGATCACTGTTTCCCTGCGAGTGTGGGTGAAGACCGCTGACTACTGGAATGTGATGTTCATGTTTAACGAACAATCGCGCGATCGTTTGAAGACTGCCGGTATTGATATTCCATTTCCGCAGCGGGTTATTCGAGTGATGCAGGAATCGGCAACGGTGTAATGATTGGTCTTCGATACATGTTTGACCTTTCGGTCAGACTTGTTCTGCAAGAGCCCGATCCGTTAAACACAATGCTGTAACCAATAAAAAAGGCCCATCCGAAGATGGGCCTTTTTTTGATTACCGCGAATTAGCTTTCGGCAATTACAGAACCGAAATCGGGTAGTCGACGATCAGGCGGAACTCGTTGATATCGCCTTCAGCCTGGTCGGTATTGGCGCGGTGCCATGCCTGACGAATGCGGAAGGACA
Organism: Pseudomonas sp. NPDC086112; assembly: GCF_044746425.1. NCBI lineage: Bacteria > Pseudomonadati > Pseudomonadota > Gammaproteobacteria > Pseudomonadales > Pseudomonadaceae > Pseudomonas > Pseudomonas sp. NPDC086112. The sequence continues at coordinate 11,338 of NZ_JBIVCD010000021.1, read as the reverse complement.
GATCTTTCGCAGGGCCTGCCTGAACTACGTATTTGGCTTCGAGGTTGGTTTCGTGGTGCTTGCCATCTTCGCCGTAGCCGTACAGGCGGTATGGGCTATCGGCATCCATTTTGGTGCCGTCGATATCCCAACCTTTAGCGTAACGGGTCATGAAGCTCAAACCAGGTACGCCGTACTCAGCCATCTTCAGGTCATAACGAACTTGTACAGATTTTTCGTTTGGAGCGTTGAAGTCAGAGTACTGGATGGAGTTGGCGAGGAAGATCGAGTCGCCGCCACGGTTGTTATCGCCCACACCGACGTAGTCGAACGGGGTGTCGCCGTTAACTTTCTGGAAGGCGAGAGTAACGGTGTGAGCCTTCAGGAACGAGTAAGCGCCTGCCAGCGAGTACGTGGTGTTGCTGATGTCGCCCGCTTTGGCGCTACCGGAATCGGTGGTGCGGTAGATGTTGCCGTCCAGGTTGAGCGACTGATCGCCACCCATTGGGATGGTGTAGTTCACATTGGCGTAGTACTGGTTCCAGATGTCTTTGAACTTGGAACCGTAGAGCGAAACGCTCAGGTTGTCGTTGATGCCGTATTTGCCGCCGGCATAGTCCATGGTCCTGCCGGTTACAGGTTGACCGTCATCAGGAAAGCTCGCGTACTGGGAGTGCAACTCACCGTCGCTGTTCATCTCGTCCTGGCTGGAGGACGAGTAGAAGTGACCGGCTTCCAGGTCCAAGTTGGTGATTTCGCTGCTCTGCAGTTGGAAACCGGTAGCGGTTTGAGGCAGCAGGCGGGAGCCGCCGACGGCGAACACTGGAGAGGTGCTTGGCTGCATCTCACCGAACTTCAGTTCAGTCTTGGAGACACGAAGTTTGACGGCTCCACCGGCTTTACCGAAGTCGTCGTGGTTACGGCCTTGGGAATCGCGGCTCAGGTTGCCCGAACCGGAGTACTTGTCTTCGCCGTCCAGTTTGATACCCAGGTAACCGAACGCGTCAACACCTACGCCGACAGTACCTTGGGTGTAACCAGAGCTGAATACACCGTGGAAACCCTGGGTCCAGTCTTTGTCATCGACTGCGCCGTCTTTCTTGTCACGGTTGAAGTAATAGTTGCGAAGCAGCAAGTCGAACTTGGCGTCTTCAACAAAACCTTTGGCTTCAGCCTGGTCACTTACGAAAGGTGCGGCCGTAGCCATTTGAGTACTGGCTGCTGCTGCAACTGCCAGTGCGATCATGCTCCACTTCATCACGCGCATCGTGATTTGCTCCTTTGGTTTTTAGAAGAGTACTGCCGTCCCGCCTGTTTTATTATCCGGGCGGCTCTTTCTTTTTGTGTCGGCGCAAACTTATATCACGCCGACCATGTTGGCGATACTTGCGCATCTAACCTTTCAGCTTCTTTACGACCCTGTCGCAAATGGCTGGGTAGATGTCGCAAATTCACAATTCCGACGCAATCGGACTGACAACTTCAACGTTGTTTTCCATGGCTTGAGCGTCGGTAAAAAAGAGTCCCTTGTCCTGCACTTGAATCTCCATCGGGCAACCCTGCCGCTGTTTTTATTGGCCTTAAGGCTTCCACTTCCAGCGGAGCGCTTATAGACGATACGGGTGTGAATGCAACAAGCGTGCACAAATCGGAATTCTGTTGCTGTTTTTTTCCAAAGGCCTGCCTGTTGCTGTAAAAACCTCATAAAACCGGGGGGTTCAAGCTCTTTTTACCTGAGCTTGACGCCATGCTTCGCATCGTGTTTACCACATCGATCCAGTGGGGGCGACAACCAAAAACGTTACCGGTTCACCCCGCCAGTGAGTAGTTAGCGGATGCTGACGCACTGAGCGTAGACGCGTTGTGCGGTTTTGGTGCAAAAAATTTCAATTGTTGTACCGAATTCACACAGTGTCGCTTTGTCGTGGATTCGAACGGCCCGTCGTTTATCGGTCATTTCGGCATTTTTTGTGCGGCGGCTGGTTCTGTCATGGTGCATACCGGATCAAAATGGCTCATGTCGGGGCGCCCGTAGGGCGCAGCCGGTGGCAGTTCGTCGTGAAGCGTGTGGCGTTCGCAGGTATGCTGCCGTCCTGTCGCTTGGTGCGCCGTCATTCGCAATGGGGCGCTAAGCTGAAAAAAGATCACCAGAGGGGAGTGTGCGCTGTGTTCGCTTTAGATCCACGACTTCAACAAGACACGTTGCCTATCGGCGATTTCCCGCTCTGTCGGTTGCTGTTGTCCAATGATTCGAACTACCCGTGGTTCATCCTCGTGCCCCGCCGCGAGGATATCAGTGAGATATTTCAATTAGATGTCGCAGATCAACAGCAGCTGTGGCAGGAAACCACCGCACTGGCGGAAATGCTCAAGGACTCGTTCGATGCGGACAAGTTGAACGTTGCGGCCCTGGGTAATGTCGTCAGCCAGTTGCACATGCATGTGATTGTGCGCAAGCGTGAGGACGCCGCCTGGCCAGCTCCGGTCTGGGGCAAGCAGCCGGCCAAACCCTACAGTCCAGAGCAGATCGCGACAATTCGCGAACGGCTGCGTCTGGTGTTGACCGATGACTTCACGTTTCTGGAGGGCTAAAACATGAGCCTGGAAGAACGCGTTACCGATCTGGAAAGCCAGTTGGCGTTCCAGGATGACACCATCCAGGCATTGAGTGATGTGCTGGCGACGCAGCAACGCGCAGTGGAGCGTCTGCAACTGCAAATGGCCGCATTGCTCAAGCGGCAAGAGGAAATGGCCGGTCAGTTCGAGTCCTTCGAAGAAGAGGCGCCACCGCCGCATTACTGAGCCACATTAGTGAAGAGCAGGCCATAAAAAAACCGCGAACAGCCTGGGCTGTTCGCGGTTTTTTTTAGCCTTGGAATCAGCGACGCGGCAGGGCGGCGATCACATCTTCGGCTTGCAGGCCTTTGTCACGGTTCATGACAGAGAACTCCACGCGCTGGCCTTCGACCAGAACACGGTGGCCTTCACCGCGAATTGCCCGGAAGTGCACGAAAATATCATCGCCGGAATCACGGGAAATAAAGCCGAAGCCTTTGGAGGTATTGAACCACTTGACGGTGCCGGTATCGCGGTTGCTCATGTCATAGCTTGGCGAGGCGGCGGCCGGTGAAGATTTGTAGAAGCTGACGGCCAGGTGCAAAAGAATGGCGATCAGGGCAACGACCAGACTGAACAGAACGGCAGGTTGACCGGCGATAACAGGCATCGGGGCGAACAATGTCAGTGTTTGCAATACCACAGCCAGAACCAGCAAGGCGCTGACCAGGTTTTGCAGTTGATGACGTGGGCCTTTGTTCCAGTAAGGGATAACAGGTGCAAGGGTGAGGTTGAGCAGGCCGAAAAAGGCCAGGTACAGCGCATCGGGTTGTTGCAGGTAAGGTAGCGCTTCGGATCGCAGGCTAGGGATGAAGGACAGCAGCAAGGCTGCTGCGCCCATTAGCAGGTGGACGATTTTCAACATTTTGATTAACTCACGTTAAGACGGATCACAAGGAAGAGCTGATGGAGCACGGTTCGCTTCGGAACAATAAGAGGCGTTGGACACGTTCCCGCTATCAGCCTATGCGCAGCCCCCGGAAAATAGGCGGTAGCGACACACTGCCTATTTAACAGCAAAGCCCGCAGCTACTCAAATCAGGCAGTCCAGCGGTACTCCCGCTGGCCGCTGTGTGCATGACGCTTGCTGAGTATTATTTGCCGGCTGTGTTTCGCGCGGCTTTTTGCCGTTTCGCTGAAAGACGTTGCGTCAGTTTTCGTAGGAAATCGTCCGGCCTAGGACGAGCTCCATGATCTCCCCTCAGTTGTTGGCTTATCCTACGTCGATGGTCATAAAGTCATCTAGATATCCCTGTGCGCCTGCGCTTTTATAAGGAAACGGAATATGACTCTTATAAGCAGCAAGGATGGCAAAGGAGTGTCAACGCTATGGTTTATCAAGACAGGCGAAGCGAGGGGAGGGTCAGTCCACTCAAGGACGTGAGGATTGATTCATTTGTCAGCGAATTCGATATGGGCCTGGCCCAGCCATTATCCCGGTCGGTGCGTTTGAATGGCTTTGCGACCTGTTTGCGGCTTGAACAGGTCTATTGGGATATTTTGGGTGATATGGCCAAGGTCAATTGCTGCTCGGTCAGTGCGCTGCTGTCCCATGTGGATCGCGAAGTGCATCTGCGTCACGGCGGGGTAAAGAACTTCACCGGGCTGGTGCGGGTTGTCTGCCTCGTGCACAGCCTGAAGGAAGGAAATTGCCCCATCATGGCTTGACGATGGCGGTTGATCGGGTCGAGTGTCGGTCTGTGCAGTCTTACGGCTGCACAGGCTGCATTTAATGGATATAATCCCGCCCTTTGCCGCAAAGCCCAGCATGCGCGGTAGCAATCTGATCGCCGAGACAACCCCCATGCCGATGTACGACTATCAATGTGCTTCCTGTGGTCATCAGTTGGAAGCCATTCAAAAGATCAGCGCAGCACCGCTGGTCGACTGCCCTGCCTGCCAGGCGCCAGAGCTTAAAAAGATGCTGTCCATGCCGGGCTTCCGCCTCAGCGGCACCGGCTGGTACGAAACCGACTTCAAGACCGGTTCCAAGAAGAATCTGGCCGGTGGCGACAAAGCTGACTAGGGTCTAGCGCCCGGGCTGAATGACACGCGCGAGCTCTTGCATCATCCGGCACCTTATTCAAGTGTGGGGGTGCGGCAAGACCTCCAACCGAATTTCGAATTACGAGAAGTGAAACCACTACCATGATGCGCAGCCATTATTGCGGCCAACTGAACGAAAGCCTGGAAGGCCAGGAAATTACCCTTTGCGGATGGGTTCACCGTCGCCGTGACCACGGTGGGGTGATTTTCCTCGATATCCGTGATCGTGACGGTCTGGCCCAGGTGGTGTTCGACCCGGACCGCGCTGAATCCTTCGCCGCCGCCGATCGCGTGCGCAGCGAATACGTGGTCAAGATCACCGGCAAGGTGCGCCTGCGTCCGGCCGGTGCCACCAACGCCAACATGGCGTCGGGCATGATCGAAGTGCTGGGCTACGAGCTGGAAGTATTGAACGAAGCGGAAACCCCGCCGTTCCCGCTCAACGAGTTCTCCGACGTCGGCGAAGAAACCCGCCTGCGTTATCGCTTCCTCGACCTGCGTCGCCCGGAAATGCTCGAGAAGCTGCGTCTGCGTTCGCGCATGACCACCAGCATCCGTCGCTTCCTGGACGAGAACGGCTTCCTCGATGTCGAGACGCCGATTCTGACCCGCGCCACGCCAGAAGGCGCTCGCGACTACCTGGTGCCGAGCCGTACTCACGCCGGTAGCTTCTTCGCCCTGCCGCAATCGCCACAGCTGTTCAAGCAGCTGCTGATGGTCGCCGGCTTCGACCGTTACTACCAGATCGCCAAGTGCTTCCGCGACGAAGATCTGCGCGCCGACCGTCAGCCGGAATTCACCCAGATCGACATCGAGACCAGCTTCCTCGATGAAAAAGAGATCATGGGTATCACCGAACAAATGATCCGCAACCTGTTCAAGGAAGTGCTGGACCTGGAATTCGGCGACTTCCCGCACATGACCTTCGAAGAGGCCATGCGTCGTTACGGTTCCGACAAGCCGGACCTGCGTAACCCGCTGGAACTGGTTGACGTTGCCGATCAACTGAAAGAAGTCGACTTCAAGGTGTTCAGCGGCCCTGCCAACGACCCGAAATGCCGCGTTGCCGCTCTGCGCGTTCCAGGCGCGGCAAGCATGCCGCGCAGCAAGATCGACGACTACACCAAGTTCGTCGGCATCTACGGTGCCAAGGGCCTGGCGTACATCAAGGTCAACGAGCGCGCCAAAGGCGTTGAAGGTCTGCAATCGCCAATCGTCAAGAACATCCCTGAGGCTAACCTCAACGTGATCCTCGATCGCGTCGGTGCAGTTGATGGCGATATCGTGTTCTTCGGCGCTGATAAATCGAAGATCGTCAGCGAAGCCTTGGGCGCGCTGCGGATCAAGGTTGGTCACGATCTGAACCTGCTGACCTGCGAGTGGGCACCGATGTGGGTCGTCGACTTCCCGATGTTCGAAGAGAACGACGACGGCAGCTTCACCGCGTTGCACCACCCGTTCACCGCGCCGAAGTGCACGCCGCAAGAACTGGAAGCCAACCCGGCAACCGCGCTGTCCCGTGCCTACGACATGGTCCTGAACGGCACCGAACTGGGTGGCGGTTCGATCCGTATCCACCGCAAGGAAATGCAACAGTCGGTGTTCCGCCTGCTGGGTATCAGCGAAGCGGAACAGGAAGAGAAGTTCGGCTTCCTGCTCGACGCCCTGAAATATGGCGCGCCGCCGCACGGTGGTCTGGCCTTCGGTCTGGACCGTCTGGTGATGCTGATGACCGGCGCCCAGTCGATCCGTGAAGTGATCGCCTTCCCGAAAACCCAGAGCGCTGCCTGCGTCATGACTCAGGCACCGGGGCTGGTGGATGCCAAGGCATTGCGCGAACTGCACATTCGTCTGCGCGAAACGCCTAAAGCTGAGTAAGGCTGGCCAGAAGGGCGCATCTTCGGATGCGCCCTTTCTTTATACAATGGTCGAGATTTTTATTTGCTGGCCGGCGCATCATGGCGTGGCGGGCAATGTTTCAAAGATAATTCGGAGCGAGTTATGGCGGGTCATTCCAAGTGGGCGAACATCAAGCACCGCAAAGAACGTCAGGATGCCAAGAAGGGCAAGATTTTCACCAAGTGGATTCGTGAACTGACGGTTGCTGCTCGTCAGGGCGGCGGTGATCCAGGCTCCAACCCGCGCTTGCGTCTGGCGCTGGATAAAGCGCTGGGTGCGAACATGAGTCGCGACATCATCGATCGCGCAGTGGCCCGCGGTGCCGGTGCTGCCGATACCGACGACATGGTCGAACTGACCTATGAAGGTTACGGTCCGGGCGGTGTGGCGGTGATGGTCGAATGCATGACCGACAACCGCAACCGTACTGCAGCGGCTGTTCGCCATGCGTTCAGCAAGTGTGGCGGCAACCTCGGCACCGATGGTTCGGTGGCCTACCTGTTCGAGCGCAAGGGGCAGATTTCCTTCGCGCCAGGCGTGGATGAGGATGCGCTGATGGAAGCGGCCATGGAGGCCGACGCCGATGACGTGGTGACCCACGAAGACGGTTCTATCGACGTGTTCACCTCGTTCGCCGGCTTCTATTCCGTGCGCAACGCTTTGGAGGCTGCAGGCTTCAAGGGCGATGACGCAGAAATCGTCATGCTGCCGACCACCAGTGCCGAACTGGACCTGGAAGGCGCCGAGAAGGTTCTGAAGCTGATCGATATGCTCGAAGACCTGGATGACGTGCAAAATGTGTATTCCAACGCGGACATCCCGGAGTCGGTGGCCGCACAGCTCGGTTGATGCATTTATAAAAGATCGCAGCCCTTGCCAGGCCCTACGCTAAACCCGTAGGAGCTGCCGAAGGCTGCGATCTTTTGACTTTAAGATCGAAAATCAAAAGATCGCAGCCTTCGGCAGCTCCTACACAGTTATCCTCAAGCCACCGCGATCTCTTTCTGCAGGCGTTATGACTTTAATTCTTGGTATCGACCCCGGTTCGCGTATCACCGGTTATGGCGTGGTACGTGATACCGGGCGTGGCTGCGTGTACGTGGCGTCGGGCTGCATTCGCACGGGCTCCGGCGAGCTGCACGAGCGCCTGCAAATCGTCTACCGGGGCGTGCGCGAAGTGATCCAGACCTACGGCCCGGTGACCATGGGCATCGAAAAAGTCTTCATGGCCCGCAATGCCGACTCCGCCCTCAAGCTCGGTCAGGCCCGCGGCGCTGCCATCGTGGCCGGTGCCGAGGAAAGCCTGGAAATCGCCGAATACACCGCGACCCAAGTCAAACAGGCGGTGACCGGCACCGGCGCGGCGAATAAGGAGCAGGTGCAGATGATGGTCATGCACATGCTGAAATTGACCAGCAAGCCGCAAATCGATGCCTCGGATGCCCTGGCCATCGCGATTTGCCACGCTCACACCCGGTCCAGTCTGTTGCCGCATGGTCTGGGCACAGCACGCAGTCGTGGCGGGCGCCTGCGTCTCTGATAGCATCAGCAATCATTTTTTATGGAATGAGGGTTTTGCGCCTGTGCTGTCGGCGCAAAACCTTTGTTCTGTCAGTCGCCAGCACTGATCTGGCCAAGGCTCAAGGATCTGAAACGTGATTGGACGCTTGCGCGGCACTTTGGCTGAGAAACAGCCGCCGCACCTGATTCTGGATGTAAACGGTCTGGGGTATGAGCTGGAAGTGCCCATGACCACGCTTTATCGCTTGCCGTCGGTCGGTGAACCGCTGACCTTGCACACCCATTTGGTCGTACGCGAAGACGCGCAGTTACTCTATGGCTTCTTTGGCAAGCGCGAGCGAGACTTTTTTCGCGAGCTGATCCGTCTCAATGGTGTGGGGCCGAAACTGGCGCTGGCCTTGATGTCGAGCCTGGAGGTCGACGAGCTGGTTCGTTGCGTGCAATCCCAGGACACTTCGGCCCTGACCAAGGTGCCGGGCGTGGGCAAGAAAACGGCCGAGCGTTTGCTGGTGGAACTCAAGGATCGCTTCAAGGCGTGGGAAACCGTGCCGGCGATGTTCGCGTTGGTGCCAAACCAGCCGGGTGGGCCAGATGCGCCAGCTCCAGTCGCCACTGCCGAGAATGACGCGGTCAGCGCGCTGATTTCCCTGGGCTACAAGCCGCAGGAAGCCAGCAAGGCGATTTCTGCGATCAAGGAGAAAGGTTTGAGCAGTGAAGACATGATTCGTCGCGCCCTGAAGGGAATGATCTAAGTGATTGAAGCTGATCGTCTGATCGCTGCCACGGGTGGGCCCCGTGACCGCGAGGAAGTCCAGGACCGGGCGATTCGTCCCGTCAGCCTGGCCGAGTACATTGGCCAGCCAACCGTTCGCGAGCAAATGGAGTTGTTCATCCAGGCCGCGCGTGGGCGCAATGAATCCCTGGACCACACGCTGATTTTCGGCCCGCCGGGACTGGGTAAAACCACCCTGGCCAACATCATTGCCCAGGAAATGGGCGTGTCGATCAAAAGCACCTCGGGGCCGGTTCTTGAGCGTCCGGGTGATTTGGCAGCGTTGCTGACCAACCTTGAACCCCATGACGTGCTGTTCATCGACGAGATCCATCGGTTGTCGCCGATCGTCGAAGAAGTGCTGTACCCGGCCATGGAAGATTTCCAGCTCGACATCATGATCGGCGAAGGGCCGGCCGCGCGCTCGATCAAACTCGATCTGCCGCCGTTCACCCTGGTCGGCGCAACCACCCGGGCCGGCATGCTGACCAATCCGTTGCGCGACCGTTTCGGGATCGTTCAGCGTCTGGAGTTCTACAACACCGCCGACCTGGCAACGATTGTCAGCCGTTCGGCGAACATTCTCGGTTTGCCGCTGGACCCGGAAGGCGCCTTCGAAATCGCCCGCCGTGCCCGTGGCACGCCGCGGATCGCCAACCGCTTGCTACGCCGAGTGAGGGATTTCGCCGAGGTTCGCGCCAAAGGCCACATCACCAAACCGATCGCCGACCTGGCGCTGAATCTGCTGGATGTCGACGAGCGTGGTTTCGACCATCAGGACCGACGCCTGCTGCTGACCATGATCGAGAAGTTCGACGGTGGGCCGGTGGGGGTGGACAGTCTGGCGGCGGCGATAAGCGAAGAGCGTCACACCATTGAAGACGTGCTGGAGCCGTATTTGATCCAGCAGGGCTATATCATGCGCACTCCGCGGGGGCGGGTGGTCACTCGACATGCGTACCTGCACTTCGGTTTAAACATCCCGTCACGATTAGGCGAGATGCCCGTGGTAGACGAGTTCCTCGATGCCGTGGACGATTAGTAACCTTTGCGCGCTGATTTATTCGGGGTTTGTGCTGTCCCAGGACCGTACTTTCGCCGCAAAGCCGCGAATCAATGAAAAACAGTTGCCTGGCCGGATTGGCAACCTGAGGAGTAAGCACTAGAGTATGCGCGCGCAAAACGGGCTTGAGCCGTTCGCACATCGTTGTCGCGTTTATTACGAGGACACCGATGCGGGCGGCATCGTGTATTACGTCAATTACCTCAAGTTTATGGAACGGGCTCGAACCGAGCGGCTCCGGGAGCTGGGCTTTGCCCAGTCGGCGCTGGCAGGGGAGGACCTGTTGTTTGTCGTGCATTCCAGCGAAGCGCGTTACCACGCGCCGGCGCGACTGGACGATGAACTGCTGGTAAGCGCTGAAGTAATTGAATTGAACCGGGTCAGCCTGCGCTTCAAACAGCAGGTCAGGCGGGCTACGGATAATGTGCTGCTCTGCGAAGGGCAGTTTCTGGTGGCCTGTGTGCGCACCAACAGTTTGAAACCCCGGGCCATTCCCGAAGCTCTACGTGCGGCCTTTGCCGACGTGAGCGGCGCGGGTACACACTCAAAGCAGGAGATAAAGCGTGGAAGCTACCGTCGTCGACCATTCCTCCATGTGGAGCCTGGTCAGCAATGCCAGTATCGTGGTGCAACTGGTAATGCTGATCCTGGTAGCCGCATCGGTGACCTCATGGATCATGATCTTTCAGCGCAGCAACTTGCTGCGCGCCGGTCGACGTGCCCTGGAGAGCTTTGAAGAGCGCTTCTGGTCCGGTATCGACCTGTCCAAACTCTACCGTCAGGCCGGCAGCAACCCTGATCCGGATTCGGGCGTCGAGCAAATCTTCCGTGCCGGTTTCAAGGAATTCTCCCGTCTGCGTCAGCAGTCGGGCGTTGACCCGGAAGCAGTCATGGAAGGCGTGGCCCGTGCCATGCGCGTGGCCATCTCCCGCGAGGAAGAAAAACTCGAGCAGAGCCTGCCGTTTCTCGCCACCGTCGGTTCCGTCAGCCCGTACATCGGTCTGTTCGGTACGGTCTGGGGCATCATGAACTCCTTCCGTGGTCTGGCAACTGCCCAGCAGGCGACCCTGGCCACTGTGGCCCCTGGTATTGCCGAAGCACTGATTGCTACCGCGATCGGTCTGTTCGCCGCCATCCCGGCCGTTATCGCGTACAACCGTTTTGCTGCTCGCAGCGAAACCCTGCTGGGCCGTTACTACACCTTCGCCGATGAATTCCAGGCGATCCTGCACCGCAAAGTGCACACCAGCGAAGAATAAGCAGGTAATTTCCAATGGCTTTAATCGCTCGAGCTCGCAAAAAGCGCAAGCCGGTCGCCGAGATGAACGTGGTGCCTTACATCGACGTGATGCTGGTACTGCTGGTCATCTTCAGGCCGGTGAAGTGCTGGGCAACTTCGACCACAAGGTCCGGTTGGACATCATCCTGCGGGTGTCTTCGTT
>NZ_JBIVCD010000020.1:35233-97588 GCF_044746425.1 Pseudomonas sp. NPDC086112 | reverse complement strand
CTGTCGGTGGTGATCGAACCGTCCTGATTGTTCAGCATTCCCGTCGTGGTCAGCGCCAGCGCGCCGGCGCTCGACAAGCTGCCGCGAGTGCTGTCTAGGCTGGCCGCGTTGACCGTCAGAGTGCCTTCGCTGCTGATCAGGCCTTCGACGTTACTTAACGCATTATCGAGGCGAATATCCAGCCCGCGCTGAGCGACAAGGCGGCCATCGCTGTTGTCCAGACTCTGGCCCACAACCGTGGTGATGCCCGTGCTGGACACCTCGCCATTGCGGTTGTTCAGGTGGCCAAGGGTGGCGTTGAGATTACCGGTGCTGTTAATCAGTCCTTGGCCGTTGAGCAACTGACTGGCCGTAAGGTTGAGATTGCCCTTGCTCAACACCCGCCCGTTATTTTGATTGTCCAGCGTTCCAACCGTGATGTTCGCGGTTTGCGCGGCGCTCAATGTGCCGCCCTGATTGCTCAGAGTCTGGCTGGTGTTGACCGTCAGGGTACGGCTGGCCACCACCGTCTTGCCGGTGTTGTTGAGGTTCTGCGCGCTCAGGCTCACATCGCCGTTTGCATTGCGGCTGGTGTCAGCGTTGACTCCGGCTTCGATGATGCCGTTGTTGGTCAGTACACCGCCGGCACTCAACGTGATGTTGTCGCGGGCCGCGAGGGTTTGCTGGTTGGTCAGGTTGCCTTGGGTTTGCACGTTGACGGCGGTGCCGGCGTAGACCGGGCCGCGCGCATCGAGGCTGGCGGCCTTGACATTCACGATGCCTGTGGCCGACGTCTGCGCGAGGCTGAGATGCCCATTGGCATCGAGCTGGATATCCCCGCCACTGGCGGCCAGGTTGCCATCGAGTTTCACCCCGACCCCGGCCTCGGTGCCCACCAGTTTGATCGCCCCGGCGTACATGCCGCCGAGGGCCGAGGAGTCGATGGCCAGTTGTGGTTTGGCGCTGCCATCATCGGCGCGGGCGGTGGCGTTGAGGCTGTCGGCGTTGACGTCGTTGCGGCCGGCGATGATGGTCAGGTTTTTCGCCTGAATTTCGGCGTTGATCCTGGCGCTGCGGGTGATGATTTCGAAGCGGTCGACGTTGCTGGCGTTGAGCCCGGCGCCGTCGATGGCAACGCTGCCCTGATCGACCTGGAAGCGATCGAGACGACCGTTGTCCAGCACCGGTTTGCCGGTGGTCAGGGTCACGCGCGGGGTGTTGATGAAGCCGCAGCCATTGCAGCTGATGCCATAGGGGTTGGCGACGATCACCCGGGCCGACTGCCCCGCCACTTCGGTGTAACCGCGTAACTGACTCGCGCTACCGCCGACCACTTCGTTGAGGATGGTTTGCGCCGCGACCCGGTTGGTCAGGTTGGGGTTGCCGACAATGATGCCGCCCAGTTGCGTGGCGCTGGTCTGGTTGGCGACGTTGTTGAGGATCACGCCCTGGGTGCCGACGTTGTAATCGTGAAACTGGTTATGCGACAGGCCCGTGCCGTTGGGCGTGGCGATTTGAACAATCGGCACCCCATTGCCCGCCTGGCCGAGACTGGTCCCCGGCGAAGCCACCACAATCCCGTCGGCCTGGGCCCACATCGGCTGCCAGAACATGACGTTGGCCAACAGGAACGCCAACCCGCGCTTGGGCATGCCCCAGAAGTGCTCGCGTTTTTTGATGGCAGCAGAAGGCTGACCAGCCAGAAAGGCCAGTTGACGAACGTCCATGATTTGAATCTCGTTAAAGCAGAATTTAGAGGAAGACATCCACGCGGAAATAGATCGGCGCTTCGCGCTCGGTCAGCACGTCAGGGCGTTCCAGGGAATGGGCAAAGGTCACGCTGGCGGCCACGTGCTGACCTCGGGCAAACAGCTCCACGGAGTTGCTCGACATCCGCCCGTGCTGATCGCCGTTGTAGCGGTCGCCACGGATCACGCCCTGGTCGTAACCGAGACTGGTGCCGTATTCGGCGAACACCGGGCGCAGCCATTCCAGGGTCACCGGGCGGCTCCAGCGCAGGTCGTTGCGCCAGTAGCCGCCGCTGTCGCCGGACAAGGATTGATCCTTGTAACCGCGGATCGATGACTGCCCGCCGAGGCTGGTGCGTTGCGGGCTGAACAGCACGTCTTCGCTGCGCTGGCCGGTCATCAGGCTGCTGAAACTGAAGGACTCGCCCCACACTTTGAACGGCTGCAAATAGCTCGCGGTGGCGGTGTATTTGCGGTAACGCGCATCCGGCTCACCAGGGCCCGGGTGACCGTTGCCCTGCGCGTCGAACGCGCCGATGCCTTCCTGCATCCCCAGGTCGAGGTTGACGAAGGCACTGCCGACCCGTCGACCGTGGTTGATGCCGAACTGCGCTTCGCTGATGCGGTTGCTGCTCAGCTTGAGTTTGCTGTCTTCGATGAAATTGTTGGTGCGCAGGTACGAAACACCGGTGCTGAGGGAGGTCTTGCTCAGGGCATCGCGATGGATCACCCGCTCGGCACGCAACTGATGGTTTTCGCTGTCGCCGGTCTGCTTGAAATTGAAACCGTTGGCCTGCGCTTGCGAGCGGTACTCGCTCTGGCTGTAGGTGTAACTGAAATTCCACCAGCCCCACGGCACGCTGTAATTGAGCATCGCATTGTTGGAGGTGTGCTGGTGATCGGTCATCGCGTCGTGACCGCCGCGCAACATCAACTGATCGGCCAGACCCAGTGGGCTGTCCCAATCAAACGTCGTGCCCCACTGCTGCTCGCCGGTGCTGCGCTGGCCGTCATTACTGCGAGACAAACCGGCACGCCACGGTTTCTGCGGGGTGTTCTTGACCAGTACTTCGCTGCCACCAACGTTCTTGCCCGGCGACAACTCCATCTGCGCCTGATTCGACGGCAAGCGGTTCAACTGATCCACCATCTGCTCGATTTCCCGCAGATTGACCAGCTCACCGCTCTTGCCGGGAAAAGCCATCCCCAATTCACGGTCCGACAGCTTGCTGCCCTCCGCGCCCTTCAATCCTTCGAGCCTGCCCTCGACCACCAGCACCTTCAAATGCCCACCGGACAAATCCTGCTGCGGCAAATAGGCCCGGCTCGTGACCAGGCCCTTCTCGATGTAATGATCGGTGATGACTTTCAGCAACTCGTTGAGCTGCGTGACGCCCAGGCACTGACCGATGTAAGGCTTGAGCAGGCGATTTTTATCGCTGTCCGAGAGACTGTCGGCGCCTTTGAGCTCGATGTCCTTGATGGGGAAACAACGCGCGTCGGCTGGGGTCGTCGGTTGCGTGGGTTTGGCTTCCTTGCCGGGTAACTCCTTGAGTTCTTCGAGACGCCGACGCTGCTCTTCGAGCAAGCGATCCTGACGTTCGCGGATCAGATCGGTTTCACCGGGGGTGGGGGCGGCGTGAGCAAGATTCAGCGGAGAAAGGCACAGCAAAGCCAGGCACAACCTCGCCACGAGGGCGGGTGGGTACATGTTCGTTCCCTCGAATGGAGAGTGATATCAGAATAGTGGCGCGATGTTAGATGGCCATTATTCTGGCGTCAATGAATGGATCCATTTGGGGGTGGGGGTTGACGGACGGTATGAGTTGGTGAGGTGGGATTTGATGAATGTCCTGCAGGCGATTGCCTGTGCGGACAAAGTCCTACGCAAACCTCGGAATCAGACGCCTTGCACCGTCGGAACGATGAAGCTTATAGTCCGCCCGTCGTCCACATGGCGACCGGGTTTGGCGACCTGACTAACGAGTGCGAGAGCTGTCTGCTTATTTGCAGGCGCCTCCGCATCCGCAAAACTGCTTTTTTATGGCAGTTGTGCGCGGGAGACCTTCGGGTCTGCCGGTTACTCGTTTCCGGTTCGCCAACCCGCGTACAGCTGCCACCCTCTTCGTTTGGCGACGATTTGTTGGCAGTCTCAATAAACTAAACGAGGCTCCACCTATGGATAGATACATGCCCCTCACCGGAATCGACTTGATCCCGGCATCTCTGCTGATCGACACCCAAGCTCCACTCGATGTTCTGCACGCCATGGCTGACTACCGCATCCGCACCGTTACTCAGGTGCTGGAAAACATTGCCTTCCGCGCCGAGATCGGTTGCGACACGGTGGTGCTTTCCGACTTTTCAAAACTGCTGGCCATACCGTTACGAGATGGTTGTGATTTGATGGATGTGATTGGTCGGCGGTTGCGGGCGCAGGCTGCGGAGTGAATGAAAATGGGCGACCTGTTGGTTGCCCGTTTCCCGTTATGCGAACAAGTAAAATCTGATGCGTTTGGATTTTTTCTACGGCAGTTTCACGGTAACTACTGTTTCCAACGATTCAGGCAGTCCCAGGAAATACCTCCACTGCTCCAGAACCAGACGCCATTCCTGCAGGGTAAATTTACCCTCGGGTTGTCCGACCCAGTCGTCGTTGATCAGGATGTCGACCTGTACACCTGAAGCGTCCATGGTCAGCTCAACATCATTCCCCCCGCCCTTGACGGATGTTTCCGAGCCATTTTCGATTGATGTAATGCAATTAAGCAGTCGGTCGCATCCCTGTTGGGTTTGAGCAATAGCGTCCAGCACAGAGCATATATACAGCTCATAGCGCTGGGCATTTTCTCCCGATGAAACCATCGCTGCCAAGTAAAGTACCTCCCCTGAAATAGCGTGATGACCCCCCGATATGTAGTAATACTTCAGTTCCATCCCTCTCCCCTGCTTCAAGGTTTATAGATTGGGTAAACGGTTACCCTTGGTGACGTGTACCCCCTAACCGTAACCCCGGATGGCGTCTTCGATCGCCATATGGTTCCCGTTACAACTTTGTTAGGACTATTCCAGGCGCCGTCAATTTCATCTATCAGTCGTGCCTTGTCCCAAGTAGCCGGGAACATGCTATTTCTCGAATCATTCGTCGTTTTGGTTAACCACTGCCCGGGATTCTTCGGGTCCGGTACCTGAACAGTTGCCTCATAGACACCCGATGCGTCAGGAGCAGTCTGTGTTCCCGGAACAATTCTCACATCCCCATTCAACAATGTATGAGCACCAGTTGGTTTGTCATCCCCATTATAATCGGCGCCGATAATATGATCGTAGTCAACAGGACTACTGAACATGTTACCTGGCGACAGATTCGGATCCACCGCGGGGGAAGTAGTGCTCCATCCTCCGCCGTCTTCGATCGTGCTTCCCCCAGTATTGCTTGGCGATGAAGGCTGGATGGTAAATCCACCGGCACTCACTGGATGCTGAACGTCAGTGTCCTCTATTGGATTGATCAACGTCCCATATTTAGGGTCAAGCAGGTGGATTGGAAATGCCGTGCCGAGAATGCCTTCCCACAACTCAGCGGCCAACTTGAGACGCTCGTAAGATTGCAGACCCGCGTCTTTCGTCGACTCAAGCAGGGCATTCACTGCATTGCGCATATTTTCCTGGTTCTGCGGTGAGTTCGCGACCGTCAGCAACGCCGCCCCTAAGGTGGCCAGAGCACCACCGGCCATCACCAGAGGCAAAAAGTTCGATCGTCCAGGCTGAGGAGTTTGCAAGCGCTTAAGAGCAATCAACAAGCCCAATGCTAAATCAGGATTAGTCGCTGCGATTTCGGTAATGCGTGCGGCGAGCGCTTGTGATTCAGGGGTTGAAGCCCCGCTCATCATCCTATCGATCGCGGTATTGACTGTTTCTTTTCGTGTTGACTCGTTACGCAATAGCTTCAGAAGCACTCGGGTAGCAGTGCGGTTGGCAAGAACATAATTAGCCATACCGACGCCATAGCCTTGCACGAAGGCGTTGGTGGCAAACACGAGATCCGCCAGCTTGTTCAGCGATTCAATGCTGTTCTCACCGTAATTCTCGACACTCTTCACCCACTGATCGAATGTCTTTTCAGGATCCAGGACAGCGCCGAGCGAAGTGCTGCTTACGTACAGATCCGTTCGGTGCTCGTCATCGCGAGTCACCTCATATGCCTTGTTCACATCACGGTTAAGGCCTGCCGTGGAGTCCTGACCTGTCACCTTGTCACGACGAACAACAATCTCGCCCGCGCCGACCGTGGCATTCAGTGTCTGCTCGCGATCCTTGGTGTAGTTGTAACCTTCCACCGCCCAGCTGCTTTTTTCCGGCCCTTCCATGCCCTTGTTCGGTTTGTCGGCCTGAGAGCCCCCGCCTCCGCCACCATAGCTGCCGCTGACGTTGAGGTAATAACCGTGCTCATTGTCCTTGCCGATGATGTTGCGGTAGCCCAGGGTGTCGGTGTCCAGTTTGAGATTGCCGTTGTCGGCGGACACCAGCGCTCCATCCAGCTGAGTGTGATTTTCAGTGCGTATATCGACTTTATTTTTGCCACTGATTACGGTCTGGTTTTCGACCCAGTTAGTTTTGCCATTGGTTTGGCCGTAACCCAAGGAGCCGCTGGCAGTTACACCGAAGCTGACGGCCACGGTGAGGCTGGCATCGAACTCTTTGCCATCAACCTTGCCGGTGTTTGGCACGGACGTCACGGTGAGGTTGCGCCCGACATCACCAATCACTTCGTCACCGCGTAAGGTGGCGCCGGCAATGGTGGTATCACGACCGCTTTTGAAGTTCAGGCTATTACCCGCGTACAGGTAGGCTTGCTGCTGCTGAACGCCCTGTCGTTCAAGGTCACCCAAACCGGCGTTGACGGAGCCGTAGAAGCCGAACCCGTCCTGTCCGGCAATCACACCCCCTTCAGCACCCCAACTGCGACGACTGTTTTCACTGCTCGATGCATTTTGCGCCGCCAGAATATTCAGGTCGTTGCCTGCCTTGAGCTTGATATCACGCTCAGCGACGGCTTGGGTGCCAATCAGCGTCAGGTCGTTTTTCGCGTCCAGATTGATGCTGCCACCAGCATTGAGCTGCGTTGGTGTGGAGTTGCCTTGAGTCGACTCATCCTGGCTTCCGGCATTGCTGATACCGACCCCGAGCTTGAAGCCACCGGTTGTGCCGCCTTTGAGGCCGCCCTTGCTCTGGGTCTGATTTCCGTCACTGCCTTCAGCACCATGGGCAACATCGAGCGTGATGTTGCGACCCGTAATGTTGATGTCTCGCCCGGAATCCAACTGACTCCCGTGCACGCTGACGTTATTACCGGCTTCCAGACTGATGTCATTGGCTGCCGAAAGAGTCGTAGGGCGATTGGTAACAGATGTCTGCGTCCGAGTCTGGCTGGTACTCGAAGCACCCGCGTGTCCATCAAAACTCGGCCCGCTGAAAAACTGACCGAGAGTATCGACCGCCTTCAACACGCTCGACACTTGGCTAACCCCATCCTCACCTTTACCGGTGCCTTTGAGACTATCGATCGTATTACCGATGTTGTAGGCAACAGTGGTTGTAGTGCCGTTACGCTTCACGCTGTCCCAAGTAGTGATTGCACTGGCCTGCTCTGCGGCGTCGATATTGATGTCGCGTTCGGCTTTCAACTTCAGATCGATACCCGACTGCAAGTCCGAGCCCTGCAGATTAACGTCGCGACCAGCGTTGACCTTCAGGTTTTGCCCCGCAGAGATCGAGCTACCTGCTGCGGTATGACCGCTGCTGTCTACCCCGTGCTTGATAGTTTCATTACCAACAAACGTGCTGAACCCATTGTTATCGATCGTTTGCTTGATGCCGTAGCTCTTATCAGTTTCCCAACTGCTGCTGCGCTGCTGATCGGTACTCGCCACTACGTTCACGTCACGGCCCGCGTCAATGTTCGCGTCGTGACCGGCGTTGATGCCGCTGCCGATGATGTTGATATCCCGAGTGGCTTTCAAAATAGCGTCATTGCCGGCATTGATCTGACTGCCGACACTGGTGACGCTGACGACTTCACGCCCTCCTTTGTGGGAAGCATTCAACGTGATGTCGGCGCCGGCGCCCGGTGTGCCTGCGAACAGACCGACAGTGTCTTTGAGCGACAAGCCAAGCTTTTTCTTGAACTCTTCGGCACGGCTGTAGGCTTCGTTGTCTGCAGAGGAGAGATTGATGTCACCGGTTTTATCCAACAGTCCGGCGTGCAGCTCTGCATTGTTGTCAGCGTTGATGACACTGGCATTCAAATTCACATCACGGCCACCAATAATGACCGCATCATTACCGGCATTGAGCTCGCTACCAACTTGGGTAACGTTGGTCTTGAGCTGGCTGCTGCCGCTCGACGACATCCCGAACAACCCTGTTTTGGTTTTTTTGTTGTAGGAGCCGCTTTCTTCGATACCTGAAAGTATCGAGACGTCATTCGTGGCACCCACTACCAAATCATCACCGGCCTTCAGTTGACTGCCGATGATAGTGACATTGCGCCCCCCATTGAGACTGACACTGCCGTCTTCGTCTTTTCTGGTGTTGACGGTCAGATCCTGGCCTGCATCGATGACCGAAGCGACGTTAGTGCTGTCGTAGCTCTCGCTCTGAGTGGTTTTACTGCGCCCGAAGGAACCGTTTTTCTTCTTGTAGTAGTAAGAAGAGCTTTCATCTTTGGCCGAAGCGACAATGATGTCCTGCTCGGCATCGAGACTGATGTCCTCTTGAGCCTTGATTCGGCTGGCAATAATGCCCAAATCATTGCCCGCATAAATCGCAATATCCCGCCCTGAATTCAGCACTGTGGCCTGTTGGCTGATGCTGTGGCTCTCCTGTGCCCTTTTCTTGCTGCGAGACACGTAATCGCTCTCATTGGCTGCAGAGGCCAGGAGAATGTCATTACCCGCGCTCAATTCAACATCGAGTTTGGCATCCAATCGACTGGCAATGGCGGTGATGTCGCGGTCGGCACGGATGGTAAGATCCCGACCCGACGTCACCTCAGCAGCATGCTGGGTAATGGTCTGGTTGAGGAAGTTGCTGCCACGCGCATTGGTGCTGCGATCCTGGACCGAGGTGATGTTGACGTCACGATCGGCGATAAGCTCAAGATCACGCCCGCTCTGTAAAACGCCACCGATGTTGTTGATGTCTCGACCGGCATTAATGCTCAGATCATTGGCCGCCTCGATCCGTGCCGCGTTATCGAGATAGTCGCGATGGAGCAAACTCCCACCCCGGCGGACATCAATGCCGGTCACGTCACGCTGGTTGATGACATCGCCATTGGTGGCAGTCAGCGTCACGTCACGACCGGAAATAATCCCGCCCGATTTGTTGACGATGTTGTTGCCCGCCTTCAGCGTCAGGCGATCACCCGCCTCGATCAGCCCCGAGTTGGTCAGGTCGTTTCCGGCTTCGGCTGACAGATTATTGGTAGCGCGCAAGGTCCCGGCGTTGTTCAGGTCCTGGCCGGCGATCAGGGTCACGTCGCCGCCCTGGATCAATGCGCCATTGGGTGCCAGACGGTTGTTGGCCTGGGCCAGATAAAGCACCGGCACCAGGACTTTTTCACCGTTCACTACGTGCTCTTCGAGCCAGACGATGTCGTGGGTCAGGGCGGCAACTTGCTGGGAGGTCAGCGTCACGCCCATGGACAGGTTCAACTGGTCCTTGCTGGCGATGGCGTTGTTCATCAGGTACTTGAACATCGCCTCGTCGGAAGTCTGGCCGTCGATGAAACGTTGGCCGGTGCGAGCGACGATCGATTGCTGGACCAGACGTTGCTCGAACAAGCCATCGCCCAGGCGCTTGGCGCTGGTGTCCGGGTTGTAGCCGAGGTTCGCCAACAGGTAATCCGAACTCATGAATTGCTTGAGGTTGGTCAGTACCGGGTTGGTTTCGATCAGGTATTTGTGCGGGTTGGAGCGCACGCTGGTGTCAGGCAGCCCCTGCACACGCGGCACATTGAAGGAAGGGTTCCCGGGCAATAGCACACCGACCGGACCGTCACCGGCGGCGGCATTGACGTTGACCTGAGCGGTCTTGTCGTTGAGATTCACCGATGGGCGACTGGCCAGGGCCAGTTCGCGCTTTTTGACCGAGACCGGGTCGTTCTTGTCGAACTGGAGCTCGGTGGCTTGCCTGACAGGCATGCCGTCCGAACGCTGCGTGGTAGCGGCCGTAACGGAGCCAATGGTCCAGCTCTGTCCGGGTACCATCGTTTGCTCGGTGCCGTCTTTACGGCTAAGACGGAACAGGCCGTTATCACCCGTTGGCAGGGTGAAACCGGGAAGTGCTAGCGGGTTGACCTGTTGTTGGGCCAGGTCCGGCGGCAACTGTGAATTGATACTGATGACGGTTGGGGTGACCTGACCGGCGAGTTGCGTGGACCCTACGCGTGGTCCCCGGGTGCCAGGAGCGTAGCCGTCACGAAGCACGGTATTGGTCAGGTTTTTTGTAGCGTTGATGTAGACCTTGCCGCCGGCCTGAACGACAGCATTGGCGGTTGACGACGGGCTGCTTTCGGTAATGGTGTTCTCAAAAAAAACCGCATTCTTGACGAGGGCTGGCGCCTCGGTGCGTACACCATCGTTATAGTGGGGTGCGGGTATGTAGAGCTTACCCGGATCCTCGATCCATACCGGGCCAAATACCACGTAAGGAGTCTGCTCTCCGCCTTGCCTGGTCCCGACCCCCTTGAACGACTCAACACCATTGGTGGTCCACAAACGAATGTTGGGCCGGATAACCCGCTCACCGCCTACATAAGCGAGCTGGCCGGAATCGTAAAGAGGATCATTGGCTGCGTTGTACTCTAGTATCGAGTGCCAAAAACTATAACTCTTGGATGGAATCGCAAAGGACTTCCTGACGCTATACGTACCGACTGACGCACCTTCGCTGGTGAAGTTCTGAAGATTGAGTGTCATGTCGTTTCCGGCAGTGACGGTGGAAACCTTATTGAGGAAAGTCCCGCCGTTTACCAGCATATTTCGTCCAGCAGTGAAAGTCGCCGAAGCAGAGTCCTGAGCAATTTCAGATTGATAGTTTTCCACCCACACCAGATGGCTTGGGTATTGCTGCATGTAATCCTCGAACGAGGAACAGGACTTGCATTGGATACCAATGGCTCCAGAAATCAGCCCACCACCAGCCACTTCGAACACGTCCTTGCGGTTTTCGATGTAACCGGCTGCCATGGTGAGGTCGCCGACACTTTCAATCGTCCCCGAGATGTTGTTGATCGATGAACTCCAGCCACTGCTGTCATCCCGGGCGATGCTGATGTTGCTCATGCCATAGATATCGGCAAAACGGTTGGTCAGTGTGCCCACCCGCAGGTCCATATCGCCGCCGCTGAATATCAGACCGTTCTGGTTGAGCAGCGAATTGCTGCTGATGCGCAACTTGCCGGCGCCACCAAGAGTTCCGTTGTTGGTCAGTGAGGCTGCATTGACAGTCAGACTGTCAGCCGAAGTGATTCGACCAAAGTTGTTCAGACTGCCACGGCTGGTAACCATAGAAGCCGAAGCGCCAGTGATACTCGCCGCGGAGGTCAAATCGATCTGAGAGGCCGTGAGCCCCAAATTCCCGACACTGCTGACCCGCCCATTGCCGCCATACGCTCCGCTCAAGTCGAGACTGAAGGTGCCGTTACTGGCCAGCAGGCCTTCGTTGGACCAATTGACCCCACTGCCGATGAAACTGTCGGAGCCCAGCAACTGGCCGCCTGCGGTTTGCACCAGGTTATTGACATTGACTCGCAACCGCCCCGCCTGAATCACACTGCTGTTAGTCCAGCTATCGGCATTCAGCGTCAGCCCACCACGCGTCACGAGCGAACCGCCAGCGTTCATGACATTGGCCGTCGAGATATCGAACTCACCCACGCCCACATGAGTCACGGTTCCGCCCGCATTCAAGAAGCTCGGCGTCGCGAGGGTCAGGTCGGTATTCGCCGTTTCCACCAGGCCATTGCGGTTATCGAACAGGCTGCCGATCTGGAAATTGGTTTTCCCGCTGATACCCAGCGCGCGCAGTTTGCCCGTCTGGTTATCGAGGCTGGCGGCACGCACTGCGAGGGTACCGGCGCTTTCAATCAAGCCGCCGCGGTTGGTGAGGTTGCTATCGAGAACGACGTCGATACCATCGCCGCTGATCTTGCCGGCATTGTTGTTCAGCGAACCGCCGATAACCTTGACCAGGCCTTTGGCGTAGATTCCGCCGTTGCTGTTATCGATAGTGGCGCTGCCAGCGTTAAGCAGAATGTTGCCGTCTTTGGCGGCGATGCGTCCGCCGTCGCTGTAGATTCCGCCCAAGGCCTGAAGATCGAGGCGGTTGCCTTCGATCTTGCCGCCTTGCCCGTTGCGCAATACACCCGTCAGGCGGGTCTGCAGCAAGCCTTTGAGGCTCGATAGCACGCCGGCGCGGCTGTCCAGGCTGGCGGCGGTGATGTTCAGCTCACCGTTCTGGGCGATGACCTTGCCGCCCTGGTTGTCGATGGCGCCGCCCTTCACGTCCAGGGTCAATGCGCCCAGACTTTGCAGCGCGCCGCCAGCATTGTTGAGGGACGCAGCTTTGACGTTGACGCCTGCGTCGCGACTGGAGATCAGGCCGCCGGCGTCGTTGCGAACACTGCCGATGGCGGTGAGGTCGAGCTGCCCATTGGCAGCCACGGTGCCCTCCAGACTGTTATTCAGGTTTCCAGTCAACAGGCTCAACAACCCTTGACTGAGCAGTTGGCCACCCTGGTTATCGATGCTGCTGGAACGCTTGATCACCAGCGGCCCTGTACTAGCCAACGCACCTTTGGCGTTGGTCAGCGCACCGAGCAGATCAAGGGTGACGCTGTCTGCGCCGACCAGGCTGCCGTTGCTGTTATCCAGGCTTGTACCGGTGAAGGTCAGCGCTTTGTTCGCGGTGACGTTCCCCGACGCGTTGTTCAAGGAGGTTGCGCTGATATCCAGTGTTCCGCTGCTTTCGATCAAGCCACCCGAGGTGTTGTTGATCGCACCTTGAGTCATCGTCAGTGTCTGCTTGCCGCCACTGGTGACGATGCCGTTGCTGTTGTCGAGACTGGCAGCGGTGATGATCACGTCGCCTTTGCCCGCCAGGCCGCCCTTGGCGTTATTGATTAGCGCACCGCTGAGGTCGATGTTCAGATTGCCGAGCAAACTGGAGAGTGTCCCTTCCTGGCTGTTGTCGAGACTACCGCCGGAAACGGTGAGTTTGTTCCAACCGGAAATCAGGCCGCTCTGGTTATTCAGACGGGTAGCGTTGAGGGTCAATTGATCATTGCTGATCAGGTTGCCGCCGTGGTTGTCCAGCGTGTTGCCGGTCAGACTGAAACTGTTGACGCTGGAGATTTCGCCTTTCTGGTTATTCAGGTCACGCAGGTGCGCAATGCTCAACACGCCCTTGGTGTTGATCAGGCCGTTCTGGTTATTGAGGTCGGCAGGTGTTGCACCCAGATCGATGCTCAGGCCTGTGCCGCCCAGCAACGTACCGCCCTGGTTATCCAGCCCGTTGCTGTTGAGGGTGAGTTGTCCGGCCGCTTTGATCAGGCCTTTGTTCTGGTTGGTCAGTAGACCGTCGACGGTCACTTGCAGATCGCCATCGCTGAGCATTGTGCCGGCGCTGTTATCCAGACTGGCGGCGCGAACTTGCAATGCCGCGGCGGCGATTTTGCCTTTGACCGAGGCCAGCGCGTTGTCGATCTGCAGCGTGAGTTTCTGATTGCTGAGCAGTTGACCGCCGCTGTTATCCAGTTGTTTGGCGATCAGGTCGAAGGCTTCCTCGCTGGAGATTTCACCGTTGCGGTTATTTACGTCAGCAAGGTTTTTCAGCAGCAACTGGCCTGGTGCGCTGATGAAACCGTCCTGGTTGTTCAGCGCGCCGCCGTTCACGTCCAGGCTCAAGGTGCCCTTGCTGAACAGTTTGCCGCCTTGCTGATCGAGGCCTCTGACGTTGGCAACCAGCGAGGTGGCCGCGCCGATGCTGCCACCGGTGTTGGTGACCTGGCCGGCGGTCAGATCCAGACGGTCGCCTGCGTAAATACTGGCTTGGCTGTTATTGAGCACGCCGGTGGTGATGTTCGACCCACCTTTGCTGCTAATCGCACCTTTTTGCTGGTTATCCAGACTGGTGCTGGTGAGGGTCAGTGTGGTGTCGGTCAACAGCTTGCCGCCCTGGTTGCTGACCGCGCCCTTGCTATCGACTGTGAGTGCCTTGGCGCTGGAAACCGTGCCGCCGTTGTTGCTCAGGCTCTGGGCATCGATTGCCAGTTCGCCCTCACTGACGAGGCTGCCTGAATTGTTGTCCAGGTCCGAGGTGAGGTTCACCGTGAGGTTGTTCAGCGTGGTCAGGCGACCGCTGTTTTCCAGGGTTTTCCCGGTCAGCGTCAACCCGGCGTCGCCGGACAGCAGCCCTTTGTTGCGGTTGATGACCTTGTCTACGGTCAGTGCAAGGTTGCCACCGGCCAGGATGTATCCGGCGTCGCTGTTGTCGAGTTGTTGGCCGATCAGTGTCACATCCGCCTTGCTCGACAGTTCGCCGTTACGGTTATCGATGTCATCGACGATCAGTTTCAGCGCTTTTGTGGCCCCTACCAAACCCTCCTGGCGGTTATCGAGGCTGGCGGCTTTTACGGTCAGCCCGTCATCGGCAATGACCACACCGGCCTGGTTATCGAAAGCGTCGGTGACCGTCAGATCCACTTCGCCGCGACCACGGATTTCACCACTGGCGTTGTTCAGGCTGGCACTGCGGCTGTCGAGGCCGGCAGAGGCGATCAGCCCTTTGACGTTGCTCAGTGCACGGTCGATAACGAGTGTGAGTTTTTCGTTGCTCAGCAGCTTGCCGCCATTGTTGTTCAGGCTTTGCGCTGTGAGGCTGTAGGCCTTGGCACCGGAGATTTCGCCGCCGCTGTTGTTCACCTCATTGAGGTTTTTCAACAGCAACAGACCCGGTGTATGGAGGTTGCCGCGCTGGTTGTTCAGCAGGCCGTTGTTCAGGTCGAGGGTCAGGTCACTGTTGCTGAACAGCTCGCCGCCGTCTTGATCCAGGCTCGTGACCGAGACATTCAACTGCTGCTGACTGCCAATTTGCCCGGCCGAGTTATCCAGGTGTTTGGCGGTCAGGTCGAGGGTGCCGTCAGTTGCCAGACTGCCGCCCTTGCTGTTGTTGAATTCGCCAGTGGTGACGGTGGATGCCGCCTTGGCGCTGATGATGCCTTTGTCGCTGTTGTCGAGGCTGCCGCTGACCAGCGTCACGCCTTTTTGCGAGGCGATCAAACCACCCTGGTTTTGCAGCGCAGCCGTCGTGGTGAGCGTCATGGCTTCGAGGCTGGACAGTTTGCCCAGTCGGTTGTCCAGAGTGTCGGCGGTGAGCGTCAGCGTTCCTTCACTGCTGATCAGTCCTTGCTGGTTGTCCATGACGTTGTCGAACGTCAACACCAGGCTGTTCTGGCTGACAATTTTGCCGGCGACGTTGTTAAGCTCGATGCCTTTGAGCGTGCTCGCGCCTTTGCTGAAGATCAGGCCGGCGGTCTGATTGATGATCTGATCGACCTTCAGTTCCAGGGTCGTGTCAGACAGCACTTTGCCGCCGTCGCTGTTGTTCAGGTTCGCGCCGCTGACGTGCATGTCGCTCTGGCTGGAGAGAGAACCGCCGCGGTTGTCGACCTGTTCGACGTTGACCGTCAGCGACTTGAGGGACGCGACGAGGCCGTTTTTCTGGTTATCCAGGGTTTTGCCGGTGAGCTTCAGATGACCTTCGGCAACCAGTTCACCGCCCTGTTGACTGAGAGCATCGATATTCGCCTCGACATCGCCCTTGCCGGAGATCCGGCCGGCGTCGTTGGCGACCTCCTTGGCCTTGAGGGTCATCAGGCCGCTGGCCGTCAGCAGCCCCTCGTTGCGGTTGTCCAGTTTGTTGCCGTCAAAGGTCAATGCAGCCTTGCTTTCGAGGCGTCCTTTGTCGCGGTTATCCAACTCGGTGACCAGCAGCTTCAACGCCTGATCGGCACGAATCACGCCGTTGCGGTTGTCTGCGTTGTTGCTGCTGACTGTTAGCGTGTTGAGGCCGGAGATCTTGCCTTCACGGTTGTCCAGGCGCGTGGCCTGCACATCCATCGCGCCGTTGGCCTGGATCAACCCTTTATTTTGATTGTTCAACAGGCCACTGACTCGGGTGGTCAGTTGACCTTCACTACTTAGCTCACCTTGTTGGCTGTTGTCGAGATTTTGTGCGCGGACGGTCAGCCCATTTTTGCCACCGAGGGTGCCCCCGATATTGTTGATCGCGCCACTGGCGGTAATATCCAGCAAACGTCCGGCCATCACCAGACCCGCGACGTTATCCAGCGACGTCATGTTCAGAGTTGCGTTAGCCAGGCTGGTCAACTCGCCATTGCTGTTGTTCAACTGACCAACAGTACCCGTCAAATTCCCCGTGCTATTGATCACCCCGTTGGTGTTGAGGACCTGATTGGCCGTCACGCTCAACGCACCGCTGCTCAGCACTCGGCCACTGTTCTGGTTGTCCAGGGTCCCGGCAGTGATGTTGGCGGTTTGCGCGGCGCTCAGTGTGCCGTTCTGGTTGCTCAGGGTCTGGCTGGTATTGACCGTCAGATTACGGCTGGCCACCACACTTTTGCCGGTGTTGTTGAAGTTCTGCGTGCTCAGACTCACATCACCGTTGGCATTGCGGCTGGTGTCGGTGTTGACCCCGGCCTCGATGACGCCGTTGTTGGTCAGAACACCACCGGCACTCAGGGTGATGCTGTCGCGGGCCGCGAGGGTTTGCTGGTTGGTCAGGTTGCCTTGGGTTTGCACGTTCAGCGCCGTACCGGCATAGACCGGGCCGCGCGCATCGAGGCTGGCGGCTTTGACGTTGACTGCGCCGTTCGTGGCCGAGGTGTCGACCAGGCTCAAGTGGCCGTTGGCATCGAGCTGGATGTCGCCACCGCTGGCGATCAGTTTGCCGTCGAGTTTCACCCCGACCCCGGCCTCGGTGCCCACCAGCTTGATCGCCCCGGCGTACATGCCACCGAGGGCCGAGGAGTCGATGGCCAACCCTGGTTTGGTGCTGCCGTCATCGGCACGGGCGGTGGCGTTGAGGCTGTCGGCGTTGACGTCGTAGCGGCCGGCGACGATGGTCAGGTTTTTCGCCTGAATCTCGGCGTTGATCCTGGCGCTGCGGGTGATGATTTCGAAGCGGTCGACGTTGCTGGCGTTCAGCCCGGCGCCGTCGATGGCAACGCTGCCCTGATCGACCTGGAAGCGATCCAGCCGACCGTTGTCCAGCACCGGTTTGCCGGTGGTCAGGGTCACGCGCGGGGTGTTGATGAAGCCGCAACCGTTGCAACTGATACCGTAGGGGTTGGCGACGATCACCCGCGCCGACTGCCCTGCCACTTCGGTGTACCCGCGCAACTGGCTGGGGCTGCCGCCGACCACTTCGTTGAGGATGGTTTGTGCGGCGACCCGATTGGTGAGATTCGGGTTGCCAACGATGATGCCGCCCAGTTGCGTCGCGCCAGTCTGGTTGGCGACGTTGTTGAGGATCACGCCCTGGGTGCCGACGTTGTAATCGTGGAACTGGTTATGCGACAGGCCCGTGCCATTGGGCGTGGCGATTTGAACAATCGGCACCCCATTACCCGCCTGGCCGAGACTGGTGCCCGGCGAGGCCACCACAATCCCGTCCGCCTGGGCCCACATCGGCTGCCAGAACATGACGTTGGCCAACAGGAACGCCAACCCGCGCTTGGGCATGCCCCAGAAGTGCTCGCGGTTTTTGACCGCAGCAGAAGGCTGGCCAGCGAGGAAGGCGTAATGGCGAACGTCCATGTCAAAAGGTCTCGTTTCGATCAGCAAGAGTGGAATGAACAATTCACAGACACAGCCGTCCCGACACGGCAAATGCTGGGGGGCGTTTGCAGAGCGAATACGTCAAAGGGGATAAATGCGCGCTTGGGTCAGAAGGTCCCAGGCGTGGCACAAACGACCATTGCATCAGCGAGCGGATGGTCTGTTCGGTCCCTCGAAACGGCGAAGTGATATCAATGTGATAGCACAATGTTAAGTTGCCATCATTCTGGCGTCAATAAGCCGTTCCGAGTGTTTTCGACAAACGCTCTAGCTCGCGGGTTTTGGTTCATGACCTGAACTTTCCGGGTGGAAAAACCCTCCACTCAATAACGCCGTGACATTGATAAATGGGGCTCACTCATGAAAAACACCCTGCTGAAACTGACCCTTGCCGCCAGCCTCGCCTGTGCCCTCCCCGTTTGGGCCTGCCCTCCCGACGAAGCCACCGCCAAGCGTGAACAACTGGCCAAGGAGGTCGCCAAGATCACGGAGCAGAACCCGGCCAAGGCCAAGGAGATCAATGATGAGTTGCAGAAGATGGACCTGGAGACGGCCAGCAAGGATCTGCCGGATAAGTGCCAGTTGATTGATCAGCGTCTCAAGGAGTTGCAGTCGGCAGAGAAAAAGGCTGAGAGCTAACGGGCAAGATCAAAGATCGCAGCCTTCGGCAGCTCCTACACGAGTTTGAGCGTGCAGCTGTAAGAGCTGATGCGATTTTTTGACGTAAAAAAACCCGGACACTGTCCGGGTTTTTTATGGGAACGCTACAGCGCCTTATTCAGCAGCCGGCGCTTCCGGCTTGCGGCGCTTGAGCGGGGCCATGCCGTCCTTGCTGACCAGCGACAGGGCGTCGGTCTTCGGGCGGTTGGCGATCTTGCGCTTGGTCGGGGCCTTGGCGCCGGTTTTCTTTTTGTCGCCTTTGGCGTCGACCTTTTTCTTCTTCACGCCAACGGCTTTGCCCGAGGCCTTGACCTTTTTCGGTCCGCCGTAGGTGCCTTTGACTTCCTTGATGGTGCGGCGCTCGAAGCTCTGCTTGAGGTAGCGCTCGACGCTCGACATCAGGTTCCAGTCGCCGTGGCAGATCAGCGAGATGGCCAGGCCATCATTGCCGGCGCGGCCGGTGCGACCGATGCGGTGAACGTATTCGTCGCCGCTGCGCGGCATGTCGAAGTTGATCACCAGGTCCAGGCCTTCCACGTCCAGGCCACGGGCGGCGACGTCGGTGGCCACGAGGATTTTCACGCCGCCCTGCTTCAGACGGTCGATGGCCAGTTTGCGGTCTTTCTGGTCTTTGTCACCGTGCAGCACGAACGCTTTGTATTCCTGCGCCACCAGACGGCCGTAAATACGGTCGGCCATGGCACGGGTGTTGGTGAACACGATGGCCTTCTGATAGGTCTCGTTGGCCAGCAGCCAGTTCACGATCTGTTCTTTGTGCTGATTGTGGTCGGCGGTGATGATCTGTTGACGAGTGGTGGCGTTCAGATCGCTGACGTTGTTCAGCTGCAAGTGTTCAGGGTTGTTCAGAACCTTGGCGACCATCTCGCGCAGGCCCGAACCGCCGGTGGTGGCGGAGAACAGCATGGTCTGTTGACGGTTGGTGCACTCTTCCACCAGACGCTGCACGTCTTCGGCAAAGCCCATGTCGAGCATGCGGTCGGCTTCGTCGAGCACCAGCACTTCGACTTCCTTGAGGTCGAGGTTACCGGCGTTCAGTTGCTCGATCATCCGGCCCGGCGTACCGATCAGGATGTCCGGCACCTTGCGCAGCATGGCGGCCTGGACCTTGAAGTCTTCACCGCCGGTGATCAGGCCGGACTTGATGAAGGTGAACTGAGCGAAGCGCTCGACTTCCTTGATGGTCTGCTGGGCCAGCTCGCGGGTCGGCAGCAGGATCAGGGTCTTGATGCTGACGCGGACTTTGGCCGGGCCGATCAAGCGGTTGAGGATCGGCAAAACGAATGCAGCGGTTTTGCCGCTACCGGTTTGCGCCGTCACCCGCAGGTCACGCCCTTGGAGCGCCAGCGGAATAGCCGCTGCTTGCACAGGCGTTGGCTCGACAAATTTAAGCTCGGCCACGGCTTTGAGCAGGCGTTCGTGCAGGGCGAATTGGGAAAACACGGGTGCTACCTCGAAGAAATACAAAAAAACAGCTGCATAGGGTAACGGTTTCGAGCGCGAAGGCCGAGTTTCTTTATACAAACGGCTGCAAACAGTGGTTTTTTTGTTGCCTGTTTTGTCTCAAAACGTCATCCGGAACGTCTTAAATGCTCTAATCGCCCCGTCGCGTCCTACAGAAGAACCGTTTTCACCCATGGATATCAAACAGCTCTGGCTCAACGCCCAAGACCTCTGGGGTGCTCTCGATCAGCACCCGCTCCTGCATTCCACGCTCGCGCTGATGTTGCTGCTGGTGGTGGCGCTGGTGCTCGGACGAGTGGCGCGTTACCTCATTCTTCACGCGACCAAAATCCTCGGTCGCCAGCCGTCGCTGCACTGGATCACCGATTTTCGCCACAACAAAGTGTTTCATCGCCTGGCGCAGATGACGCCCTCGCTGGTGATCCAGTTCGGTCTGCACCTGGTGCCGGAGCTGAGCAAAACCGCCCTTAACTTCCTTGGCAATGTGGCGCTGTCGTTCACCATTCTGTTCCTGGTGCTGGCCGTCAGCGCATTGCTCAATGCCCTGCTGGACATCTATGCCCGCACCGAACATGCCCGCACCCGCTCGATCAAAGGCTACGTGCAACTGGCGAAAATGGTGCTGTTCGTGTTTGGCGCGATCATCATCGTCGCCACGCTGATCGACCGGTCGCCGCTGTTGCTGCTGTCGGGTCTGGGCGCCATGTCGGCGGTGATCCTGTTGGTCTACAAAGACACCCTGCTGTCGTTCGTCGCCAGCGTGCAACTGACCAGCAACGACATGCTGCGGGTCGGCGACTGGATCGAGATGCCACAAGTCGGTGCCGACGGTGACGTGGTGGACATCACCTTGCACACGGTCAAGGTGCAGAATTTCGACAAGACCATCGTTTCGATTCCAACCTGGCGCCTGATGTCCGAGTCGTTCAAGAACTGGCGCGGCATGCAGCAGTCCGGTGGCCGCCGGATCAAGCGCAGCTTGTTCATCGACGCCAGCGGCGTGCGGTTCATTCGCGATGACGAAGAGCTGAAGCTGTCCCAGGTGCATCTGCTGACCGACTACATCAACCGCAAACAGGCCGAACTCAAGGCCTGGAACGAAGCTCAGGGCAACGTCGCAGCGATGTCGGCCAACCGTCGACGGATGACCAACATCGGCACCTTTCGCGCCTATGCGCTGGCCTATCTGAAGAGTCACACGGAAATCCAGCCGAACATGACCTGCATGGTTCGCCAGATGCAAACCACCGCCCAGGGCATCCCGCTGGAGATCTACTGCTTCACCCGCACCACCGTGTGGGCCGATTACGAGCGGATTCAGGGGGATATTTTCGATTACCTGCTGGCGGTATTGCCGGAGTTTGGCTTGAGCCTTTATCAGCAGCCGAGTGGCGGGGACTTGCGGTCGGGGTTGCTCCCGGCGGTGTTGGGCGCGAGCCACATTCCCGAGCCGGAAAAACACATTATGTAACCCCGCATATCCCCTGTAGGAGCGAGGCTCGCCCGCGAAGGCGGTGTGTCAGGCAACATTGATGTCGGCTGATACACCGCCTTCGCGGGCAAGCCTCGCTCCTACGAAGAGCGGATTGCGGTTGGCCTGACACCCAACCGACTAATCCACACCGCCATCAGAATCACCGCCCCACCAAACAACAACCGCCCCAGCTCTTCATGCTGATTCCAGATCAGCAAGTTGATCAGCAACCCCACTGGCACATGCAGGTTGTTCATCACCGCCAGCGTCCCGCCGTTCACCAGGCACGCGCCCTTGTTCCACCAGTACAAACCCAGCGCGGTCGAGACCAGGCCGAGGAATATCAGCACGCCCCATTGCAGCGGCGCTTCGGGCAGGAAGTGCTGTTTGCCGAACAACAGAAACGCCGGCAATGCCACCGCCAATGCGCCCAGGTAGAAGTATCCGAAGCGCCGGTAATGCGGCAGATCACTCGGATGGCGGGCCACCAGATGTTTGTAGAGCACCTGCCCGGCGGCGTAGGTGAAGTTGGCGAGTTGCAGCAGCAGGAAACCCATGAAGAAATCCGGGTTGATCCGGTCAAAGCGAATCACTGCCGCCCCGAGTACCGCCACTAATGCCGCGATCAAGGCCCACGGATTGAAGCGGCGGTTCAGCGCATCTTCGATCAGGGTCACGTGCAGCGGTGTGAGGATGGTGAACAGCAACACCTCCGGCACCGTTAGCACCCGGAAGCTCAAATACAAACAGACGTAAGTCACGCCGAACTGCAACGCGCCGATCAGCAACATCCCACGCATGAACGCGGGCTCGACCTGACGCCAGCGCGTCAGCGGAATGAACACCAGCCCCGCCAGCAACACCCGCACCAGCACCGCGAAGTAACTGTCGACATGACCGGCCAGGTATTCGCCGATCAAGCTGAAGGAAAACGCCTGGATCAGCGTGACAAAAAGTAGATAGCCCATGGTCGCCTCATTTCGAATGGCGCGACGATAGCGGGTTTTGCCCGTCATCGCGACAGTCAGCCAACACACAAAACCCTGTGGGAGCGGGCTTGCTCGCGAATGCGGTGGGTCAGGCAACATTAATGTCGACTGACACGCCCTCTTCGCGAGCAAGCCCGCTTCCACAGGGAGTTGTGTGCCCGCTTATCAAATCGCAGGCAAAAAAAAGCCCGATCTCGCTAATGCGTTCAATCGGGCTAGAGCACTCAGGAGCAACAAGTGCAAAGGGAGGTTCGATGCGCGTGCAGGCTTGAAGGGTTGCGCCAGGTCACTAGACCATCCAGCGATTATCTGGCGATTAACGGCTCAGGCGACCTGGGAAAGCTTGGCGTTGGCCTGGTTCAGGCCTTTCTCCTGGAAGTCACCGCCCAGGTTCATGCCTTCGGCGTGAATGAATGTGACGTCGTGGATGCCGATGAAGGCCATGACCTGGCGCAGGTACGGTTCCTGGTGATCGGCGGTGCTGCCGGCGTAGATCCCGCCGCGAGCGGTGAGTACATAAGCGCGCTTGCCGCTGAGCAAACCTTGTGGGCCGGTTTCGGTGTACTTGAAGGTCACACCGGCACGCAGCACGTGGTCGAGCCAGGCTTTGAGGGTGCTCGGAATGGCGAAGTTGTACATGGGAGCCGCCATCACCAGCACGTCGGCGGCCAGCAGCTCGTCGGTCAGCAGGTTGGAGCGCTCCAGCGAGGCCTGCTCGATGTCGTTGCGTTGTTCGGCAGGTTTCATCCAGCCGCCCAGCAGATTGATGTCCAGGTGCGGCACCGGGGTGGTGGCCAGGTCACGGACGGTGATCTGGTCGGCCGGGTGTGCGGCTTTCCATTGGCTGATGAAGGTCTGGGTCAGCTGGCGGGAAACCGAGTCTTGCTGACGGGCGCTGCTTTCGATGATCAGAACGCGGGACATGGGATGTAGCCTCCATCTGAGAATGCTGTAGGTCGATGGAGTGAAGGTTAAACAGAGTCATATCGATGAAAAAGCGCAAATAACTGCTATAAAGCATCGATAAATTCGTTTATAAGCGGAGCATGTCCTGTGGGAGCGGGCTTGCTCGCGAAGGCATTGTGTCAGTCGAAACCACTGTTGGCTGACACAATGCCTTCGCGAGCAAGCCCGCTCCCACAGGATTGCAAAGTCATTTCGGGGTGCAGGTCAGGTTGATACGCATCTTGATGATGGTGCGGGTGAACTTGGCGGTGGCGTTTTTGTGTTTACCGGCAGGCACTTCGATTGTGCGGTTACGCGGCGCTTCCGGGCCATTGTTGAAAACCACCTTGCAGATCGCATCGGTGCTGCCGTAGTTGTTCACCTGAATGGAGGCGATATCGGCATCTGTATCAAAGGCGTTGTAATCGATGCTCAAGCCGTTCAATTGCTTTTGAACGTCGATCGGATAGGCAAACGCCGTCAGCGGCAACATCGCCAACGCCGCACAACCCGCCATCACACAACAAAGTTTTTTCATTCAGCAGCCTCCAATAAGGACTGCCAGCTTAGGACAAGAGGAGCTCAACATGAAAGCGCCCCGCGTGACCCTTGATCAATGGCGAACATTGCAGGCCGTGGTCGATCACGGCGGTTTCGCCCAGGCCGCCGAAGCGCTGCACCGCTCGCAATCGTCGGTCAGCTACACCGTAGCGCGCATGCAGGACCAGCTCGGTGTGCCATTGCTACGCATCGACGGCCGCAAAGCGGTGCTCACCGAGGCCGGCGGCGTGTTGTTACGCCGTTCCCGACAACTGGTGAAACAGGCCAGCCAACTGGAAGACCTGGCCCATCACATGGAGCAAGGCTGGGAAGCGGAAGTGCGGCTGGTGGTCGACGCAGCCTACCCCAGCGCCCGCCTCGTCCGCGCACTGACCGCGTTCATGCCGCAAAGCCGTGGCTGCCGGGTGCGTCTGCGCGAAGAAGTATTGTCGGGTGTCGAGGAAGTGTTGCTTGAAGGCGTGGCCGATCTGGCCATCACCGGGTTCAGTATTCCTGGGTATCTGGGCGCAGAACTGAGCGACGTCGAATTTATCGCGGTCGCCCACCCCGAGCATTCCTTGCATCGCTTGAACCGCGAACTGAACTTCCAGGACCTGGAAAGCCAGATGCAAGTGGTGATCCGCGACTCCGGCCGCCAGCAACCACGAGACGTCGGCTGGCTCGGCGCCGAGCAGCGCTGGACCGTCGGCAGCCTGGCCACCGCCGCGACTTTCGTCAGCAGCGGCCTGGGTTTCGCCTGGCTGCCCCGGCACATGATCGAGCGCGAACTCAAGGAAGGTACGCTCAAAGTGCTACCGTTGGACCAGGGTGGCAGCCGCAACCCGAGCTTCTATCTGTATTCAAACAAGGACAAACCCTTGGGCCCGGCGACGCAGATTCTCATCGAACTGCTGCGCACCTTTGATACCGCGCCGCTGGATGCACCTTTCGCCGCCCCTGAACAAGCCTGACATGGAGTGTACGTATGGCCTATTTCGAACATGAAGGTTGCAACCTGCACTATGAGGAATATGGCCACGGCACGCCGTTGCTGCTGGTTCACGGGCTGGGTTCCAGCACCCTGGACTGGGAAATGCAGATCCCGGCGCTGTCAGCCCGCTACCGGGTGATCGTCCCGGACGTACGCGGCCACGGGCGTTCCGACAAACCCCGTGAGCGTTACAGCATCGCCGGATTCAGCGCCGACCTGATCGCTCTCATTGAACACTTGCACCTCGGCCCGACACATTATGTAGGGCTTTCCATGGGTGGCATAATCGGCTTTCAACTGGCGGTGGATCAGCCGCAATTGCTCAAAAGTCTGTGCATCGTCAATAGCCAGCCGCAAGTCAAAATGCAAAAGCCCAGTGACTACTGGTGGCTAATCAAACGCTGGAGCATGGCCCGACTGCTGAGCATGGAAACAATCGGCAAAGCCTTGGGGCGCATACTGTTTCCCAAACCCGACCAAGCCGATTTGCGGCAAAAAATTGCCGTGCGCTGGGCAAAGAACCACAAACATGCTTATCTCGCCAGCTTCGATGCCCTCATAGGTTGGGGGGTTCAGGAACGACTTTCGCGAGTCACCTGTCCAACCCTCATCGTTAGCGCAGACCACGATTACACACCGGTCTCGGTGAAGGAAACTTACGTAAAACTGCTGCCCGATGCGCGGCTGGTGGTGATCGCCGACTCGCGCCACGCCACCCCGCTGGATCAACCGGAACGCTTCAACCAAACGCTGCTCGAATTTCTCACCGCAGTCGACACCACTACTCAGGATCACTGACTTATGCTGAAAAAAATCGCCCTCGTCGCCGGCTCCGTTCTGTTTGCCGCCAACCTGATGGCCGCCACGCCCGCCAAGGCGCCGCACGTGCTGCTGGAAACCACCAACGGCCAGATCGAAATCGAACTGGACCCGGTCAAGGCACCGATCAGTACCAAGAACTTCCTTGAGTACGTCGACAGCGGCTTTTACAACAACACGATTTTTCACCGTGTGATTCCGGGCTTCATGGTCCAGGGCGGCGGTTTCACTCAGCAGATGCAGCAAAAAGAAACCAAGGCGCCGATCAAGAACGAATCCAAGAACGGCCTGCATAACGTGCGTGGCACGCTGTCCATGGCTCGTACGTCCGTCCCGGATTCGGCCACCAGCCAGTTCTTCATCAACGTCAAAGACAACGACTTTCTCGACCAGGGCGACGGCTATGCCGTGTTCGGTAAAGTCGTTAAAGGGATGGACGTCGTCGATGTCATCGTCAACTCCCAGACCACCACCAAAAGTGGGATGAAAGACGTGCCGGCCGACCCGGTCTTCATCAAGTCGGCCAAACGCATAGACTAATCTGCACAGGAGTGCTTGAGCGGCTGTCGGTCTCCGGCGCCGCTCATATCGTTTAAAGGAGAGCCCGTGCGCGGGCGGAGAACTGATGCTTTATCGCCGTTTTGAAAAACTGATCGACATTTTCCGCGATGCACCGACGGCGGCTCCGCCGGATCGGGTTCTCCCCTTCTACACCTATTACCTGAAGCAGGTCTGGCCGAGTTTCGCCGTCCTGCTGATCGTCGGCCTGTTCGGCGCGCTGATCGAAGTGGCGCTGTTCAGCTACCTGAGCCGCATCATCGACCTCGCCCAAGGCACGCCCAACGTCGATTTTTTCAAGGAACACGGCATCGAACTGGCCTGGATGGCAGTGGTGGCGTTGGTCCTGCGCCCGATATTCGTCGGCTTGCATGACTTGCTGGTGCACCAGACCTTGAGCCCCAGCCTGACCAGCCTGATCCGCTGGCAAAACCACAGTTACGTGCTCAAACAGAGCCTCAATTTCTTCCAGAACGACTTCGCCGGGCGCATCGCCCAACGCATCATGCAGACCGGCAACTCGTTGCGCGATTCGGCTGTGCAAGCGGTGGACGCGCTATGGCATGTGCTGATCTACGCGATCAGTTCACTGGTGCTGTTCGCCGAAGCCGACTGGCGCCTGATGATCCCGCTGCTGACCTGGATCGCCGCCTTCATCGGCGCCCTCTACTACTTCGTGCCACGGGTCAAGGAACGCTCGGTGGTGTCGTCCGATGCGCGCTCCAAACTCATGGGACGGATCGTCGATGGCTACACCAACATCACCACCCTGAAGCTGTTCGCCCACACCAACTTCGAACAGCAATACGCCCGCGAAGCGATCAAGGAACAAACCGAAAAAGCCCAACTGGCCGGCCGTGTGGTGACCAGCATGGACGTGGCCATCACCAGCATGAACGGCCTGCTGATCGTCAGCACCACCGGCCTCGCGCTGTGGCTGTGGACGCAGTCGTTGATCTCAGTGGGTGCAATTGCCTTGGCCACGGGCCTGGTGATCCGCATCGTCAACATGTCTGGCTGGATCATGTGGGTGGTGACGGGCATTTTCGAAAACATCGGCATGGTTCAGGACGGTTTGCAGACCATCTCCCAGCCAGTCAGCATCACCGACCGCGAGCAGGCCAAGCCTTTGAAGGTGGCCCGTGGCGAGGTACGTTTCGATCACGTCGATTTCCACTACGGCAAGAAAAGCGGGATCATCAGCGACCTCAACCTGACGATCAAACCCGGCGAGAAAATCGGCTTGATCGGCCCGTCCGGTGCCGGCAAATCGACGTTGGTCAATCTGCTGCTGCGCCTCTATGACGTGCAGGGCGGGCGGATTCTCATTGATGGCCAGAACATCGCCGAAGTCGGCCAGGAAAGCCTGCGTGAACGCATCGGCATGATCACCCAGGACACTTCGCTGCTGCACCGTTCGATCCGCGACAATTTGCTGTACGGCAAACCCGACGCCACCGATGCCGAACTCTGGGAAGCGGTGCACAAGGCCCGGGCCGACGAGTTCATCCCGTTGCTGTCGGACTCTGAAGGTCGCACCGGTTTCGATGCTCATGTCGGTGAACGCGGTGTGAAGCTCTCCGGTGGCCAGCGTCAGCGGATTGCCATCGCCCGGGTGCTGCTCAAGGACGCGCCGATCCTGATCATGGACGAAGCCACCTCGGCACTGGACTCGGAAGTCGAAGCAGCGATCCAGGAAAGCCTCGAAACCCTGATGCAGGGCAAGACCGTGATCGCCATTGCCCACCGCCTCTCGACCATCGCGCGGATGGACCGTTTGGTGGTGCTGGAAAACGGCAAAATTGCCGAAACCGGCAGCCACGCCGAACTGCTGGCCCATGGCGGCTTGTATGCGCGGTTGTGGCAGCACCAGACCGGCGGCTTTGTCGGGATCGATTGAGGTTTGTGATCAACACCGGCCCTGTGGGAGCGGGCTTGCTCGCGAATGCGGTGTGTCAGGCAACATCGATATTGACTGACACTCCCTCTTCGCGAGCAAGTCGAATCGTCGCACCGCCGCTCCCACACTGGATCTCCAGTACCCGCGGGTTACAGCGTCAACACCATCTCATGCCACGCCATCCCGCCATGGTCCGACGTCGAGGGCTTGATGTAGGCAAAACCAAACCCGGCATAGAGCGCAATGTGCCGCTCTTTGCACATCAGGTGGATGCTGGACTTGTTCAGTGCACGCATGCGCTGGATAAACTCACTCATCAAGCGTTTCGCCAGCCCCTGCCCCTGATAGTCCGGATGCACCACCACCGACATGATCACCACGTGCGGGCCGGCCGGGTCGTGGCCGATCAGCTCCTTGAACGCTTCGTCCGACATCTCCACCTGAAATGCCGCACCGGAATTGATGAAACCGGCGACAACGCCATTCACTTCAGCAACGATGAAGCCCTCGGGCCAGGTGGCGATGCGGGTGGCGATTTTCTCGCGGGTAGCGGCTTCATCACCTTCGTAGGCAACGGTTTCGATGGCATAGCAACGGTCCAGGTCAGCGGGGCTGACGTGGCGGATGACGGTGTTCATGGCAGCTCGGAATCGGCGTGGGAAAGGTTGGGATCATAAATCAGCATCAATACGACATCGAGAGGCGAATCACCGATCCGCCGCTCGACCCGCTCATTACGCCTTGAGCGGCAGCCAGATTTCCAGCACGCCGGTATTGAGCTTCGGGTTGAAATCGTCGCTGTAGCGTTCGAACTCCGGAGCGTCCGCCGCTTCATGACCGGACTTCGGCAGCCAGGTTTTCCAGATGTATTGAAAGGTCTGGGGCAAGGCATCCAGAGAGCCCTTGTGTTCGAAGACTGCATACTTCTGAGGCTGAACTTCGATCCAGCGGTACTTCTCGGGCAGGTCGTCGAGCTTGCTGATTTCGACACCGGCGATGTATTCAAAACCACCCTTGCCATCCGGATTGCAGCAGATGCCGTAGGTTACTTCGCTTTTCTGACCGGGAATTTTGCCCATCTCGGGAATGAATTTCTCCCATAGGTCGGGGATCGCTTTGGTCGTCTCCGCCGTAAATCGTCCACCAAGCCCCGCTATGAGCATGAAGTGCCCGTTTTCAAAGCGTGGCTCGACCTTCTCGGCGCTTGTTTGCTCATCCATGACTCAACTCCTGGTACAAAAGGTGGGTTCGGCTGGGAGTATAGAAGCCAAACCTGATTCGCCCAGTTACAGTGCGTGCAACTGTTCGAAAGTGCCCGGACCGATGAACTCGTTGTAACCCGATAGGATCACGTAGACCGCGAAATAGCAGAAGATCGCTGCCGAAGCCATGTAGGAATAACGCAGTAGTTTGTCCCCGAGCAATTTGCCGCCGTGGCTCGCAGCGAAGCACAGACCCACACACCAGAGCACACCGGCGCACAAGAAACCGCCAAGAAACAGCGCCGAGCTGACCGCGCCACCACCACCGGAACGGGCGATCAGTGTTCCGCCTACCGCGGCGAACCAGAGAATGGCGCTGGGGGACGACATGGCGAGGAAAATCCCGCGAAAGAACTCCTTGCGGTGGGAGTTGTGACCGACTTCAGCGGTCTGCGCCAACAGCGCTTCATGGTGAATCGCCGAGTAAATCATCTTCGCCGCGAAATACAGCAGCAGCGCCGATCCGCCAATCCACAACACCCATCGCACGGCTTCGTATTGCAGCAATACGGTCATCCCGGCCAATGCCAGCACGGCGTAAATCAGGTCGCCGACACACGTCCCCAGCCCCAGGGCAAAGCCTTGGAAATAGCCGCGCTGCATCGCCAACGTGATCATCGCGATATTGGCCACACCGATGTCCAGGCACAGCGAAAGGCTCAGCAAAAAGCCGCTGGTAAATTCCATCAACCGATTTCCTTCGCAAAAATTGTTTACATAGACGCTGGACAGTCTGCCACAGCTGCCCTTACATTCCGCCACAGGCCACCGCAGTGGCCAGCGTCGCTCGGACGGTTCCGGGCGCTTACGTTATCCGAGGCAACAATGGCCGAACAAGGTTCGCCGCGCCGCTTTGCGCGCATAGATCGACTCCCCCCTTACGTTTTCAACATCACTGCCGAGCTGAAGATGGCCGCCCGTCGTCGTGGCGAAGACATCATCGACTTGAGCATGGGCAACCCCGACGGCGCCACGCCGCCGCACATTGTCGAAAAACTCGTCACTGTTGCCCAGCGTGAAGACACCCACGGCTACTCCACGTCCAAAGGGATTCCGCGCCTGCGCCGGGCGATTTCCAACTGGTACAAGGATCGCTACGAAGTCGACATCGACCCGGAAACCGAAGCCATTGTCACCATTGGTTCCAAGGAGGGTCTGGCGCATTTGATGCTGGCCACCCTCGATCAGGGCGACACCGTGCTGGTGCCGAACCCCAGCTATCCGATTCACATCTACGGTGCCGTGATTGCCGGTGCCCAAGTGCGGTCGGTGCCGCTGATTCCTGGCGTGGATTTCTTCGCCGAGCTGGAACGGGCGATTCGCGGCTCGATCCCGAAACCGAAGATGATGATCCTCGGCTTCCCGTCCAACCCCACCGCCCAGTGCGTGGAGCTGGATTTCTTCGAGCGGGTGATCGCCCTCGCCAAGCAGTACGACGTTTTGGTGGTGCACGACCTGGCCTACGCCGACATCGTCTACGACGGCTGGAAAGCCCCGTCGATCATGCAAGTGCCCGGCGCCAAGGACATCGCGGTGGAGTTTTTCACCCTGTCCAAGAGCTACAACATGGCCGGCTGGCGTATCGGCTTCATGGTCGGCAACCCGGAATTGGTCAACGCCCTGGCGCGGATCAAGAGCTACCACGATTACGGCACGTTCACCCCGCTGCAGGTCGCGGCCATCGCGGCGCTGGAAGGCGATCAGCAATGCGTCAAAGACATTGCCGATCAGTATCGACAGCGTCGCAACGTGCTGGTCAAAGGCCTGCATGAACTGGGCTGGATGGTCGAAAACCCGAAAGCGTCGATGTATGTCTGGGCCAAGATTCCCGAGGCTTACGCACACATGGGTTCGCTGGAATTCGCCAAGAAACTGCTGGCCGAAGCCAAGGTCTGTGTCTCGCCGGGTGTGGGATTTGGCGAGTATGGGGATGATCATGTGCGCTTCGCGCTGATCGAAAACCAGGACCGGATTCGTCAGGCCGTGCGCGGGATTCGCGGGATGTTTCGGGCGGATGGGTTGGTTCAGAAAACCAGCTCCAGTTAAATCGCCTTCGCGGGCAAGCCTCGCTCCTACAGGTTCATACCATTCCTGTAGGAGCGAGGCTTGCCCGCGAAGCTTTTAAACGAACAACGACAACAGCAGGATGAAGCCCAGGCCCACCACGGACAGGATGGTTTCCATCGCGGTCCAGGTCTTGAAGGTTTCCGCCACGGTCATGTTGAAGTACTGCTTCACCAGCCAGAAACCGGCGTCGTTGACGTGGGACAGGATCAACGAACCGGCACCGGTAGCCAGTACCAGCAGCTCACGGTTCACGCCCGGAATCATCCCCACCACCGGCACCACGATGCCCGCGCCAGTAATGGTCGCCACGGTCGCTGAACCGGTGGCGATGCGAATCACCGCCGCCACCAGCCAGGCCAGCAGGATCGGCGAGATCTGTGCGTTCACCGCCATGTGGCCGATCACATCACCCACACCGCTGGTCACCAGCATCTGCTTGAAGCCACCACCGGCACCGATGATCAGAATGATCGCGGCGGTCGGCGCAAGGCTGGCATCCAGCCATTTCATCATTTGACTGGAACCGATGCCCTGCTTGTAGCCGAAGGTATACAGCGACAGCAGCAATGCCAGCAGCAACGCCGAAATCGGGTGACCGATCAGGTCCATGAAAGCGCGGAAGATGTTGCCATCGGGCAGCACCACGTCGGCAAATGTCTTGAGCAGCATCAGGAACACCGGCAGCAGCACGGTCACCAGAGTGATGCCGAAGCTCGGCAATTCAGCCGAATCCGTTTCGCGCGCCAGTTGATCCACCAGCTCCTGGTTCGGATGACCGGGAATGTGCTTGGCAATGAACGTGCCGTAGATCGGGCCAGCGATGATGGCCGTTGGCAGCGCAACGATCAGGCCGTACAGAATGGTTTTACCGATGTCGGCACCGAACACACCGATGGCCAGCAGCGGACCCGGGTGCGGCGGCACCAGGCCGTGTACCGCGGACAGACCAGCCAGCAGCGGGATACCGATCTTGATGATCGACACGCCAGTGCGACGGGCCACGATGAACACCAGCGGAATCAGCAGCACGAAGCCGATTTCGAAGAACAGCGGAATGCCGACCAGGAACGCGGCGAACATCATGGCCCACTGCACCTTGTCCTTGCCGAAGGCGCGGATCAACGTCTGCGCAATCTGATCCGCACCGCCTGATTCGGCCATCATTTTGCCGAGCATCGTGCCCAGCGCCAGGATGATCCCGACGAAACCGAGTACCCCACCGAAGCCATCCTGGAACGCCTTGATGATGGTGCCGATCGGCATGCCGGACGTCAGCCCGAGGAAGGCGGCGGCGATGATCAGTGCGAGGAATGGGTGCAACTTGAACTTGGTGATCAGGACGATAAGCCCGATCACTGTGACCACTGCGTCTAGCAGCAGGAATGACTCGTGGGACATGCCAAACATGGGGGGTGTCTCCGTTGTTTGTTGTTGTTATGAAAGCAATTATTCAAATGCCGTCAGGACAGCGCTATCTCTTGGAGCAAAACTCAACTGGCGAGTTTCAAGCCATGATCGAGCCACCATGCATGAGCCTGCTTCGCCAATTCATCGACGCTGTGGCTGGACGCATCCAGAGCCAGGGTCAGGGGCTCACCAACGGGCGATTCAAGTGTGGCGAACTGGCTGTCGATCAAGGTCGACGGCATGAAGTGACCCGGCCGATGAGACACACGATCGGCGGCGACTTCGGGGGTCAGCTCAAGAAAAACGAAGCCCAGGCCCGGCAAGGCACTGCGCAAGCGTTCGCGGTAACTGTGTTTGAGGGCCGAACAGGTCAGCACCGGGCGCTCGCCCTTGGCATCGACGCGGCGCAGTTCATCGCACAGGCTGTCGAGCCAGCCGGCACGGTCTTCATCGTTAAGAGGGATACCCGCGCTCATCTTTTCGATATTGGCGGCAGGGTGGAAAGTGTCGCCTTCAATGGCGGTCGCGCCGCTAAGCTGGCACAGGGACTGGCTGACGCAGGTCTTGCCGCAACCGGCAACGCCCATGATGACCAGGGCGGTGATGGGATGATTCATGTAACACCTCAGCGCGCAGACAGCGCTACCTTTGCGACGTAAGACTCAAGTGCAAAAGCAGAAGTTGCCGACGCCTTCTTGTCATTTTTGTGGGTTGCAGCATGTTCGTTCTCGAGGCCAAAAAGCGAGGATCAGGCAAACCTCGTTCACGCATTTGCAGCTGCATCGAGACAGCGCTACCTTAGTGCCTTGAATTTTGTTTGGCAAGCCGTCCGATGAATACCCCTAAAA
The DNA here is from genome assembly GCF_044746425.1 of Pseudomonas sp. NPDC086112. Lineage (NCBI taxonomy): Bacteria > Pseudomonadati > Pseudomonadota > Gammaproteobacteria > Pseudomonadales > Pseudomonadaceae > Pseudomonas > Pseudomonas sp. NPDC086112. The sequence continues at coordinate 63,993 of NZ_JBIVCD010000020.1, read as the reverse complement.
ACGATAAAAATACTCGCACCACTGGCCGCCCTACCCTCAACGAAGTCGCGCGCCTGGCCGGTGTCAGCCCGATTACCGCCTCCCGCGCCCTGCGCGGCGTCAGCACGGTGGCCACCGAACTGGTGGAAAAAGTCCAGAAGGCCGCCCTCGACCTGAACTACGTGGTCAACCCCGCCGCCCGCGCCCTGGCCTCGGCCCAGAGCCATTCCGTGGTGGTTTTGGTGCCGTCATTGTCCAACCTGCTGTTCATCGACACGCTGGAAGCCATTCATCAGGTTTTGCGACCAAAGGGCTTCGAAGTGCTGATCGGCAACTTCCATTACTCGCGTGATGAAGAAGAAAACCTGCTGCGCAATTACATGGCTTATCAGCCTCGCGGCTTGTTGCTGACCGGTTTCGACCGCACCGAAAGTTCGCGGCGGATGATCGAGGCCAGCAACATTCCCTGCGTCTACATGATGGAACTGGACAGCGCGGCCGGGCTCAATTGCGTCGGCTTTTCGCAAGTCGCTGCCGGCGAAACCGCTGCCGGGCATTTGCTGTCACGCGGTCGCAAACGCCTGGCCTACATCGGCGCGCAACTCGATCAACGCACGCTACTGCGTGGCGAAGGTTTCCGTCGCGCGCTGCAAAAGGCCGGTTTGTATGATCCCGCCCTGGAAGTGCTGACACCACGAGCCTCGTCGGTGGGTCTGGGCGGCGAATTGTTCCTGCAACTGCTCGCTGCCCATCCAGACGTCGATGCGATCTTCTTCGGTAACGACGACTTGGCTCAGGGCGCGTTGCTCGAAGCGCTGCGCAATGGAATCAAGATCCCCGAACGCGTGGCGATCCTCGGCTTCAACGACCTGCCGGCATCTGAGCACATGGTTCCGCGCCTGAGCAGCATCAGCACCCCACGAGAAGCCATTGGCCGTCGCTCCGCAGAGCTGATGCTGACCTTGCTGGCCGGCAATTCAGTGACCAAACCAGTGCAGGATATGGGGTTTGAATTGAAGGTGCGCGAGAGCACTTGAAGCGCGACCATTCCCACGCTCCGCGTGCTAGATTCCCGAGACCTGGAACAGCAAACGGAGAAGCTCAATGGGACATACGCTGAAGATTTTGGGTCGGGCCTCATCAATCAACGTCAGAAAAGTCCTGTGGACCTGCGACGAACTGGGCGTTTCCTACGAACGCGAAGACTGGGGCAGCGGTTTCGCATCGACCCAGAGCCCGGAATTTCTCCAGCTCAACCCCAATGCACAAGTGCCGGTCCTCATCGACGAAGCCGGCGTGCTGTGGGAATCCAATACCATTTGCCGGTACCTGGCCGGCAAACACCAAAACACTGACCTGCTGCCCATCGAACCGGCGGCCCGCGCTCGCGTGGAGCAGTGGATGGACTGGCAAGCCACCGAACTCAACCCGTCTTGGGGCTACGCTTTTTTTGCGCTGGTCAGGCAATTGCCGAACTTCCAGGACTCGCAGCGGATTGCCGATGGCGTTCGCGGCTGGAACGCAAAAATGGGCATCCTCGAACAGCAACTCGCGACAACCGATGCGTATGTTGCCGGACCGCAGTTCACACTGGCCGATATCCTCATCGGATTGTCGGTCAACCGCTGGCGGATGACCCCGATGGAACGCCCGGACTATCCCGCCGTCGACGCCTATTGCCAACGACTGGCGTTGCGGTCGGGGTTCATGGAACACGCTTGCAATGGCGTGCCATAACACCAAATCCGCCCCCTCTGCCCTTCCATAAAAAGAGCACCCCATGAACGGACTCAACGTACTGCTGACCGGCGCCTGCGGCAGAATCGGCAGAACCTTTTTCCAAGCTTCGCAGGACCGCTACACCTTCGTGCTGACGGATCGCATCGAGCCCGACTTCAATGTCGATTCACCGCATCGCTTTGTACGCCAGGACCTGTCCGACCTCACCGCCATAAGCGAAGTGCTGAAGGGCATCGACGTCATCGTGCATCTGGCTGGCATCCCTCACGCCACCGCCTCTTTCGATGAGTTACTGCCCAACAATATTCTGGCCACCACTTACCTGTTCGAAGCCGCCGTGGCGGCGGGTTGTAAACGGTTGGTGTTCGCCAGCAGCGCGCAGACCATAGAGGGTTATCCGGTGGACCGGCAGATCACACCGGGCATGCAGGTGATGCCGGCCAATCTGTATGGCGTCAGCAAGTGTTATGGCGAAGCCTTGTGTGCGTTCTACGCTGCCAAACACAACCTCTCGAGCATCGCCATACGCATCGGCGCTTTCGAGTTTGCGGACCGTCACGAATTGACCAACGCTCGCGACCTGAGCGCATGGCTCAGCCCTCGTGATGCGGTGCAGTTACTGCAACTCTCGGTAGAGGTCAAAGGTGTGCAACACCTGATCGCCCACGGTATTTCCAATAACCGTTTCAAACGCCTGGACCTCAGTGAAACTACCCGGGTGTTGGGTTATAGGCCGGTGGATGATGCGTTTCAGGAGTTCGACATTCCCATCGGGTTTCCTTGACTGTGCTTTTTCAGAATCCGGACAACGTGGTTCTTGCGCTGGGGGAACGGACTTGCTCCCAGCGGTGTTCCAACGAAAGCGGTGTATTAGACGACATCAATGTTGATTGTGCCGCCGTCTTCGCGAGCAAGCCCGCTCCCACATTTTGATTGTCGGTGTTCACCAATAGTGTGTTCACAACAAATTTACTGTGGGAGCGGGCTTGCTCGCGAAGGCGGCAGTTCAAACACTACAGAAACATAAGACAAAAACTACAAACTCTCACTCACCTTCGTAGCCACCTCCCCCGGCACCCAGGCCTTCCACACCTGCGGCTGATCGCGCAAAAACGCTTCGGCGACCTGACGCGGTGGCTGGCGTTTTTCGCTCATCTGCCCGAGGGTCTGGTTCAGCAGATTGATCGGCAAATCGACCTTTTCGAAGAACGCCACCAGGTCCGGGTACTGCGCCTTGAACGGTGCCGACACACCGATAGCCAGGCTGGCCGGCATCGAACGTGTGCCCTTGGGGTTCGGGTTGTTGGCATCGGCCAGGGTCTTCCAGGCTTGCGCATCGAACGGCGGCTCTTCGAGTTTCACCAGTTTGAATCGACCCAGCAGTGGCGTCGGCGACCAGTAGTAAAACAGTACCGGTTTGCCACGGCGGATCGATGAAGCGACCTCGGCATCCAGCGCCGCGCCGGAACCGGTGCGGAAGTTGACGTAGCTCGCAGTCAGGTCATAGGCCTTGAGTTTCTGGCTGTTGACGATCTCCGACGTCCAGCCGGTCGGGCTGTTGAGGAAGCGTCCGCGGCTTGGGTCTTCGGGGTCGCGGAACACGTCCTTGTAGCGCGCCAGGTCGGCGACGGATTTCAGCTCCGGCGCCAAAGGTTTAATGCCGCGTTCCGGGTCGCCCTTGATCACGTATTCCGGCACCCACCAACCTTCGGTGGCGCCTTTGACCGTGTCGCCCAAACCAAACACTTTGCCCTCCGATGCCGCCTTGACCCAGGCCGGACTGCGCCCGGCCCACTCTTCGCCGATCACTTGAATGTCGTTCCTCGCCAAGGCTGCTTCGAGGCTGACAGTACTGCCCGGCAAGGTGTCAGTCGGGTAGCCATAACCTTTCTCGACGATCAACCGCAGGATCTCGGTGATCAGGCTGCCACTTTCCCAGGTGATGTCACCGAAGTGGATGGGCGTGGTTTTTTCTGCAGCCGGAACGTGTCCAGCCACAAGGCTCAGGGCCAGCAGCGAACTGCCGAGCAGGGTTTTGATCGATCTCATGCGGACCTCTGGGTCAGGGGTGGTCGGTTCAAGGGTTCGTTGGCGCTGTGCTGGGTGCACAATGCCTGGGAGCGGGTCATGTAGACGCTGACCGAGCGCAGGGAAATGCCCAGTTCGGCGGCGATTTGGGGGTAGGTCAGGCCGTAGATTCGCGACAACAGAAACGTTGCCCTGACCTTGCCCGGCAGGCGGTCGAGGGTCCGTTCAAGGCGCGTCAGGGTCTGGGAAAACTGCGCCAGATCTTCAGGCGATGGTCCGCCGAACGGGTAAATCGGCGATAGCTGATCGAGGTGCTGGCGTTCCAGATCGCGACGACGCCACAGCTGATAAATCAACCGATGGGCAATGGTGGTGAGTAAGGCGCGAGGTTCGCGAATTGGCGTCAGACCTGGCGATTCGAGCAACTGCACGAAGGTCTCGGCGGCGATGTCTTCGACGCTGGGACTGGCCCCCAGGTAATGGCGTAGCCGTGTGCACAGCCAGGCATAGTGGGCGCGGAACAATCCGCCCACGTCGTTGCGATGAGAAAGGTCGGCGCCGGACATAGAGGCTCCATGAGTTAGGGGTCGCTGAATGTCCGGTGATCCGGTGGCGCGATCCTAGCAAGGAGCCTTATTCATTAATAATATTTAAAATGAATTTTTATATTCCATAAATGAATTTAAATAAGCGGCGCCTGATACATCGCTATCGCGGGCAAGCCACGCTCCCACAAGTCCACCGAAATCCAGTGGGAGCGTGGCTTGCCCGCGATTGACGGAACTGTCGGCACAAGCCTCAAGCCTCATCGCAACCGCCCGTACCCCAGCGCTTCGGCCTCCTGCTGATAATCGAGAATGACTTGATAGTCGCTTTCGGTGGTCGGCAGCACTTCCTGCAGGCCGAGGATTTCCGCGACTTCGGGCAGTTCCTTCAACGTCTGATTCATCACCCATCGAAGCTGTTCAGCCTGCTCATCGGTGGTGCCAGCGGCCGCGATGTAGGGCAACGTCGGACTAAACGCCGTGCGCGCCAACACGCGTAGGCCTTCGACTTCTGCCTGGGCATGCTGCGCCAGATAGGCGAAGGTCACGCTGTCGATGGCGGCCAGGTCTGCCAGGTCATCACGCAGCCAACGCAGGCTTTCGCGGTGGCTGCCGCTAATGGCCACACTGGCAAAAAACTGCCCGTCGCGGTGCAGTGGCGCCAATCGGTGACGCAACAGGTTCATGCCACTGTTAGAGTCTTCGCCGTTGATCACACCGCGACTGCCCCGCAAGGCTGACAAGGTCCATCGAGGATCGTCGGCGCGAGTCAATAACAGGCTGCAATGGTTACCGCCATTGCTGTCTGGAAGTTCGTAACGAGGACGACCGATAACCCGGACACGACCGCGTAAAGCCGTCATCAAGGGATAGCCGCAAGTCTGGGTCAACAGCAGGTGCGGGGACAGCCAGAGGTCCATCAGCGACAGCCCTTCGGCATCGAGGCGAGTGCTGCCGAGTTGTTCGACGATCTGCGCCAGCCAACGCTCATTCGCTCGGCGGATCGGCTCGGGGGCGACGTACATCAGTAGTTCAGCGAGGTGTTGTGTCATTGAATCTTCCCATGCAACAAAAATCCCCTGTGGGAGCGGGCTTGCTCGCGAAGGGGTCATGTCAGTCAATATTGATGTTGCATGACACACCGCCTTCGCGAGCAAGCCCGCTCCCACAGGGGGAACTCATTCGCAATCAGTGAAACGGATGCCGCGGGCTGTCGATCGCCCTCACCCCATGCTCGCGTATCAACTGAACATAACCCTGCACCAGAAACCCGCCACTACGCGTCAGCCATTGCTCGCGACGCGTGCGATAGGCCCGCGGCAGGTCGTACCAGGGCAGGCTGGGCAAATCGTGATGCACCAGGTGCAGGTTGAGGTTCAGGAACAGCCAGCGCCACGGCCATGCCGCTTCATTGATGACGGTGCGTTGCTCGGGTTGCACGTGGGGACGGTGTTCATAGTAAGAGCGGATCATCGCAATCGACAGCGCCGGCACGCTGATCAGCAACAGGTAATGCCAGACCGGCAGCACGCTATAGCGGGCGATGAACGTCAGCATCAGCAGCGTCAGCGCACCGTGGGTAAGCCACATCAACCAGGCTTGGCGCTCACCCGCTTTTAGCCGTTGCAACTCTTCCCGGGCCAGCGCGAGCAAGGCCAGTGGCGCACCGAGGACAAAGCGCCCGAGCACGGTTTTGTTCAGCCAGAGCAGGCCTTGTTCGAATGGTGAACGGCGCTGCCATTGTTCTGCGCTCAGGTAACGGCTTTCCGGATCGCGACCGGGGACGGTCAGGTCTTCATCGCGGTGATGCAGCAAATGACTGTCGCGGTACAGGGTGTAGGGATACCAGACCGCGAACGGCGCATAACCGAGGACTTTGTTCAGCGTTTGCCAACAGGTGGGATGGCCGTGCAGCAATTCATGCTGCACCGACAACCACAACACCATCAGTGGAATCAGCAACAAGGTGCTCCACCAAAGCCCCAATCGGGCGCTGCCCAGGACAATGCTGAACCAGCCGACGTATACGCCGATCAACAGCAGCCAGGTCGGCCACTCGGTGCGAGCGGTCAGGCGTTGGCGCAGGGTTTCGATTTCTTCACGGTGGGCAGCATCGAAGTAATGGGGCATGGCTTTGCTCAGAACGGGAACCAGTCCCCCTCTGTGCAACGGCGCAGGGATTTCTTGCAGATTATCTGGTTATTTCGATAGGCCTGAAAAACAAGGAGCCCGAGGACTCGGGCTCCGTTGACGCGGGATCAGTGGCCGAACACGCCCACCTTCTTGGCCTTCTTGTCCGCACGTTTTTCATCGGCGGTTTTAGCCGGTTTCTTCTTTGCCGCTTTCTTTGAATCCATGCCTTTGGCCATGATACATACTCCACTCATACGGGACGTGAGATCAGGTATACACCTATCGCGGCGCCCGCGTTCTTTTATAATCACCCGCTTTGCGCACTGACAGTCCAGGCCCATGCCCAACACCCAGTACACCTTGCTCGACGAGCCGTTATGGCCGTTGATGAACAAGTTTTACCGCGCCCACCAATCGTCGATGAAAGCAGTCCGCGACGCTCGCCTGTGGGTCGCGAAACGCGATGAGATCATTGCGGCGTTATGTTTGCGGCCGGTGGCCGGCGGGCATTGGCTGACCGGGTTGTTCGTCGACCCGCGCTGTCGCGAGCAAGGGATCGCCGCGACGTTGATCGCCCACGCCATCAAGCACCTCGAAGAACCCGTCTGGTTGTTCTGCCATCCGGATTTGCGTGGCTTTTATGAGCGCCGCGGCTTTACCTTCGACCCACCCATGCCCTATGCCATGGCTGAACGGTTGAGCCGTTATGCGCGGAGCAAACCGATGATTGCGATGGGGCTGGAACCGAAGCACTAGAGACTTGTAAAGATTAAATGTGGGAGCGGGCTTGCTCGCGAAAGCGGTGTGTCAGTCGACAGAGATGTCGGATGTGCCGGCCCCTTCGCGAGCAAGCCCGCTCCCACATTGATTTTGTGTTGGATTCGAAGGACGATCTCAGTCGTCCGCCGCTGGGTCCAGATCCGGGAACATCACCTCGGTAAAGCCGAATTTGCTGAAATCACTGATGCGCGACGGGTATAACCGGCCGATCAGGTGATCGCATTCATGCTGCACCACCCGCGCATGAAATCCCGAGGCAATGCGCACGATCGGCTCGCCCTTGGGATCGAAGCCTTCATAACGAATCTGCTGATAACGATCCACCGCCCCACGCAGGCCCGGCACCGACAGGCAGCCTTCGAAACCCTCTTCAAGGGTCGGGCTCAATGGCGTGATCAGCGGATTGATCAGAATCGTCTGCGGCACCGCTTCGGCGTCCGGGTAGCGTTCGCTGTGTTCGAAACCAAAGATCACCAGTTGCAGGTCGACACCGATCTGCGGCGCGGCCAGGCCGACTCCGCCGACGCTTTCCATGGTCTGGAACATGTCGTCGATCAATTGCCACAACTCAGGGCTGTCGAACATTTCTGTCGGCACCGGTGGGGCAATGCGCAGCAGGCGTTCATCGCCCATTTTCAGAATTTCACGGATCATTTCAGGGCTTCGTCAGTGGTCGGCTTGATTGAGTGGTCCCGTCCCAGTCCCGAAACGTGGTGTTTGGGTTCGTCGGGCACGTTTTCGCCGTGTTTCTTGCTTTCGGATGACATGTGCTCGATCACCGCGTTCATTTCCGCGCCGAGCAACAGCACGGCAGCGGAAATATAGAAGTACAGCAGCAACACGATGATCGCGCCGATACTGCCATACATGGCGTTGTAATTGGCGAAGGTTTTGACATAGAGACCAAAGCCCAGCGAAGCGATGATCCAGACCACCACGGACAACACCGCACCCGGGGTGATGAAGCGAAACTCTTGTTTGACGTCGGGCATGACGTAGTAAATCAGCGCCACCGCCATCATCAACAGAACCACGATCACCGGCCAGCGAACGATGGTCCACAGGGTCACGATAAAATCTTCGAGGCCCACTTGCGAGGCAATCCAACCCATCACCTGCGGCCCGAGCACCATCAGGGCGGCAGCAATCAGCAACATGCCGGCGATGCCGATGGTGTAGAAAATCGACAGTGGAAAACGTTTCCAGACCGGACGGCCTTCAACCACGTCATACGCGGCGTTCATCGCGCTCATCATCAGCCGCACACCGGCGGACGCGGTCCACAGGGCGATCACGATACCCACCGAGAGCAAGCCGCCCTTGGATTGCTGGAGCTGGTCGATCACCGGGTTCACCTGCTCCAGCGCCTGGGGTGGCAGAACCAGCTCTGATTGCAGGCGCAGCCAGGAAAAGAAGTCCGGCAAATGCAGAAAACCGATCAGGGCGATCAGAAACAGGATAAAAGGGAACAGCGAGAACAGCATTTGATAGGCCAGCGCCGAGGCATAGGTCGACATCTCGTCGTCGACGAATTCGGTGACCGTACGCATCATCACCCGATGCAGGGGCAAACCTTTCATGGTCGGAAAAAACATTAGCGTCTCCTTTCGCCGCAAAAAGGTTGAAGTCATGGCGACTCAGGGGCCGTTTTCTACAACAAAGTAGCCTACTTGGCGACTTTGAAACAATCACAGGGTATATCTCGCCTATCCAACACAAAAACGGCCATCTTCGGATGGCCGTTTCTGTTACTCGTCAAATGCCGGATTACGCCTTATCGATGCCTTTTTTGAGAGCATCCTTGGCTTTGCCGATCGCTTGCTGGGTTTCGCCTTTCCTCTCCTGCGCCACGCCTTCGGAGCGCAGTTTTTCGTTGCCGGTGGCCTTGCCGACGCCTTGCTTGACGTTGCCGGCCGCTTCGTTTGCCATGCCTTTAACTTTATCGCCAGTGCTGCCCATGGTATTTCTCCTGCGAACATTTCAATGGGGAAAGTAGTTACACAAGGATTGACCGGGGGCCTTTGCCCGGAGTTTCATTTATTTATTAACCGGACATTTCGCAGGTTGGGCTTTATGTTTGCAGCCTTTGCCCCGAGAATGCGCAACGTATTCAGGCCATGGCGCTGAAGATCCAATCCCGTAGGAACGTTATGAAACTCGATAAAAAGCAGGCCATTGCCCGCAGAAACCAGGAACTCGGCGGTGCTGTGCTTGGCGTCAACAACTGCCATTTCACCGAATTGAACCGCAACCGCAATATCTTCTGGTTCGATATTCCGGTCGCGCGCCTGGCCGTTGGTCAGTACGAATGGATTCACTTGCTGATGCACACCCCGGATACCGACGAACTGCTGCACCTTAAAGTGCCGACGGTGTTCCTGCGCGAGAAACTCGAAGGCCTGGTGGTGCGCAACCAAGGCAAGCGCAAGGCAGCCCTGAGCCTGGAACTGAGCGCCGACAAGGACTCCTACCTGCAGGACATGCGCCCGGCCGGTACCAACGTTGATTTCGCGCAGTTCCGCCAGTAACAGCAAAAGCTAAAAGCTTCGCGAGCAAGCCCGCTCCCACATTTAACCGAGTTCCTTCAGAAGGAATGCGATCAAATGTGGGAGCGGGCTTGCTCGCGAAGGCGGCCTGACAGGCGCTGAAAATGTCCCGGCCAGAACAAGAAGCCCCGCATCTGCGGGGCTTTTGTCTGACTAGGCGCTGACTTTCTTCACGCCCAGCTTCTTCAGCTCTTCGTCGCGCAGCTCGCGGCGCAGGATCTTGCCGACGTTGGTGGTCGGCAGCGCATCACGGAATTCCACGGCTTTCGGCACTTTGTAGCCGGTGACGTTGGCGCGCATGTGCTCCATCACCTGGTCCTTGGTCAGGGTCACACCCGGTTTGGCGACGATAAAGATCTTGATCGCCTCGCCCGACTTCTCGTCCGGCACACCAATGGCCGCGCATTGCAGCACGCCCGGCAGAGTCGCCAGCACGTCTTCAAGCTCATTGGGATACACGTTGAAACCAGACACCAGGATCATGTCTTTCTTGCGATCGACAATGCGCATGTAACCATCGGGCTGGATCAGCGCGATGTCACCGGTCTTCAACCAGCCTTCGCTGTCGAGTATTTCATCGGTGGCGTCCTGACGCTGCCAGTAGCCCTTCATGACTTGCGGACCTTTCACACACAGTTCACCGATGGCGCCCAACGGCTGTTCAACACCGGCATCGTCGATGACTTTGCACAGCGTCGATGGCACCGGAATACCGATGGTGCCGATCTGGATGTTCTGGCTCGGGTTCACCGTGGCCACCGGGCTGGTTTCGGTCATGCCATAACCTTCGCAGATCGGGCAACCGGTAACCTCTTTCCAGCGTTCGGCCGCGGCCAGTTGCAAGGCCATGCCGCCGGACAGGGTGATTTTCAGGCTGGAGAAATCCAGCTTGCGGAACGCTTCGTTGTTGCACAGCGCGACGAACAGCGTGTTCAGGCCGACGAAGCCGCTGAACTTCCACTTCGACAGTTCCTTGACCATCGCCGTCAGGTCGCGCGGGTTGCTGATCAGGATGTTGTGGTTGCCGATCAGGACGCAGCGCGTGCCGATCAGCATCATCGCCATGCAATGAAAGGTGAACGCATAGATGTGGTACAGCGGCAGCGGGGTGATCAGGATCTCGCAACCTTCATTGAGGTTGGAACCCATCAGCGCTTTGCACTGCAGCATGTTCGCCACCAGATTGCGATGGGTCAGCATCGCACCCTTGGCCACGCCGGTAGTGCCACCGGTGTATTGCAGCACGGCAACGTCGCTGCTGGCCGGGTTGGCTTCCGCCACTGGCTGGCCATGGCCCTTGCGCAGCACGTCATTGAATTTGATGGCCTTGGGCAAGTGATACGCCGGAACCATCTTCTTCACGTACTTGATGACGCTGTTGACCAGCAGACGCTTGAGCGGCGGCAGCAGGTCGGCCACTTCAGTGACGATCACATGCTTGACGCCGGTTTTCGGCACGACGGTCTGGGCCAGATGCGCCATGTTGGCCAGGCAGACCAGGGCTTTGGCACCGGAATCGTTGAATTGGTGTTCCATTTCCCGCGCGGTGTACAACGGGTTGGTATTAACCACGATCAGCCCGGCACGGATGGCACCGAAAACGGCGACCGGGTACTGGAGCACGTTGGGGAGTTGCACGGCGATTCGATCGCCTGGTTGCAAATCGGTATGCTGTTGCAGGTAAGCGGCAAAGGCACCGGACAATTCGTACAGCTCACCGTAGGTGATTGTCTTGCCCAGATTGCTGAATGCCGGTTTGTCAGCGAAGCGTTGGCAGGATTGCTTCAACACTGCCTGAATATTCGGATACTCGTCTGGATTGATCTCGGCAGCAATTCCAGCTGGGTACTTATCCTTCCAAAAGTCTTCGATCATGGAAGCCCACTCCTCAGCAACGCGAATTCAAATACCGCATTTGATGCGATTATTATTGGTGTTTGATTATTGGTGAGTCTGGCTTTTAACAAGGCCGAGAAGTCACAAAGCGCGCCGAGAGTAGCAGCTTTGCCAAGGGCCGACTAGAGCCAAAAACGGCCTCCATAGTCACATTTCTGACTCTTGACTAATCAATAGTCACTTTTAGAGCAAAAATTCTATAGCACCTTGAAAGCCTTTGAAATAGGGGCTTCAGCCCCTTAAAAGCTTCGCGGGCAAGCCTCGCTCCTACAGGGTTCGTGTCGTTCAGACCATTGAACCTGTAGGAGCGAGGCTTGCCCGCGAACGCGCGAAGCGCTCCATTCAACGATCAGGCGATCTCTCGCAACTCCCGCCGCAGAATCTTGCCCACCGGCGTCATCGGCAACGACTCTCGCAAGACGATGTGCTTGGGGACTTTGTACGCCGTGAAGTTTTCCTTGCAGTAGGCCTTCAGCTCTTCAAGGCTGACACCTGATTCACGGGCCACCACAAACAACTTCACCGCCTCCCCCGAACGCTCGTCCGGCACGCCGATCACCGCACAGTTGGCGACTTTCGGGTGAGCCATCACCACGTCTTCGATCTCGTTCGGGTACACGTTGAAGCCCGAGACGATGATCATGTCTTTCTTGCGATCGACGATGCGCACGAAACCGTCCGGGTCGATCACCGCAATGTCGCCGGACTTGAACCAGCCGTCGGCGTCCAGCACTTCGGCGGTGGCTTCGGGTTTCTGCCAGTAACCCTTCATGATCTGCGGGCCCTTGATGCACAGTTCGCCACGCTCGCCCAGCGATTGCTCGACGCCTTCATCGTTGATCACTTTCAGGGTTGTGCCTGGCACCGGCAGGCCGACCGTGCCGATGCGCGACTTGTCGCCATAAGGGTTGGTGCAGGCCACCGGCGAGGTTTCGGTCAGGCCGTAACCTTCGGTGATGCGGCAACCGGTGAGCTGCTCCCAGCGCTCGGCCGTGGCCTTGACCAGCGCGGTGCCGCCGGAGTTGGTGAGCTTGAGGCTGGAGAAATCCAGGGTCTTGAAGTCGGGGTGGTCCATCAGCGCGACGAACAGCGTGTTGAGCCCCAGCAGCGCCGAAAACCGCCAGTTCTTCAGTTCCTTGATGAAGTTACCAATGTCCCGTGGATTGGTGATCAGCACGTTGTGGTTGCCGGTCACCATCATGCACATGCAGTTCGCCGTGAAGGCATAGATATGGTACAGCGGCAGCGGCGCAATCATCACTTCCTGCCCTTCGCGCAGCAGCGGCTGACCGTCGGCGCCGAATTGCCCCAGACACGCCCGCGCCTGCTGCATGTTCGCCACCAGGTTGCCGTGGCTCAGCATGGCGCCCTTGGCCAGCCCGGTGGTGCCGCCGGTGTATTGCAGCACGGCGATGTCGTCGAGGCCGACCTTCAGCGGTTTGATGCCCAAGCCCCGGCCCAGACGCAGCGCGCTCTTGAAGGAAATGGCCTGCGGCAAGGAATAGTTCGGGACCATTTTCTTGACTTTGCTCACCAGGGTATTGACCAGCCAACCCTTGGCGGTGGGCATCAAGTCGCCCATCTTCGCTTCGATCAGGTACTGAATGTCGGTGTCGGGCAGCACTTCCTGGACCTTCTGTCCGAACACGTTCAGGTAAACCAGCGCCCGGGCACCGGAGTCCTTGAACTGATGACGCATCTCCCGCGCGGTGTACAACGGGTTGGTATTGACCACGATCAGCCCGGCGCGCAAGGCGCCGAACACGGCAATCGGGTAATGCAGGATGTTGGGCATCTGCACCGCGATGCGATCCCCCGGCACCAGGTCGGTGTGGGCTTGCAGGTACCCGGCAAACGCGGCGCTGTAGCGTTCCAGTTCAGCGTAGGTCAGGGTCACGCCCATGTTGCTGAACGCCGGGCGGTCGGCAAATTTCTTGCAGGAACGCTCGAACACCTCGATCACCGACTTATAGGCTCCAAGATCAATATCCAGGGGCACGCCGGCCGGGCGCTTGTCATTCCAGAAATCAGGTTGCATTGTTCTTGTCCTCTTTACCTGAGCCTATCCGGGGCCGCTTTGCGTCCTTTCTCAAAAACAGAAAGCGAAAAAGCGGTGCTTCCCGGACACTAGCAGCTATAACGAATCAGGCAAATATGCGCACGGTCGTCATTGATCGCGTGAATCTTGCTGCCCAGCCGAGGCCTGATCAGACGGTAGGCGACAGGATGCGCTATACAATGCATCGAGGCTGTTTTCCACCCGACAGCCTCATGCAGCCCAACGCAAAGGAATCGCCATGATCCACGACACTTTCTGGCTGACCGCGAGTGACCGCAGCCGCCTCTTCGTCAACCAGTGGCTGCCGGCCGCGCCGCTCAAGGCGGTGATCCTGCTGGCCCACGGCATGGCGGAACACAGCGGCCGTTACGCCCGTCTGGCGCAAGCATGCTGTGATCAGGATTACGGCGTTTATGCGCCCGACCTGCGTGGACATGGCAAAACTGCCGAAAACGGCACCTTGGGCCATTTCGCCGATGATGATGGCTGGTGCAAAGTGGTCGGCGACCTGGCCAGCCTTAACCAACATATCGGCCAACAGCATCCCGGCGTGCCGATCGTGTTGCTCGGCCACAGCATGGGCAGCTACATCGCCCAGGCCTATTTGCTGCACCACAGCGCCAGCCTGCACGGGGCGATTCTCAGCGGCTCGAACTTCCAGCCCGTAACGCTCTATCGCGCAGCGCGACAGATTGCTCGCCTCGAACGCCTGCGCCAAGGGCCCAAGGGGCTCAGTGCGCTGATCGAATGGCTGTCGTTCGGCTCATTCAACAAGAAATTCAAACCGGCGCGCACGCCGTTCGACTGGCTGAGCCGCGACCCGACTGAAGTCGACAAATACGCCAATGACCCACTCTGCGGCTTTCGCTGCACCAATCAACTGTGGATCGATTTGCTCGGCGGCTTGCAGCAAATCAGCAAAGCGTCCAATCTCGCCCAGATCGATCCGGGCCTGCCGCTGCTGGTGATCGGCGGCGAATGTGATCCGGTGAGCGAAGGCAAACGTCTGAAAGATCTGGCCCACGCCCTGCGCGACGCTGGCTGCCAGAACCTGCAGCTGACTATTTACCCGCAGGCCCGGCATGAACTGTTCAATGAAATCAATCGCGATGAAGTGACTGCCGATGTGCTGAACTGGATCGCCCAGGACTTGAGCGCTCGCCGGCCACCCAGAACCGAATAGTTTTTTTGTGGATTTTTTTTTAATTCGTCACAGGAATCGAGACAGATGACCCAGGTTACCAACACGCCTTACGAAGCCCTTGAAGTCGGCCAGACCGCCAGCTACAGCAAGACCGTCGAAGAGCGCGACATTCAGTTGTTCGCCGCGATGTCCGGCGACCACAACCCGGTGCACCTGGACGCCGAGTTCGCCGCCGCCAGCATGTTCAAGGAGCGTATCGCCCACGGCATGTTCAGCGGCGCGTTGATCAGCGCGGCGGTGGCTTGCGAATTGCCTGGGCCGGGGACTATTTATATCGGTCAGCAGATGAGCTTTCAGAAGCCGGTGAAAATTGGCGACACGCTGACTGTGCGCCTGGAAATTCTCGAGAAACTGCCGAAGTTTCGTGTACGTATCGCCACTCGGGTGTTCAACCAGCGCGATGAGTTGGTCGTGGATGGCGAGGCAGAGATTCTGGCGCCGCGCAAGCAACAGACCGTGACGTTGCCGACGTTGCCGGCGATCAGCATCGGCTGACCTCACCGCTCATCTGCGGCCCGGATGGGCTTTCTGCGGGGGCTTCTTGTGGCGAGGGAGCTTGCTCCCGTTCAGCTGCGAAGCAGTCGTAAAATAGCTGCCACTGCGCCTGATCAGGTGCGTCGAGGCGTCCGATTTGGGGGCGCTTCGCCCCCCAGCGGGAGCAAGCTCCCTCGCCACAGTGGACCGCAGCGCTGCGATTATTGATGCCCCTCCTGCACCTGCACACTCGCCGTCATCCCCGCGCTCAAACTGATCCCTTCAGGCAACGTGTCGAGCTTGATCCGCACCGGAATCCGCTGCGCCAGGCGTACCCAGTTAAACGTCGGTTCCACCTCGGCCAGCAACTGCCCATCGGGCGTGGTATTGCGGTCGGTAATCCCGCGACTGATGCTTTCGACGTGCCCCTGCAACGCCTCCCCGGCGCTCATGAGCCAGACTTTGACCGGATCGCCGACGCGAATTCGCGGCAGTTTGGTTTCTTCGAAATAGGCCTGCACATAAAAGGTCGAATCGTCGATCAACGCCATCACCGGTTGCCCGGCATTCACGTAATTACCCTGGGCCAGACGCAGGTTGGTGACGTGACCGCTGCGCGGCGCATGCACCTCGCTGCGGGTCAGGTTGAGTTGCGCGACCTTGGCTTCAGCCTGAGCCTCGCGCAGTTCGCCCCGGGCGATGCCGGCATTGATTTGCGCGTTCTCGCGCAGTTCGGCGCTGATCGCCTGCGGCCCGAGACTGGCACGGCGGCTGGCTTCGTGTTCACGCAAACCGAGTTGCTGCTGACGGGTCTGCACCACCGCTTGCGCCTTCTCCAGCGCGGCTTCGAAACGATCACGGTCGATACTCAGCAACACATCGCCAGCCTTGACCTGTTGGTTATCGAAAGCCTTGAGCTCTCGCACCCAGCCAGACACGTCGGGGGCGATGACTACGACGTCGGCGCGGATCCGCGCGTCGCGAGTCCAGGGCGTCAACATGTAGTACTGCCACAGATGGAAGCCGGCAAAAATCGCCAGCGCCGTCAGGCTCAGGGTTATCGCGACACGTACGGATGTACGCATATTCAACTCCTTTATAAAGGCCCGAGTACGACGGTGATCAGAGTCAATACACAGACGTACAAGGCGCAATCAAACAATGCTTCGTGCCAGATCCAGCGGCCGACCGGGGTCAGGCGCAAGACCATGCGCAACGCTCCGGTCACCAGCAACGCCAGCAACACATCAATCAGAAACGGACTGAGCAGCACACCGCCCACCGACCACTCACGCAAGCCCATGGCTTTGCTCCTGTTGGTGACACCAGGCACGCCAGCTGCTTTGCAATTGCAGCACAGCGCCCTGGGCGAGTTTCACCGCGTCGCTGGGCGGCAACGCGTACAAGGTTTTCAATAACGCTTCGCTGGGTTGCGCCAGCGCCTCGGCGCGACTGCCGGCCGGGCCTTGCCCGAGGACTTTTTCCAGTTGCTCGAGATAACGCCGCTGGGGCGCACTGACCGGCACCTGTGCGGCCGCCAGGCTCAAGCGCAAATGCAGCAACTCATCGCCGATGTCCAGGCCGAGCAAGCCGTCATCCCAGCGGCTGCGCGCCGGCTCCGGCAACTCGGGATAATGCCGCGCCAGTTGCAGCAAACGGTCGGCCATGCGCCCGCCGAACCAGCTTTCGGCGCCGCGCAGATTGCGTCGGGTGAGGCGCACCAGATCGGCGAGGGTCGCCGCCAGCAAGCGTCGGCCATGCCATGTCGGGTTACGCATGATCAGCAAGCGAAACGCCAATACGGCAGCGCCGACACCGATCAGCATGGCCTGAGCGCTATTGAAGAAATTCGCGACATCGAACTTCATCGTGTTCAGCGGCGAAACCAGCACAATAAAGTGCAGACAGAAGGACGTGGCCGTGGCGCCGATCTGCGGTTTGGCCATGCCCAGCGCGCCGAGAAACAGCGGCACGCCCATGCCCATGCACAGCAGCGCAAACCCGCTCCATTGCGGCAGCAGAATCTGCCCGACGATAAACGCCGATGGAATCGCCAGCAGGATGCCGCGCAGAAAGCTCATGCCGATTTGCGCCCCATTCTCGCGGCTGGCAAACAGACTGCACACCACACACGTCAGCACCAGAGCGCCCGACGCCGCAGGCCATGCCGTCGCCAGCCAGAAACCCGACACCACCAGAAACGCCAGCGCACTGCGCGCGCCAAAGACCAGCGCCAATGACAGGTCGCGATGCGGCGTAAGGGTTCTCGGCGGGTCGGCCGTTTCACGCCCCTCCTGCACCGCTTTCAATGCGGTACAGGCCGCCATGGCGGTATCGAGCAACAAAGTGAAACGGGCCAGACAGTAACTTTGCGCAGCACTGATGTGTGCATCGTGAGAGGCGTCGAGCAATCTCGGGCGCAAGGCTTGCAACTGGGCGGTATCACAAGCGCCAATCGCTTCTTGAACCTCGGTCATCCATGGCATCAGTTGCTCGGCTTCGAGCAGTTCCAATTGATTCCATTGACGGCGCACCGAACGGGCGATGCGCAACAGCATCAACAGCTTCTGACTCAAACCGCTGATGGCCCGCGCTCGTTGCCGACCGAGGCTACCTTCAAACCAGGCATGTTCGCGCTGGGCATCGACCGCGACGATTTTCCCGAGTATTTCCAGCAAGCCTTTACGCGCCTGAGCGTCGCCGGCCAACGTCGCACGCGCGGCATTCATGCCGCTTTGCCAGGCTGCCCGGGCCTGGTCCGCCAGTTGCCGTTCGACCCGCAATGGCCAGAGCAACGCACTGGCAGCGGTGGCGCAGAGAATGCCCAGGCAGATTTCCGTGCAGCGCGCCACGGCTTGATCGAACACCGTCAGCGGATGGGTAATGGCCGGCAATGCGATGATCGCCACCGTGTAACCGGCCAACACGAAGGAATAGGACCAGGCGCTGCGCAGCAAGGTCGAACTCGCCGTACACAGCCCGAGCCACAACGCCAACGCCAGCAAAAACAGCCAGGGCGTCTGAGCGAACAGGCCCATGAACACCACCGACATGATCGTCCCGACCAGCGTACCCAACAGCCGTGCCAACCCCTTGTGCACCACCATCCCGGACAACGGTTGGGCGACGATAAATGCCGTCATCAACGCCCACGACGGTTGCTCCAGCCCCCAGCGCAACGCCAGCCACAGTGCCAGGCCGCCGCCGATCAAAGTCTTGATCGCGAACTGCAAGGCGCGGCGGTCAGGCGCGAACAAAGCCTGCAAAGTGATAGGCACGGAGGACACTCTTGAAAGGACGGTTTAACGATAGCCCGGTTAGGCGAGATGATTTGAATGACAAATTATTAGCTAGCTATCTATATCCCGTCCAGTATTAAATCCCGAACATAAAAAAACGCCAGACTGGCTGGCGTTTTTGACAGATAACGAACGCTTATGAGCGTGCGCGAGCCTGGTTACGCAGGGCTTTCACCTGATCGTGGTTGCGTTGCACGCCGTGATACTGGCGTTCAACGATGTCACGAATGCTCACCAGGTTGTCTTTGTTGATTTTTTCCAGTGCTTCCTTGTAAGCCTTCAGCGCGTGGTCTTCACCGCGTTCGGCTTCGTTCAGCACCGCCTCTTCATCCTTGCCGGTAAACATCGCCTTCACGTCGACCCAGCGACGGTGAAGGTCGCCGCTGACACTGGTGGAGGTTTCCGGATCACCGCCCAGGGAACGCACGGCAGCCTGCAGCTCGGCAGCGGCAGCAGCGCAGTCGGCGGAGCGCTGTATGAACAGGTTTTTAAGTTCTGGATGCTTGATGTCTTCAGCGCAAGTCTTGAACCCTTCCTGACCGTCTTTACTGGTTTCAATCAGGTCGTTGAGTACAGAGATCGCTTCTTTATTAATGTCGGTCATTTTTCAATTCCTTGCGGTTGATGAAAGATGCAATAAGTAGTTGCAGCCTGCATGCCAGCTTTGAATTGATAACTTTTTACTTATATTTCAATTTGTTAGGTTTTAACGAGGAATCTGTATCCGCTTTTTTTGCATGATCTGTCATTTGGCCTGCATGCAGAATGCCTGTATTTTCCAGACTGCCTTGAATCAAGATGACTGATGATGAATCCCGAAAAGCTCGAACTGCTGATTACCCGCGAAATGCCCTTCGGCAAATACAAGGGCCGCATCATCGCTGACCTGCCCGGTCAGTACCTGAACTGGTTCGCTCGCGAAGGTTTCCCCCACGGTGAACTGGGCGGTTTGCTGGCTTTGATGCAGGAAATCGACCACAACGGCTTGTCGGAACTGCTCGAACCCTTGCGCGCCAAACACGGCAAACCCGCGCCTCGCCACTGACCCGCCCTACCTCACCGAGTTGCTCATGCCCGAGAACACCCGCCGTACCCGCGATGAAGCCTTTTGGCAGACCTTTGCCGACCGTTACGCGGTCGAACCCGGCCCCTTGAACCTGGAAAACGGTTATTTCGGGCGCATGTCGCGCACCGTGGTCGAGGAGTATCAGCGCAACATCGAACTCATCAACCGCGGCAACTCGGTGCATGTGCGACAGCGCTTCGAACAGGGCGAAAGCGTCAAGATTCGCGAGCAACTGGCCGAGCTGATCGGCGCCTGCGCCGAAGCCGTTGCCTTCACCCGCAACGCTTCGGATGGCCTGCAATCGCTGATCCGCAACTACAATCGCCTGGCACCGGGCGATCAGGTGCTGATAGGCGATCTGGAGTACGACACAGTCAAGGGCGCAATGCGTTGGCTGGCACGTTATCGAGGCGTGGAAGTGATCGAGATCGAACACCGCCACCCCGCCAGTTTCGACAGTTTACTCACCACTTACCGCGAAGCTTTCGTGCGTTATCCGCGACTGAAGCTGATGGCGCTGACCCACGTCACCCATCGCACCGGACTGGTCATGCCGGTGCAGGCGATTGCCGCTGCCGCCAGGGAACACGGGATCGATGTGATCCTCGACGGCGCCCATGCCCTCGGACAGATCGAGTTCGATCTCGAGAAACTGGGCATCGCTTTTGCTGGCTACAACTTGCACAAATGGATCGGTGCGCCGCTGACTCTGGGCTTTATCTACATCGCCCCCGAGCGCCTGGCCGATATTGACCCGGACATGGGCGAGATGCATTTCCCGGTCACCGACATTCGCGCCCGCACGCCCTACAGCACGCCCAATATTCCGGCCCTGCTGACCCTGCCGTTGGTGTTCGAAGAACATCACGCCATGGGCGGTTCCGTCGCCAAGGGCATGCGGCTCAATTACCTGCGCAACCGATGGGTCGATGCCGTTCGGGGGTTACCGGGGATCGAAATCATGACCCCCGATGACCCGCGCCTGTATTGCGCCATCACCTCGATGCGCTTTACCCGGCATGCCGATCAGCAGGCGATGGTCGAGCGCCTGCTCAACGACTACAACCTGTTTACCGTGACGCGCAGCGGTGCGGCGTGTGGCCCGTGCATCCGCATTACGCCGGGCCTCACCACCACCGCAGCCGACATGGATCGGTTGGCACGGGCGCTGACTGAATTGCGCTGAGGTCACACGGTGTATTTGTCGAAGTCCTCGGGCTTGATTTGCGATGACACTGCAAACGTGTCGACGCCAATGGTCATGTGCCCGAAAAAGCCGTCGTCATTAGAGTCTCGACCGATGGCATGGACATTCAAGGTCGAGGCTTCGCCGCCTCGGTGTTTGTAGTGAAAATCTTCATCGTTTGTCAGCGCTGATACCGTGCGCCCGCCGTATTCTCTGGCACTAAGCACCGATCTCGACGCTACGTCCGGGAAGTAGAGTTGGCCAACCCAGGCGACATGGCGTTCTTCGAGATAGTTGTTGCCGGCTGTGATGCGTACCGCGACATGTATGTGCAGCGCTCGGCCGGCATAAAACCCCGGATAGATCGTGGTAAACCGGACGATGCCGTTTTTGTCCGTGAATTGCCCACCACGCAGGTAGGTATCATCATCGGTACGCGGGATCGACCCGATATCACCGACGCTGACTTTCTTGTCCGGGTTGATCTTGCTCCACCCCGAATACGCCCCGCGCGCGTTGCAATGCCAGATATCGACCACCGCCCCGGTGACCGGTTGACCGGTCATCGCATCGACGATCGTCAGCCGCAGCACCAAGGGGATGCCGTCCACGCCTTCGCTGATGTTGCGTCTGATCAGTTTCGGGTTTCGAAAATACGGGCCGGCGATCTGTTCGGGTGACAGTTGGCAAGCCGGAGGTGGGGATGTAATTGCAGTATTGTCGTCCATGACGTTCTCTCTTCCATAAGATGAACGCAGGGTAACGCTGGACGAGCGACGAGATGCGGTAACTATGTATCGCTTTTTTTCTTGTAGGAGCGAGGCTTGCCCGCGAAGGCGTCGGCACATTCAATATTGATGTGGCTGGAAGATCGCCTTCGCGGGCAAGCCTCGCTCCTACAGGTTTTTTTGGCAAAAAAAGGGGTTGCAGCTGCCATAAGGGGTTTATTTCAGGCAAAAAAAAAACGGTGCACCGACCAAGCGCACCGTAAAGCCGTAGAACACACAACGAAGTGTTTGGTAAAAATCCGGTAAATCAGTCCAGCAGGGCCAACGCCTCGGCGGTGCACTCCTGGATGCGGGCCCAGTCGCCGTTCTTGATCCACTCGGGGTCAAGCATCCAGCTACCGCCCACGCACATCACGTTTTTCAACGCCATGTAGCTCTTGATGTTGGCCGGGCTGACGCCGCCGGTCGGGCAGAATTTTACTTCGCCGAACGGACCGCCCAGGGCCTTGATGGCCGCGACGCCGCCGCTGACTTCCGCCGGGAACAGCTTGAAGCGGCGATAACCCAGGCTATAGCCTTCCATGATGCCGGAGGCATTGCTGATGCCCGGCAACAGCGGGATCGGGCTGCCGACACTGGCTTCAAGCAAGTCACGGGTGATGCCCGGTGTGACGATGAATTGCGAACCGGCCGCTTCGGCAGCAGCCAGCATGCTGCGATCAAGCACGGTGCCGGCACCGGTCACCAGTTCCGGACGCTGCTCGCGCAGGATCTGGATCGCTTTGAGGCCGAACTGCGAACGCAGGGTCACTTCCAGCGCCGTCAGGCCACCGGCCGCCAGGGCGTCGGCCAACGGCAGTACGTCCTGTTCACGGGCGATGGTGATCACCGGCAGAATCCGCGCCTTGGCGCAAAGGCTGTCGATCAGGGCAACTTTGTCCGCCATGGAAACGGTCGGGGATGTGTTTGTCATAGCGGCTGATCCTTGGTTCATGGGCACCAGTAAATCTCTAACGTAGGTTGCAGAAACGCCCGAATCGGCATGGCGGCGACATCGTCACCGGCCAGGGCGGCATTCAGGGTGGTCAGCTTGGACTGACCGGAAATCGATAGAACGGTGTGCTTCGCCGAAGCCAGCAGCGCGCGACTCATGGTCAGGCGTTGATGGGGCACGGTCGGCGCCAGCATCGGCCAGCAACGACGGGTGCCGTCGACTTTCAAGGCATCGGCCAGGTTCGGGCTGTTGGGGAACAGCGACGCGGTATGACCGTCGTCGCCCATGCCCAGCACCAGCACGTCAATCGCTGGCAATTCGGCGAGCAAGCGATCAGCCTGCTCGGCGGCCTGTTCCAGGTTGGCGGTGGCACTGTAGAGGCTCAGGAACTGAGCCTTGGCCGCCGGGCCTTGCAACAGGTAACGCTTGAGCAGACCGGCATTGCTGTCGGCATGTTCCACCGGCACCCAGCGCTCGTCAGCCAGGCTGACCACCACTTTCGACCAGTCCAGCTTCTGCTTGGCCAGGTGCTGGAAAAACGCCACCGGGCTGCGCCCGCCAGACACCACCAGTGTCGCGGCGCCTTGTGCGGCAATGGCGTCGCTCAGTTGCCTGGCCACCGTCAATGCCAGGCCTTCGGCCAGCAGCACCGGGCTCTTGAACTCATGGGCGCTAACGCCCTTAGGCAGTTTCAATTCAGATATCGCCATACCACGACCTCCCGTCCCGCGTAATCAGTGCAATGGAGCTCATCGGCCCCCACGACCCTGCCGCGTACGGCTTGGGCGCATCGCCGGATTTTTTCCACCCGGCGATCAACTGGTCACACCACTTCCACGCGGCTTCGATTTCATCTTTACGGACAAACAAATTCTGATTGCCGCGCATCACTTCCAGTAACAACCGCTCGTAGGCGTCGGGAATCCGCGCGCTGCGATAGGTGTCGGAAAAATTCAGCTGCAACGGACCGCTGCGCAGCTGCATGCCCTTGTCCAGGCCTTGTTCTTTGGTCATCACGCGCAAGGAAATGCCTTCGTCCGGTTGCAGGCGGATGATCAGTTTGTTGCTGATCTGCAAGCGCTGCTCGGGGGCAAAGATGTAGTGCGACGGTTCCTTGAAGTGGATGACGATCTGCGACAACTTTTGCGGCATGCGCTTGCCGGTCCGCAGGTAAAACGGCACACCGGCCCAGCGCCAGTTACGAATGTCGGCACGCAGGGCGACGAAGGTTTCGGTGTCGCTCTGGGTGTTGGAATTAGGCTCTTCCAGATACCCGGGTACCGATTTGCCTTCGCTGTGGCCGGCGATGTACTGGCCGCGCACCACTTGAGTGGTCAGGCCTTCCGGGCTGATCGGCGCCAGTGCCTTGAGGACTTTGACTTTCTCATCGCGAATGCTGTCGGCGGACAGGTCGGCCGGCGGGTCCATGGCGATCAGGCAGAGCAATTGCAGCAGGTGATTCTGGATCATGTCCCGCAGCTGCCCGGCCTTGTCGAAATAGCCCCAACGGCCTTCGATCCCGACCTTCTCGGCCACGGTGATTTCCACGTGGGAGATGTAATTCTGGTTCCACTGGGTTTCGAACAGACTGTTGGCGAAACGCAGGGCGATCAGGTTTTCTACGGTCTATTTGCCCAGCTACTGGTCGAAGCCGAAGGTGCGGTTCTCCGGGAAGAACTGCGCCACGGCGTCGTTGACCTTGCGCGAGGATTCCAGGTCCGAACCGATGGGTTTTTCCAGCACCACGCGGGTGTTTTCGGTCAGGCCGACCTTCGACAGGTTCTCGCAAATAGCGCCATACACCGCCGCCGGGGTGGCGAAGTAGGCAATCACCCGCTGGGCACTGCCGGCCTGCTCGGCCAGGGCGACGTAATCGTCAGCCTTGAGGAAGTCGACGTGCAGGTAGCTCAAACGGGCCAGGAAGCGCTCGACCACCGCTTCATCCAGCTCTTTGGCGCCCACGTAGCGGCGCAGTTCAGTGGCGATGAATGCCAGATGCTGCTGCTCGCTGCCGGGTTCACGGGCCAGCGCGATAATGCGCGTATCCTCATGAAGCAGGCCGGCGCCATCGAGTTGATAAAGGGCAGGAAACAGCTTGCGCAGGGCCAGATCGCCGAGAGCGCCGAACAAGGCAAAGGTGCAAGGTTCAACCGTAATCGAAGGCATGATGTTTGTTCTTTTATCAAGTTAAGCTACAAATACCTTTTTTCAAGGCATCACTCAAGGGAAAATGTAGTAATAACCACAACATTTTCGCAAAATACAGATTCCGAGTGGTGGTCAGTCGGAGCCATCAGTAGGATAGGCCACCGTTATGGGCTGTATCAAAGGCCCAATTTGCATTAGTCGAACGCTTATTTGCGCTGCTGACCTAAGGAACATGAAATGGATCGCGTGCGAAATTTACTGGAACAGATCCAGAATCGCCTTGAAGACCTGAACAAGGCTGAACGCAAAGTCGCCGAAGTGATTCTGCTCAACCCGGAGCAGGCCACCCGGTTCAGCATTGCCGCCCTCGCCCAGGCCTCGAAGGTCAGCGAGCCGACGGTCAACCGTTTCTGCCGCTCGTTCGGCGTCAGCGGCTACCCGGAACTGAAACTGCAGCTGGCCCAGAGCCTGGCCAGTGGCGCGGCGTATGTCAGCCGGGCGGTTGAAGCCGATGACAATCCGGAAGCGTATACAAAAAAGATTTTCGGCAGCGCCATCGCCTCTTTGGACAGTGCGTTACAGGCGCTTGACCCGAGCCTGATCAGCCGTGCCGTTGACTTGTTGATCCAGGCCCGGCAGATCCACTTCTTCGGCCTCGGCGCCTCGGCCCCGGTGGCGCTGGATGCCCAGCACAAGTTCTTCCGCTTCAACCTGGCGGTGACCGCCCATGCCGACGTGCTGATGCAACGCATGATTGCCTCGGTGGCCCACACCGGTGAGTTGTTCGTGATCATTTCCTACACCGGCCGCACCCGGGAACTGGTGGAAGTGGCGCGCATCGCCCGGGAAAACGGTGCTTCGGTGCTGGGCCTGACGGCCGAGGGTTCGCCGCTGGCCAAGGCCAGCACCTTGAGCCTGAACATCCCGTTGCCGGAAGACACCGACATCTACATGCCGATGACGTCACGGATCATTCAGCTGACCGTGCTCGATGTGCTCGCCACCGGCATGACCCTGCGCCGGGGCGTGGATTTCCAGCCGCATTTGCGCAAGATCAAGGAAAGCCTGAATGCCAGTCGGTATCCGATTGGGGATGAGTTCAATTAGTCCGATCTGAGTTCTTTTTGTCGCCTGACAAGCCGCCTTCGCGAGCAAGCCCGCTCCCACAGTAGATTTTCAGTGGACACAGCATTTGTGTTCAAAACAGATCCACTGTGGGAGCGGGCTTGCTCGCGAAGGCGATACCCGCAACACCATGGATCTTGAGCTAAGCCCCAACCCGCGCCTGCAAACTCAAATGCGCCCGCTCACCCGGTGCCAGGCTCAAGCTGTCGGTCCCGCCGCTGGCCGCTTCCACACACACAAACTCTAAAATCTCGTTCCAGCTCACGCCCAGCAACGGCCGCGAGCCCGGATGCCAGACCACCGTGTCTGCATGGTCACCGGTGTCGATGCACAATTGCCGCTGCCAGGCGTGATCCTTGAGCTGCAATTCGCCGTCATGCTGGAACACTCGCTGACAACCGCCGTCGACCCGCAACTCGCCTTCCTGCTGACAAACCTGGCGGCTCAACTGGTCGTAACCTTGCGCGCCATCGAGCCCAGACAGCGCTACCTCACCCACGTCACCAATACGCCAATAGGCGTGCAACGCCTGGCTCAACTGGCACGGCATGTCGTCCTGATGCTCGGTGCTCAGGTGCAAATCCATGCGTTCGCCCAGATGCGCGTGCAAGTCCACTTGCCAGTCGCACAGCTGTAACTGCCAGTGCAGGTGCACGCCATCGTCATCACTGCTGCTGTCGAGCAGTTTCCAGTCGAGCAAACGCGCCCAGCCATGGGACGGCCAGGCGTTTTCGCTCGGATGACGGCCGTACCACGGCCAGCACACCGGCACACCGCCGCGAATCGCACCGACATGCGGCCACTTCGCCGCGCACCACAGCCACGGTTTCTGCCCCTTTGGCTGGAAGTGCAGTAACTGCGCGCCCTGCCGACTGAACACCGCCTGACACAGCGGATGGTCGATCACCAGCACATCGCGCATCTGATAGCGCTCCCACGCAAACACCGGACGTTCGCGCAAGGATTTGAAGAAGCGTTGTAGCGGATGCTCAAGCATGTGCCGCGGTCCTGAAAATCATGGGTGTACTCACCATCTCTGAAAACAACAGCGCTTTTGTAGCCAGTGAATGTCTCTGTGGCGAGGGAGCTTGCTCCCGCTGGGCTGCGAAGCTGCCCTAAAACCATTCACTGCGGTGCTTCAGGCAAACCGCATTCGCCGCGTTTACGACTGCTTCGCAGCCGAGCGGGAGCAAGCTCCCTCGCCACGATGCTTTCGCCAGCCGCCTGGTGGATCAGCCCCAAAAAAAAGCGGACAGCCATGGCCGTCCGCAAAAATGCGCACATAGAGAGGAGCTTATCGCAACAGCGTTAGAACACCGACTGAATTTTCAGACCAGCCACCAGAGCGTTGTCGACTTCATCCACACCGCCCGGGTGAGTGATGTATTGCAGGTTAGGACGGACGGTCAGCCAGTTGGTAACGTGGAAGCCGTAGTTGATCTCGTAGTTGTACTCGGTGGAACGCAACGGCGAAAACAGCGGGTCTTCGTAGTCGGTGACACCATTGGCGGCGTTGACCAACTCGGCGTTTTTCTTCACGTCATCGTTGACATGGATACGGGCGAAACCGATTCCGACGTCGTCTTTAGGACGCGCATCGAACGGCCCCTTGTACACAAACATCAGCGACTGGTAGTTGTCGACGAAGTTGGTGTCCTTGTCGTGGAAGGTGGCGTTGGCCGCGATGTTCAGACCGCGCGAAGCGTCACCGTTGTGGGTGGTGAGTTGTTGCTGCGCCACAAACCAGTAGCCGTGCTTGCTATCGTGACTGCGATAGGCGTTGCCGCTGGTCGCGGCATCGTCGCCGTTGTCGTCTTTACGCACGTCATCGGCGTTGGCAGTGCTCTTGTAGTAACCGACACGGTATTCGCCCGGCAGGTTGTTGACCTTCGGCGACCAGACCAACTCAACCGGCAAGACCGTGCCCTCGGTACCACTGCCGCTGAGCTTGAAGCCGTTACCGTGCTCAAGTTGCGACGGGTTCTGGTTGTACGCGCCGATCTGCGCATAGAACTCGGGCGTGATGTTGTACTTCACGCGAACCGCTGCCTGCATGACCGGCCAGTTGTACCAGATGTTGGTCGCCCAGTTACCCGCTTGTGAACCGCAGAATGCCAGGTTCTGGAACTCGCAAGGGAAGGTGTTGAAGTCTTCGCCTTCACCGAAGTAACCGGCCTTGACGTCCAGTTTACCGTCGAGAAACTGGTGCTTGATCCACAACTGGGTCAGACGGACCATGTGGCCACGGCCGTAGACTTCCTGGGAGGAACTCAAAGTGCCGGCACGCGGGTCGCCGACACGGTCATTGGAGATGTTCTGACCGTTACGGTTGGTGAGCTGGATCTTCGCCTGGGTGTTATCCCAGCCCCACAGTTTTTCCAGGTCCAGCGCCACGCCCAAGCCAAACTGGTCGGCGTAACGCGCCGTCTTGTCGTCGTTGTAGCCGCCATGCAGGTTGGCGCCCACTTCACCGACGTAGTCGGCCTTGATGTCGATACCTTGTTCGATCAGCCTGGTCCGCTCGCCGCCCCAATCCCCGGTCATCCACTGCGAGTCGGCACTGAACGCGTCAGCCGCGTGTGCGCTACCGGCCATAGTCATCATCGCAAGAGCTGACAATTGGCAGATAAGCTGAGCGTTGTTCTTCTTCTTCATCCCTACATCCTCGTCTTTATTGTTATTAACTGTTTTTATCTAACGCGGTTTACATCGATTGCGACGGATGTCCCCACCCGCCGCAGATCCCCCTGTGGGAGCGGGCTTGCTCGCGAAGGCGGTGTATCAGTCGACATCACTGTTGAATGTCAGACCGCTTTCGCGAGCAAGCCCG
>NZ_JBIVCD010000020.1:0-35224 GCF_044746425.1 Pseudomonas sp. NPDC086112 | reverse complement strand
GGGGGGGGGGGGGCGGGCGGGGGGGGTCTATCCCGCCCCCACCGTTGCCCACCCCCCCCCCGGCGCCCCCCCCCCCCCCGCTCCCACATTTGATCTTCAGCGGCCTTTGAATTTGGCCACGTTGGCGCTGTGAGCTTCAGCTTTCGGCAGGCCGGCCACCCCCAGGCGTTCACCGGTCTTGGCATCGAACAACAGCACTTTCGATGGATCGAATTGCAGGGTCAGGGTCTCGCCCACGGCCGGCGCGACGTCTGGTGCCAGGCGGCAGCAGACTTTGGTGTCGTTGAGATTGACGAACACCAGGGTGTCGGGACCGGTCGGTTCGGTGACCTGCACTTCGGCACGAATGGTCGGCAAACCATTCGGCTCGCCGTTCGCC
Organism: Pseudomonas sp. NPDC086112; assembly: GCF_044746425.1. NCBI lineage: Bacteria > Pseudomonadati > Pseudomonadota > Gammaproteobacteria > Pseudomonadales > Pseudomonadaceae > Pseudomonas > Pseudomonas sp. NPDC086112. The sequence continues at coordinate 34,845 of NZ_JBIVCD010000020.1, read as the reverse complement.
AGCACGATCTGCTCCGGGCGCATGCCGAGGATCACTTCACGGTCTTCGAGACCGGCATCCTGCATGCCCAACGGCAACTCGCAGCGCGCCTGACCGCTGTCGAGCAGCGCTACCAACCGACCTTCCTTACGCTGCAACCGCAGAGGAATGAAGTTCATCGGCGGCGAACCGATGAAGCTCGCCACGAACAGGTTGGCCGGGTTGTTGTAGATGTCTTTCGGCGTGCCGAACTGCTGAATGATCCCGTCCTTCATCACCGCCACTTTGTCGCCCAGGGTCATGGCTTCGATCTGGTCGTGGGTCACGTAGACCGTGGTGGTTTTCAGACGCTGGTGCATCAGTTTCATTTCGGTGCGCATCTCGACCCGCAGCTTGGCGTCGAGGTTGGACAGCGGTTCGTCGAACAGGTAAATCTTCGGCCGCCGCGCCAGCGCCCGGCCCATGGCCACGCGCTGTTGTTGACCACCGGAAAGCTGGCCCGGCTTGCGGCTGAGCAGGTGTTCGATCTGCAGCAGCTTGGCCACGCGAGCGACTTCTTCGTCGATTTCGGCGGTGGGCATTTTGCGAATCTTCAGGCCGAACGCGATGTTGTCCCGCACGCTCATGGTCGGGTACAGCGCGTAGGACTGGAACACCATGGCGATGTCGCGATCTTTCGGGCTCATGCCGCTGATGTCGGCGTCGTCCACCAGAATCGCGCCGCCGCTGATGTTTTCAAGTCCTGCGATGCAGTTCATCAGCGTGGACTTACCACAGCCCGATGGACCGACCAGGATCAGGAACTCACCGTCATTGATCTTCAGTTCAATGTTTTTCAGGGTGTCCGGCAAACCGGCACCGTAGGTCTTGTTGACGTTGCGTAATTCGAGAGTTGCCATGTTCTACCCCTTGACCGCGCCGGACGTCAGCCCACGCAGGAAATACTTGCCAGCGAATATGTAGACCAGCAGTGTCGGCAGCCCGGCGATCATCGCGGCGGCCATATCAACGTTGTATTCCTTGGCCCCGGTGCTGGTGTTGACCAGGTTGTTCAGGGCCACGGTAATCGGCTGGGCATCGCCACTGGCGAAGACCACGCCGAACAGGAAGTCATTCCAGATTTGCGTGAACTGCCAGATCAGGCAGACCATCACGATCGGGATCGACATCGGCAGCAGGATCTTCCAGAAAATCGTGAAGAAGCCCGCGCCATCCAGTCGCGCCGCCTTGACCAGCGCATCCGGAATGCTCACGTAGTAGTTACGGAAGAACAGCGTGGTGAACGCCAGACCGTAGACCACGTGCACCAGCACCAGGCCCGTGGTGGTGTTGGCCAGGCCGATCTTGCCGAGGGTGAACGAGGCTGGCAGCAGCACGGTCTGGAACGGCAGGAAGCAGCCGAACAACAACAGGCCGAAGAACAGTTGCGAACCACGGAAGCGCCACATCGACAGCACGTAGCCGTTCATGGCACCGATGAACGTAGAGATCAGTACCGCCGGCACGGTGATTTTCACCGAGTTCCAGAAGTAGCTGCCGACACTGTCCCAGGCCTTGATCCAGCCGATGCCATCAATCACTTGCGGCCAGCTCAACAGGTTGCCGGTGCGGATGTCTTCCGGGGATTTGAAACTGGTCAGCAGCATCACCACCAGCGGGACCAGATAGATCGCCGCGGCCAGCAGCAACGTTGCGTAAATCGCGATGCGGCTGAAGCTGATGCCCGGTTTGCCAAGTTGATTACTCATGGCGTTTGCCTCGCAATTCGGAGTACAGGTACGGCACCAGAATCGCCAGGATCGCGCCGAGCATCATCATGGCGCTCGCCGAACCAATGCCCATCTGGCCACGGCTGAAAGTGAAGGAGTACATGAACATCGCCGGCAGGTCAGACGAGTAGCCCGGGCCACCCGCGGTCATCGCCGCCACCAGGTCGAAGCTCTTGATCGCGATGTGCGCCAGGATCATGAAAGCGCTGAAGAACACCGGCCGCAGGCTCGGCAATACGATTTTCAGGTAGATGGTCGGCAGGCTCGCACCGTCGACTTGCGCCGCGCGGATGATCGATTGATCGACCCCACGCAGGCCGGCCAGGAACATCGCCATCACAAACCCGGAGGCTTGCCACACGGCGGCGATCACCAGGCAATACACCACACGATCCTGATCCACCAGCCAGTCGAGACGGAAGCCTTCCCAGCCCCAGTCACGCAGCATTTTGTCCAGACCCAGGCCTGGGTTGAGCAGCCATTTCCATGCGGTACCGGTAACGATCATCGAGAGCGCCATCGGGTACAGGTAAACGGTGCGGATGAAGCCTTCCTTGCGAATGCGCTGATCCAGCAGCACCGCGAGGAACACCCCCAGCACCAGGCTGATGCCGATGAACATGCCGCCGAACACCGCGAGGTTCTTGCTCGCGACCCACCAGCGATCGTTGTCCATCAGGCGGATGTATTGCTGCAGGCCGACCCACTTGTAGCTCGGCATGAAGCTGGAATTGGTGAAGGACAGAACAAATGTCCAGATGATGTAACCGTAAAAACCAACCAGGACGATCAGCATGCTTGGCGCCAAAACCAGCTTGGGAAGCCAGCGCTGCAATGCGTCGAACGGTGAGGCTTTGCTGAAAACCGCCACAGAGCTCATCGGGATAATCCAGGTGAAGAGGAATGAAATCGGCACGGCGATCCCTTGTGGGAGCGGGCTTGCTCGCGAAGGCGGTGTATCAGTCGACATTCGTGTTGAATGTCAGACCGCATTCGCGAGCAAGCCCGCTCCCACAGGGGTCACGCGGCGTCAGGGATTACTGGGCGGCTTTGACAGCCGAGGCCAGTTGCGCGCTGGCCTTGGCCGGGTCAGCGTTCTTGTCGTTCATGAAATTGGTGACCACATCGAAGATCGCGCCCTGCACAGCCAGGGAAGTGGCCATGTTGTGCGCCATGCTCGGTTGCAGGCCGCCCGTTTTCTCGTCAGCCAGGAAATCCTTGGCGGACGCTTGAGCGCAAGAATCGAAGCCCAGCGCGCTCATGTCGTTAAGCATGTCGGTACGCACCGGGATCGAGCCTTTGTTGATGCTGAAAACTTTCTGGAAGTCTTTGCCCAGAGCGACCTTGGCCAGGTCTTGCTGGGCGGCGATGTCGCCTTTGCGATCAGCTTTGAGCTTGAACACAGCCATCGAGTCGATGTTGTAGGTAAAGGCTTTTTCGGTGCCCGGGAATGGCACGCACTGGTAGTCCTTGCCCGCGACTTTCTTCGCGGCGGTCCATTCGCTCTTGGCCCAGTCGCCCATCATCTGCATGCCGGCCTTGCCGTTGATGACGTCGGCTGCAGCGATGTTCCAGTCACGACCGGCGCGGTTCGGGTCCATGTAGCCGGTGACTTTTTTCAGCTCGGTGAAGGCCTTGGCCATCTCGGGCCCGGAGAGGGTTTTCTGGTCCAGATCGACCAGCGCCTTCTTGTACCCGTCTGCGCCCATGACCGAGAGCACCACGTCTTCAAACACGGTGCTGTCCTGCCACGGCTGACCACCGTGAGCGAGTGCGATGAAGCCGGCGGCTTTGAGCTTGTCGCCAGCGGCATAGAATTCTTCGAGGGTGGTCGGCGCTTTGTCGATCCCGGCTTTCTTGAAGACTTCCGGGTTGATCCACAGCCAGTTGACGCGGTGGATGTTCACCGGCACGGCGACGTAATCGCCTTCGTATTTCACGGTGTCGGAGACTTTCTTGATCAGCAGGTTATCCCAGCCTTCGGACTTGGAAACCTCTTTGAGGGTGTCGGTGCTGAGCAGGCCAGTGCTGCCCCACTCCTGGATGTCCGGCCCCTTGATCTGGGCAACGCCCGGCGGGTTACCGGCCACGGCGCGGCTTTTGAGTACGGTCATGGCCGTGGAGCCACCACCGCCGGCAACTGCGCCGTCCTTCCAGGTGAAACCGTCTTTTTCGACTTGGGCCTTGAGCACATCGACGGCTGCTTTTTCACCACCAGACGTCCACCAGTGAACGACTTCGACCGAACCTTTGGCATCGGCGGCAAGGGCACTGACGGGGAATGCAGCAACAGGAAGCAGTGAAGCGAGAGAAATGACAGTAGCGAGGCGAGAAATCGCATTCATCTAGTAGTACCTTTCTTGTTGTTATGCATGCAAGTCTGGTGCTTGCGCTGCATAGGATTCTAAACAGGGGATGCCCCTTCGCAGGTAACGAAGGGACGCGCGAATGTCACCACATGGTTACATAGCTGGTTACACAGCAACGCTCTGGGACAATTGCGCCAGCGCAGTGGCCATGCTCGGCGCCAGCGGCAGGCGCGGAATCAAAACGGCTTGCCAGGCGTGATAGAGGTCGGGTTTACCGGCCCAGATATCGGCGCTCGGACGATTCAGCGGATCGAGTTCGTGATGCCAGCTGCCATCGCAACGGTCGATGAAATGACTGTCACAGAATTCCCAGAACAGTCGGTACCAACGCTCGTATTGCTCATCACCGGTGCGTTTGAGCAGCGCACTGGCGGCGGCACTGGCTTCGGCGTGCGTCCAGTGCAGGCGATGACGAACCACTGCGCGATTGTCCCAGTCGAGGGTGTAGACAATCCCCGGCGCTCCGTCGACATCCCAACCGTGACGGCAATTGTGCTCGAAGAGTTTTTGCGCATCGGTTGCCAGCCAGCCCGGCGTGAGTATCCCGGCCTGCACCCGCGCCGCCTCAAGATGCAGCAACAGCCGCGCCCATTCGAAACCATGGCCCGGTGTGGTGCCGTAGGGGCGGAAACCGTCAGCCGGGTTGTCGTGGTTGTAGTCGCGCAACGGCTGCCAGTCGTGGTCGAAATGCTCGATCACCAGATAATCATTGGCCGCGGCATGATCATGAATGACGCGCTCGACGATGCGCTGGGCGCGAATCAGCCAGCGGTTGTCCTCGGTGACATCGGCCAGGGCGAGAAAGGCTTCGGTGGCGTGCATGTTGCTGTTGGCGCCGCGATAGGCTTCCTCGACGCTCCAGTCGCAGTTGAAGGATTCGCGCATCGCGCCCTCCTCTTCGCTCCAGAAATGACTGTCGATGATGTGGATTGCATCGTCCAGCAGCGCTTGTGCGCCGGGGCGCTGGGCGACCACCGCAGAACTCGCGGCCAACGCCACGAAAGCATGCAGGTAAGCGGCTTTGCCGGTATTGCCGTCACGGTGTTCGGGCGTGGCGAACCAGCCGCCGTGTTCGGCATCACGCAGCGGCCCGCTGAGGGCCTGGATGCCGTGATCCACCAGCTCGGCGAAACCCGGCAGGCCCTGGATGTGGGCCATGGCGAAGCTGTGGGTCATGCGCGCGGTGTTCATGGTTTCAGCTTGCGCGTTGGCCGCCAGGCGACCCTTTTCATCGAGATTGCCGAAGCCTTCGGCAAGCTTTGCAGCCTTGGCGAATGCCAGCAGGCGCAGGCCTTCGGCGGCGAGCCATTGCTGATGGGCAGGCGCGTTCAGCCAACTGCTGAAGGCGGGTTGGAAGGTGTCCATGGGAAGACCTTTTTTGTTGTTATGACTGAGGGCAGTCTAAACAACGGGCGGTGGCGGGCAGGTAACGAAGGGGGCGAGTTATGTCACCGAGCTGTGACATTTGCCTTGAGGGATGTATTGAAGGGACTGACGCCTTCGCGAGCAAGCCCGCTCCCACAGTGGTTCTGCGTCGTACACAAATCCAATGTGGGAGCGGGCTTGCTCGCGAAGAACGATAACGCGGTGCCGCTAATCAACACTACGCGGCAACTGCAACGTCACCCGCAACCCGCCTTCACGCAGGTTTTGCAGGCTGACTTCACCGCCATGGCTATGGGCAATGTTGCGCGCAATCCCCAGCCCCAAGCCATAACCCTGCTGCTGCCCGGCCAAGCGGAAGTGCGGTTCGAACACCTGCTCCAGACGCTGCTCCGGCACGCCCGGCCCTTCATCGTCGACATGCAGGACAAACGCGCTCTCGTCGTCATCGATGTGCAGATGCGCGTTCTGCCCATATTTCAAGGCGTTGTCGATCAGGTTGCCGATGCAACGCTTGAGCGCCAATGGCTTGCCGGGATACGGCGCCAGCGCCCGGCCATGCTGGGTCACGCGACCATTGCCGTTGGGCGCCAGATACGGTTCCACCAGGCAGTCGAGCACATGATTGAGGTCCACCGGCTCGATGTTCTCGTGGATATCGGTGTCTTTCACGCATTGCAACGCGCCCTTTACCAGCAACTCCAGCTCATCCAGATCACGGCCGAACTTGGCTTGCAGTTTTTCGTCTTCAAGCAATTCCACCCGCAATCGCAGCCGGGTAATCGGCGTGCGCAAGTCATGGGAAATCGCGCTGAACAATTGGCTGCGTTCAGTCAGATAACGGCTGATACGTTCGCGCATCGCATTGAAGGCGCGACCCACTTCCACCACTTCACTGCCGCCGCCCTCGGCCACCGGTTCGACTTCGGCGCCCAAGGACATGTCCCGCGCCGCCCGCGCCAATCGCTTGAGTGGTCGGCTCTGCCAGTGCACCAACAGGCCGATGAACAACAGCAGGAAACCGCTGGTGAGCACGATGAACCAGACCTGCTGCGCCGGCAGGCCTTGTTCCTCAAGACTGGTGTAGGGCTCGGGCAACAGGGAGGCGATGTACAGCCATTCCCCCGGTGCCATCTGGATTTGCGTGACCAGTACCGGCGGGTTCACCGGCTCCAGGGTCAACGCGTAATGCGCCCAGGAGCGCGGCAACTCATCGAGCTTCAAGCCGCCGTTGAAAATCCGCAGGTCTTCGGGGCTGACGAAGGTCACCGAGATATCGGTGTCCTGGCCCAACGACTGGCGCAGCACTTCGTCCACCGCTTTGAGCACCGCTGCTTTGCGCGGGGTGATCGGCAGCACTTCCATGCCCAGTGGTTTGTCATTGAGGGTCACCACGAATCGAGTGCCGCCCATGCTGCGCAACTGATCGAGTACCAGCGGCCGAAACGCCACCGGCAACGAGCGGAAATAACTGACGCTGGCCGTCATCGAATGGGCCAGGCTGCGAGCACTGGTGACCAGACCTTCGAGCTGCGTGGCGCGCAATTGCGACACCCAGATCACGCTCGACAGTGTCTGGGCGAACAGCACCGCCAGCAGGGTCAGCAGCAACATGCGCCCGAGCAGCGAGCGCGGCACCGGCACCCGCCCGGCGAGCTTGCGCAGGAACTCAGTGGCCATTGCTGGCAACCACGTTGGCTGCCAGTTGGTAGCCACTGCCACGCACGGTACGGATCAGCCGTGGCGGCTTTTCGGTGTCGCGCAGGCGCTGGCGCAAACGGCTGACCGCCATGTCGACGATGCGATCGAGCGGCATCAGGTCACGGCCACGGGTGGCGTTGCCGATGGTGTCGCGGTCGAGGATTTCCTGGGGGTGATCGAGGAACAGTTTCAGCAGCGCGAAATCGGCGCCCGAGAGAATCACTTCCTCACCGTCGATATGGAACAGCCGATGGCTGACCATGTCCAGCCGCCAGTCATCGAAGGCCAGCACTTCACTGCCGGAACGCTCCTGACCGAACTGCGCGCGGCGCAACAAGGCTTTGATGCGCGCCTGCAATTCACGGGGGCTGAAGGGTTTGCCGAGGTAGTCGTCTGCGCCCAGTTCCAGGCCGATGACGCGGTCGGCCTCGTCGGAGCTGGCGGTGAGCATGATGATCGGCACATGGGCCTGACGCGGGTGCTGGCGGATCCAGCGGCAGAGGCTGAACCCGTCTTCGTCCGGCAGCATCACGTCGAGTATTACCAGATCGCTCGGTGCCTCGTTCAAGGCCTGACGAAAGCCTGCACCGTCGGGCGTGGTACGGACCTGGAAACCGGCGCGGGTCAGGTAGGTGTCCAGCAACTCGCGTATCTCTTGATCGTCATCGACCAACAAAATCGACTTGTTGACTGAGCTCACGGGGCGGCGTCCTTGTTATTTGAATTGGTTGGATTATGCCTTAAGTACGAAATTTACAAACACCGCAGAACCAATTGTGGGAGCGGGCTTGCTCGCGAAGGGGCCAGCACATTCAACATCTTGGTTGACTGACACACCGCCTTCGCGAGCAAGCCCGCTCCCACACTGGATTGCATTTCAGGCTGGAATGGATTGCTCCAACGCCACACCCGCGCCCACCAACCCGGAATACGGCGCCGTCACCAGCCACACCGGAATGCCTTTGAAGTAATCGCTCATGCAGCCCTTGTCGGCGAAACACCGGGCGAAACCGCTTTCGATAAAGAAATCGGCAAACCGTGGAATCACGCCGCCAACGATGTATACACCGCCGCGCGCCCCGGTGGTCAGCACGTTGTTGCCAGCCACGCGACCGAGCCAGCAGCAGAACTGCTCGAGCACTTCCAGGGCAATCGGATCGCCCGCCAGCCCGGCCTTTGTGATCGCCTCAGGCGTGTCGAGCACAGGCGTGTGACCGTCCACCGCGCAGATCGCCCGGTAGACCCGCGGCAAACCACTGCCGCTCAACGCCGTTTCAGCGCTGACATGGCCAATCTCGTTGAAGATGTGCTGCCACAGTTGGGTTTCTCGCGGGCTGCTCAGTGGCAGGTCGACGTGACCGCCCTCCCCCGGCAGCGGGGCAAAACGGCCCTCGCCCAGATCGAGCAAGGTGCCCACGCCCAGGCCTGTGCCCGGGCCGATCACCACCGCTGGCCGCAACGGTTCCGGCGTGCCTTCGCAGACCACCCGAAATTCACCCGGTTGCAAGCGGGTCATGCCCAGGGCCATCGCCGAAAAATCGTTGATCAACAGCAGTTGATCCACCTGCAAGGTCTTGCAGAACCCTTGGCGACTGAGCCGCCAGTGATTGTTGGTGAACTTGAATTCATCGCCACTCACAGGGCCCGCCACCGACAGGCACACCGAACCGATCGAACCCGGCGCCAGACCGAGCCCGCTCAGGTAGAGCGCAATCGCCTCCTCCGGGCTGGCGTGGTCTGCCGTCGCCAGCACCTGGACCGATTCCAGCTGCTGGTTTTTCCACAACGCGAAACGTGCGTTGGTGCCACCGATGTCACCGACCAGAGCCAGTTTCAATTAAGCGTCTCCAGGGCAGAAGTAAAGGCGCTGGCGCCTTGCTCTGCGGAGCTGAAGGCCATGCGCATGAAACCAAACAGTTCGCGACCGCTGCCAATGTTGTTGCCCAACAGACCCTTGGCAGGTTCGCGCGCTGCGAATTCTTCGGCGTCCACCTTAAGCTCCAGGGTGCCTTTGACGCCATCGACGCGGATGATATCGCCCTCTTGCACTCGCGCCAAAGCGCCGCCCACATAAGCTTCGGGGCTGACGTGGATCGCCGCCGGGATTTTCCCCGAGGCGCCGGACATACGCCCGTCAGTCACCAACGCCACTTTGAAGCCGCGATCCTGCAACACGCCGAGGAACGGCGTCATCTTGTGCAGCTCCGGCATGCCGTTGGAACGCGGCCCCTGGAAGCGCATCACCGCGACAAAATCCTTCTCCAGCAACCCCGCCTTGAACGCATCGGCCAGATCCTGCTGATCCTGGAACACCATCGCCGGCGCTTCGACAACCTGGTTTTCCAGTGCGACTGCCGAGACCTTCATCACGCCACGGCCGAGGTTGCCTTCCATCACCCGCAAGCCACCCTCTGGCGAGAATGCGCGAGCGACCGGACGCAGGATGTTTTCGTCGAGGCTTTCGATCGGGCCTTCGCGCCAGACCAGCTCGCCGTTATCGAGGAACGGTTCCTTGGTGTAGCGGCTCAGGCCGTGGCCCAGCACCGTGTTGACGTTTTCGTGAAGCAGGCCGGCTTCCAGCAGTTCGCGGATCAGGAACGACATGCCGCCCGCCGCCTGGAAGTGGTTGATGTCGGCTTTGCCGTTCGGGTACACGTGGCTCAGGGTCGGCACCACCTCGGAGAGGTCGGCCATGTCCTGCCAGGTCAACTGGATGCCCGCGGCCATGGCGATGGCTGGCATGTGCAGGGTGTGGTTGGTCGAGCCGCCGGTGGCGTGCAGGGCCACGATGGAGTTGACCAGCGAACGCTCGTCGACGATTTCGCCGATCGGCATGAAGTCGCCGTTCTGCTTGGTCAAGCGGGTGACCTGGTGCGCCGCTTCGCGGGTCAGGGCATCGCGCAACGGGGTGTTCGGGTTGACGAAAGAGGCGCCCGGCAAGTGCAGGCCCATGACTTCCATCAGCAACTGGTTGGTGTTGGCGGTGCCGTAGAAAGTGCAGGTGCCAGGGCTGTGATAGGACTTCATCTCCGATTCCAGCAGCTCTTCGCGCGTCGCCTTGCCTTCGGCGTAGCGCTGACGCACATCGGCTTTCTGCTTGTTGGAGATGCCCGAAACCATCGGCCCGCCCGGCACGAAAATCGTCGGCAGATGACCGAAACGCAACGCGCCCATCATCAGGCCCGGCACGATCTTGTCGCAGATGCCGAGCATCAACGCGCCGTCGAACATGTTGTGGGACAGCGCTACAGCGGTGGACAGCGCGATCACTTCGCGGCTCGGCAGGCTCAGTTCCATGCCCGGTTCGCCCTGGGTCACGCCATCGCACATCGCGGGGGTGCCACCGGCGAACTGGCCGACGGAGCCGATTTCGCGCAGGGCTTTTTTGATCTGTTCGGGAAAGACTTCGTACGGCTGGTGCGCCGAGAGCATGTCGTTATATGACGAAACTATGGCGATGTTGGCGGAGTTCATCATCCGCAGGCTGTGCTTGTCGTCGCTGCCACACCCGGCTACGCCATGGGCGAAGTTGGCGCATTGCAGCTTGCCGCGCATCGGGCCGTCGCTGGCGGCGCCGCGGATCAATGCAAGGTAAGCCTCACGCGTGGCGCGGCTGCGGGCGATAAGCCGTTCGGTGACCTCAAGGACGCGGGGATGCATGTGTAGAACTCCAGGCTAACGGATGTGGCGACCTGATTGTCTATGCTGACCAAGTACCGCTGTGATCGGGGTGACAGACGGTTTTCTTGATCATTCGGACCAGTTGATTCAGGTCACTCGTTGTAGATAAAACAAAATATTGCCACTAAAAAGGCTTGTTTTCTATTTTTTTGCGAATAATCTTGTAATTCCAACAACAAAACGACGGCGGCGCTGTAAATGACTCTTCGAATTGCAATCAATGGTTTTGGCCGTATCGGCCGTAATGTCCTGCGCGCACTGTATACCCAAGGCTATCGTCAGGATCTGCAGATCGTAGCGATCAACGACCTGGGCGACAGCTCGATGAATGCTCATCTGCTCAAGTACGACACCGTTCACGGCACATTCGATGCCGATGTCCAGCACGATCAGGAAAGCCTGACCGTCAACGGCGACCGTATTTCGGTCAGCGCCATTCGCAACCCGGCCGAACTGCCCTGGGCCGCGGAAAAGGTCGACGTTGTGTTCGAATGCACCGGTCTGTTCACTGACCGTGCCAAAGCCGCCGCGCATATTACGGCCGGCGCGCGCAAAGTGATTATCTCGGCCCCGGCCAAAGGCGCCGACGCCACCGTGGTTTATGGGGTTAACCACGACATTCTGCGCCAATCGCACCAGATCATTTCCAACGCCTCGTGCACCACCAACTGCCTGGCCCCGGTGGCCCAAGTGCTGCACCGCGAGCTGGGCATCGAAAGCGGTCTGATGACCACCATCCATGCCTACACCAACGACCAGAACCTGACCGACGTCTACCACACCGACCCGTACCGTGCCCGTTCCGCCACCCAGAACATGATCCCGAGCAAGACCGGCGCCGCTGAAGCGGTGGGCCTGGTGCTGCCGGAACTGGCGGGCAAACTGACCGGCATGGCGGTGCGGGTTCCAGTGATCAACGTGTCGCTGGTGGACCTGACCGTGCAGCTCAAGCGTGAAGCGTCGGCCGATGAAGTCAACGCGATGCTCAAACACGCCAGCCAGCACTCGAAGATTCTCGGTTACAACACCCTGCCGCTGGTTTCCAGCGACTTCAACCACAACCCGCTGTCGTCGATCTTCGACGCCAACCACACCAAGTCCAGCGGCAAGCTGCTCAAAGTGCTGGCCTGGTACGACAACGAATGGGGCTTCTCCAACCGCATGCTCGATAACTGCCTGGCGCTCTGCAACGCAGAATAGCGTTTCATCTACGTTGGACGCCTGGGAGAAGCAAGCGATGATCGGTATCAGCTTTACGCAAAAAACCCTGGCGGCGCGCAAGCGTATTGCCCTGGTTGCCCACGACCACTGCAAGGTATTTTTGCTCGACTGGGCCGAGCGTCAGAAAGACAAGCTCGCACAGCATGAACTGGTCGCCACCGGTACGACGGGGTTGTTGTTACAACAACGCCTCGACCTGCCGGTGGAAAGCATGATCAGCGGTCCGCTGGGCGGCGATCAGCAACTGGGCGCGCGAATCGCCGAGCAGCGGGTCGATATGCTGGTGTTCTTCTGGGACCCGTTCGAACCGCAACCCCACGACCCGGACATCAAAGCGCTGCTGCGGGTCGCGGCGGTGTGGAACATCCCGGTGGCCTGCAACGAGTGCAGCGCCGATTACCTGCTCAGCAGTCCGTTGATGGATCAGGCTCACGAACACCGCATTCCGGATTACGCGACCTATTTGCTAGGGCGCGGGTAAGCGCCCGGAATAACTCTCGATACCCTCCTGGCACAAATCCCCTGTGGGAGCGAGCCTGCTCGCGATGACGGACTGACATTCACCATGATGTCGACTGAAAGACCGCTATCGCGAGCAGGCTCGCTCCCACAGGATTTCATCCGACCCGCCAGTTTTTTGATCTATGCTCGGGCTCTCGCTCCGGAGGGCCTTCGATGACTGATTTACTCACGTCCATTCAAGCCGCACTCGGCTTGCCCCACACACCCATCCCGTTCACCTCGAGGGGCGCCCTGCCCTCGGCGTTTGCCGTCACTGACCTTGCCTGCGCCAGCATTGCCGCTGCCGGTCAGGCTGTCAGTGAATGGCTGCAACAACACACCGGCCGTTTGCCTTCCCTTGAAGTCGACCGGCGCCTGGCATCGTTCTGGTTCGCGACGTCGATCCGCCCCGTGGGCTGGAGCGTTCCACCGTTGTGGGATGCGATCGCCGGCGACTATGCGACCAAGGACGGCTGGATCCGCCTGCATACCAACGCGCTTCATCACCGTGCCGCCGCTGAAAGCGTGCTCGGCGCCTGTGCTGACCGCGCCGCGATGGCGAGCAAGGTTGCGCAATGGGCCAAAAGCGATCTGGAACAGGCCGTAGTCGATGCTGGTGGTTGCGCGGCCGAAATGCGCAGCTGGTCGCAATGGCAAGCGCATCCCCAAGGTTTGGCGGTGAATGCCGAGCCGTTGATTCAGTTCAGCGCCGACAGCGGCGAAAATGCAAAGCCGTGGCTGGGTTCGGTGGCGCAACCGCTGGCGGGCATCAAGGTGCTGGATTTGACCCGCGTGTTGGCCGGCCCCATCGCCAGCCGTTTTCTCGCCGGCCTCGGCGCCGATGTGTTGCGCATCGACCCACCGACCTGGAACGAACCGGGCGTGGTACCGGAAGTCACTTTGGGCAAACGCTGTGCGCGCCTGGATCTGCACGACAAGACTGATCGCATGACGTTCGAATGCCTGCTCAAGGACGCCGATATCCTGCTCCACGGCTACCGCGCCGATGCATTGGAAAGGTTGGGCTACGGCGTCGTCGTGCGTCAAAAGCTGGCGCCTGGCCTGATTGATGTGAGCCTCAACGCCTACGGTTGGAGCGGCCCTTGGCAGAACCGTCGAGGGTTCGACAGTTTGGTACAGATGAGCAGCGGGATTGCCGAAGCGGGGATGCAGTGGAAGAAAGCGAACCAGCCGACGCCGCTGCCGGTGCAGGCGCTTGATCACGCCACCGGGTATTTGATGGCAGCGGCGGCGATCAAGTTATTGGGACGTGGCGGGTCGGCCAGGTTGTCGTTGGCGCGGACTGCCAAGTTGCTGATTGAACAGGGTGCGGGGACCGATGAGGCATTACCGGCGGAGGATCAAAGCGATCAAGGGGTGTTGGTTGAGCAGACACCTTGGGGGCCGGCCCATCGGCTGAAGGTGCCACTGAAAATCACCGGAACGCCGCTGCAGTGGGCGCTGCCGGCCGGGGAATTGGGTTCCCATCGCGCGCAGTGGTGGTGACTGTTCGGGCCCCTTCGCGAGCAAGCCCGCTCCCACAGTTGACCGGGTTTCCCTGGAGGAATGCGATCACATGTGGGAGCGGGCTTGCTCGCGAAGGGGCCCGTAGGTTCACTACACAGCTCAGCTCAGCTCAAATCCGGCCGGCTCAGCGATGTCCAAAGCACCTGCGCCGCATACCCTCGATAGGGCCGCCAAGCCTCGGTCCGCACCCAAAATTCCCGAGCCGTCAGCCCCCACCCGGAAACGCATCCATCCCCCGCAACAGCCGCAAGGCTGTTACGCCAGCAACAACCTCACAATGACAGTAACCCGCTGTACAACCCATAGGCTGCCAACCCCGCCCCGGCAACCACACAGCTGAAAATCCCCTTCTCCACCGACGTAAACAGCGGTTTGCCCTGCTCCCGCTTGGCCTGGGCAAACAGAATCACCCCCGGTGCATACAATAACGCCGAGAGCAGCAGGTATTTCACGCCACCGGCATACAACAACCAAACCGCGTAACACAGGGCAATGCCACCGATCAGCAAGTCTTTCGTGCGCTCGGCCGAAGCATGCTCATAGGTTTCCCCTCGTCCGCTCAACAACACGGCATACGCCGCCGACCACAGATACGGCACCAGAATCATCGACGAGGCGAGGTAGATCAGGCTGGTGTAAGTACCGGCGGAAAACAGCGTGATCAACAGAAAAATCTGGATCATCACGTTGGTCAGCCACAGTGCGTTGACCGGCACATGGTTGGCGTTCTCTTTTTTCAGAAAGGCTGGCATCGTCTTGTCTTTCGCGGTGGCGAAGAGGATTTCGGCGCATAGCAACGCCCAGGACAGCAAAGCTCCCAATAGTGAAATAGCCAGGCCGATGCTGATCAGCAGCGCGCCCCAAGGGCCGACGATATGTGCCAGCACCGCCGCCAGCGACGGGTTCTGCAAGGTAGCCAATTGCGGTTGGCTCATGATGCCGAGCGACAACAGGTTCACCAGCACCAGCAGCGCCAACACACCGATAAAACCGATGACCGTCGCCCGGCCCACGTCCGAACGTTTCTGCGCCCTCGCCGAATACACGCTGGCGCCTTCAATGCCGATGAAGACGAACACGGTGACCAGCATCATGTTGCGCACCTGGTCCATCACGCCGCCGAAATTCGGATTGCTGCGACCCCAGATGTCTCGGGTGAAGATGTCCGCCTTGAAGGCCACAGCAGCAATGACAATGAACATGATCAGCGGCACGATCTTGGCCACGGTGGTCAGTTGATTGATGAACGCCGCTTCCTTGATTCCGCGCAGCACCAGAAAATGCACCGCCCACAGCAGCACCGACGCGCAGCCGATGGCGATGGGTGTGTTGCCCTGGCCAAAGGCCGGAAAGAAATAACCGAGGGTGCTGAACAGCAAGACGAAATAACCGACGTTGCCCAGCCAGGCACTGATCCAGTAACCCCAGGCCGACGAGAAACCCATGTAATCGCCGAAACCGGCCTTGGCGTAGGCGTACACCCCGGAGTCCAGTTCCGGCTTGCGATTGGCCAGGGTCTGAAAGACGAAGGCCAGGGTCAGCATGCCCACAGCAGTAATCGCCCAACCGATCAATATCGCCCCGGCATCGGCACGCGCTGCCATGTTTTGCGGTAAGGAAAAAATCCCACCGCCAATCATCGAACCCACCACCAAAGCGATCAGCGCACTCAGGCGAAGCTTTTGCGTCGGTTGCGACATTCGGGCGTCTCCATTACCCCGCCGCGACTATCACCGCGAGACCGTCACATTGTTGGTTTTAACTAAATAGATAAAGCGTAATAACGTTTATCCATTAACGCCAATCTCTGCCTTTTACTTATAGCTGATCACGCTAACGTGCTGACTGGAAATCGCAGTTTTGTCTGTATATTCGAATAAATCCATATCACTCCAAAATCAGAACTGATCACTTGCCAAAACATAAAAACAAACTAGCGTCTAAACTTCAATCGATGCGCTTTATTTCTCCAATCGTCAGCCGAGGCCTCTGGAAAGAGCTCTTCCGGCAATAACCTTACGCCTATAAAAACGACATAAGTCATTAGTTAACAACGGAATGTGATCATGCATTGATCCAAGTCAGATGATTGAAAAGCAAACGAAATTAATCTGTTTTCTCTCTTTCTCCTGCACTGGAGTCATGCATGTCTGAATCCCCCGGAAAACTGAAACTTGGCGCTCTGGTTGCGCTGGTGGTCGGCTCGATGATCGGTGGCGGGATTTTCTCGCTGCCCCAGAACATGGCCGCCAGTGCCGACGTCGGGGCCGTTCTTATCGGCTGGGCAATCACCGCCGTCGGCATGTTGACCCTGGCCTTCGTGTTCCAGACCCTGGCCAATCGCAAGCCAGATCTTGACGGCGGGGTCTACGCCTACGCCAAGGCCGGTTTCGGCGACTACATGGGTTTCTCGTCCGCCTGGGGTTACTGGATCAGTGCCTGGCTGGGTAACGTTGGTTACTTCGTTCTGTTGTTCAGCACCCTCGGCTACTTCTTTCCCATTTTTGGGGAGGGGAATACTGTCGCGGCCGTGATCGGTGCGTCCGTGCTGCTCTGGGGCGTACATTTCCTCGTGCTGCGGGGCATCAAGGAAGCGGCGTTCATCAACCTGGTGACCACCGTCGCCAAGGTCGTGCCTCTGCTGCTGTTTGTCCTGATCGCGATTTTCGCCTTCAAACTGGACATCTTCACCGCCGACATCTGGGGTCTGAAAAACCCGGACCTGGGCAGCGTGATGAACCAGGTACGCAAGATGATGCTGGTCACCGTCTGGGTGTTCATCGGCATCGAAGGCGCGAGCATCTTCTCGGCCCGTGCGGAAAAACGCAGCGACGTGGGTAAAGCCACCGTCATCGGTTTTATCACCGTGCTGCTGTTCCTGGTGCTGGTGAACGTGCTGTCGCTGGGCATCATGACCCAACCGGAATTGGCCAAACTGCAGAATCCGTCCATGGCCGCGGTGCTGGAACACGTGGTCGGTCATTGGGGGGCCGTGCTGATCAGCGTCGGCCTGATTATCTCGTTGCTCGGTGCGCTGCTGTCGTGGGTGTTGCTGTGTGCGGAGATCATGTTCGCCGCCGCCAAGGACCACACCATGCCGGCCTTTTTGCGCCGTGAAAACGCCAACCATGTGCCGGTCAATGCGCTGTGGCTGACCAACGCCATGGTCCAGTTGTTCCTGATCATCACGCTGTTCTCGGCCAGCACTTACCTGTCGCTGATTTACCTCGCCACGTCGATGATTCTGGTGCCGTACCTGTGGTCGGCGGCGTACGCGCTGCTGTTGGCGGTGCGCGGCGAGAGTTATGAAAACGCTGCGGCCGAGCGCAGGAAAGACCTGTTCATCGGCGCCATCGCGTTGACCTACGCGGTCTGGCTGATCTATGCCGGCGGCGTCAAATACCTGCTGCTCTCCGCCCTGCTCTATGCGCCCGGCGCGATCCTGTTCGCCAAGGCCAAGCTTGAAGTCAACAAACCGGTTTTCACCAACGTCGAGAAGCTGATTTTCGCAGCGGTCGTCGTGGGCGCCCTGGTGGCGGCCTACGGGCTGTATGACGGCTTCCTGACCCTGTAACACCTGACCCATTTGTCATCTGGAGGATCACTGTAATGACCACCGAAAAAGTTAAGTACGGCGTCCATTCCGAAGCCGGCAAACTGCGTAAAGTCATGGTTTGCTCCCCCGGCCTGGCCCACCAGCGGCTGACCCCGAACAACTGCGATGAACTGCTTTTCGACGATGTGCTGTGGGTGGCTCAAGCCAAGCGTGACCATTTCGACTTCGTCACCAAAATGCGCGAGCGCAACGTCGATGTGCTGGAAATGCACAACCTGTTGACCGACATCGTTGCGATTCCTGAAGCGCTGGACTGGATCCTGGAGCGCAAGATCACCGCCAATTCGGTGGGCTTGGGTCTGGTCAATGAAACCGCATCCTGGCTGCGTAGCCTGGAGCCGCGCAAGATCGCCGAGTTTCTGATTGGCGGTGTCTCGGCCGATGACCTGCCGGACAGCTTTGGTGGCAAGACCATCCAGATGTTCCGCGAATTTCTCGGTCACTCCAGCTTCATTCTGCCGCCGCTGCCCAACACCCAGTTCACCCGTGACACCACCTGCTGGATCTACGGCGGCGTGACGCTCAACCCGATGTACTGGCCGGCGCGCCGTCAGGAAACCCTGCTGACCACCGCCATCTACAAATTCCATCCGCAGTTCACCAACGCCGACTTCCAGATCTGGTACGGCGACCCGGATCAGGACCATGGCAGCGCCACCCTTGAGGGCGGCGACGTGATGCCGATCGGCAACGGCGTGGTGCTGATCGGCATGGGCGAGCGTTCATCCCGCCAGGCCATCGGCCAATTGGCGGTCAACCTGTTCAAAAACAAAGCCGTCGAGCGGGTGATCGTCGCCGGCCTGCCGAAGTCCCGCGCCGCGATGCACCTGGACACCGTGTTCAGCTTCTGCGACCGCGACCTTGTGACCATTTTCCCGGAAGTGGTGAGCCAGATCGTCGCCTTCAGTGTGCGCCCTGACGAAAGCAAACCGGGCGGCGTCGACGTTCGCCGCGAAGAAACCAGCTTCCTCGACACCGTGGCCAAGGCCCTCAACCTCAAAGCGCTGCGCGTGGTGGAAACCGGCGGCAACGCCTTCGCCGCCGAACGCGAGCAATGGGACGACGGCAACAACGTGGTGGCCGTGGAACCCGGGGTGGTGATCGGTTACGACCGCAACACCTACACCAACACCCTGCTGCGCAAGGCCGGTGTGGAGGTCATCACCATCAGCGCCGGTGAACTCGGTCGCGGGCGTGGCGGCGGCCACTGCATGACCTGCCCGATCATCCGTGACCCTATCGACTATTAACTCTCAAACCCTGGCCGCCGCTTATCCAGCGCGGCCCGGGGGATAACCGATACCCAAGGAGATCCAATCATGGCTTTCAACATGCGCAACCGCAGCCTGCTGAGTTTGATGCACCACACCACTCGCGAGCTCAATTACCTGCTGGACCTGTCCCGTGACCTCAAACGCGCCAAGTACACCGGCACCGAGCGTCCGCACCTGCAAGGCAAAAACATCGCGCTGATCTTCGAAAAAACCTCGACCCGCACCCGCTGCGCCTTCGAAGTCGCAGCCCATGACCAGGGCGCCCACGTCACTTACATCGACCCGGTGTCGTCGCAGATCGGCCACAAGGAAAGCATGAAAGACACCGCCCGCGTGCTGGGGCGGATGTTCGACGCCATCGAGTACCGTGGCTTCGAACAGGAAATTGTCGAAGAACTGGCGAAGTTCGCCGGCGTGCCGGTGTTCAACGGTTTGACCGCTGAATTCCACCCGACGCAAATGATCGCCGACACCCTGACCATGCGTGAACACAGCGACAAGCCGCTGCACGACATCAGCTACGCCTACCTCGGCGATGCCCGCTACAACATGGGCAACTCGCTGTTGATGATCGGCGCCAAACTCGGCATGGACGTGCGCATCGCCGCACCGAAAGCGCTGTGGCCACATCAGGACTTCATCGATCAGTGCAAAGCCTTCGCCGAGGAAAGCGGCGCGCGCATCACCATCACCGAAGACCCGAAGGAAGCGGTCAAGGGCGTGGACTTCATCCACACCGACATCTGGGTGTCGATGGGCGAGCCGGTGGAGGCGTGGGACGAGCGCATTGAGCAACTGCTGCCCTACCAGGTCAACGCCGAGATGATGAAGGCCTCGGGCAACCCGCGCGTGAAATTCATGCACTGCCTGCCGGCGTTCCACAACAGCGAAACCAAGGTCGGCAAGGACATCGCCGCGCGCTATCCGCACCTGGCCAACGGCGTCGAAGTGACCGAAGACGTTTTCGAGTCGCCGGCCAACATCGCCTTCGAGCAAGCGGAAAACCGCATGCACACCATCAAGGCGATTCTGGTGTCGGCGCTGGCGGATATCTAAAGGCCCGGCTCGGTCACTCCTGGCGAAACACGGTCAATGTGGGAGCAGGCTTGCTCGCGAAAAGCGGTGTAACAGGCAACATTGATGTCGACTGACACGACGCCTTCGCGAGCAAGCCCGCTCCCACACAATCCCGGTTCCCACAGGGAGATCGAATCGCCCGCAACCTCTGTTTAGAAGGACTGCACTATGCGTATCGTCGTTGCTCTGGGCGGTAACGCCCTGCTCCGCCGGGGTGAACCCATGACCGCGGACAACCAGCGCACCAACATCCGGATCGCCACCGAACAGATCGCCAAGGTCCATCCCGGCAACCAACTGGTGATCGCCCACGGCAATGGTCCGCAGGTCGGCCTGCTGTCGCTGCAAGCGGCGGCCTACACCCAGGTGTCCGCTTACCCGCTGGACGTGCTGGGTGCCGAAACCGAAGGCATGATCGGCTACATCATCGAACAGGAATTGGGCAACCTGCTGGACTTCGAAGTCCCGTTCGCCACCCTGCTGACCCAGGTCGAAGTCGACCCCAACGATCCGGCGTTCCAGCATCCGAGCAAACCCATCGGCCCGGTCTATACCAAGGCCGAAGCGGAAAAACTCGCCGCCGAGAAAGGCTGGGCGATTGCGCCGGACGGCGACAAGTTCCGTCGCGTGGTGGCCAGCCCGAAACCTAAACGCATCTTCGAAATCCGCCCCATCAAGTGGCTGCTGGAAAAAGGCAGCATCGTGATCTGCGCGGGCGGTGGTGGCATCCCGACGATGTATGGCGCCAGCGGCAAACTGCAAGGCGTGGAAGCGGTGATCGACAAGGACCTGTGCTCGGCGCTGCTGGCCGAACAGCTTGAAAGCGATCTGTTGGTGATCGCCACCGACGTCAATGCGGCGTTCATCGACTTTGGCAAACCGACCCAGAAAGCCATCGCCCAGGCCCACCCCGATGAGATGGAAAAACTCGGCTTCGCCGCCGGCTCCATGGGACCGAAGGTCCAGGCGGCCTGCGAGTTCGCCCGCCATACTGGAAAAACCGCGGTGATCGGTTCACTCTCGGACATCGAAGCGATCGTCCAGGGCAAGGCCGGCACGCGTATCAGTACGGCGACACCTGGCATAACTTACTTGTAAGGAGAGACGTCAATGGCAACGTTTGAGCCCGGTCATCTGCACATCGAGCGCCACGCGCTGACCCCGGATGATGTCAACTACAACGTGCACCTCGACTATGAAGTCTCGCAGGATCCCAAGAAAGGCAAAGGGATTCTGTTCACCATGCACGGCAGCATGCAGGGAAAAGACATGACGGAGACCTTCTTTCTGCCCAAGGAGGAGGCTTACAACTTCGCCAACAACGTGACGAAAATCGCCGAGAAGTACGGAATCCCGAAGACACACAGCCAGATCGGCTCGGTTCACAAGCATTACGATTTAATGTTTGAAGACATCCGGAAGCAGTTGGATATGAAATCCGGCGACCCGGTAAACCTCGAGAACTTCGAATAACCCTGGATGAACGCTGAACCTGTGGGAGCGGGCTTGCTCGCGAAGGCGGAGTGTCAGTCGACTAAATGTTGCCTGCTATACCGCTTTCGCGAGCAAGCCCGCTCCCACATTGGTTCGGTGTAGCCCTGAAGTCCTGCGCAGGATTTCACCATTGGCCCGCCCCAAGGCATACTTGCCACCCTTCGCACTCCAGAACCCAACCGCCCCATGCGTATCCACGTCAGCTTCATCGACCGCGTCGGCATCACCCAGGAAGTCCTGGCCCTGCTCGGTGGGCGCAACCTCAATCTGGATGCGGTGGAAATGGTCCCGCCCAACGTCTACATCGACGCCCCGACCTTGAGCCCGGCAGTGCTCGAAGAGCTACGCGATGCGCTGTTCAGCGTACGTGGCGTGCAAGCGGTGACGGTGGTCGACATTCTTCCCGGCCAGCGCCGTCACTTGCAGCTCGATGCGTTGCTCGCCGCCATGACCGACCCGGTGTTGGCTCTGGACAGCGCTGGCAAGGTGCTGCTGGCCAACCCGGCGCTGATCGCCCTGTACGGCCGCGAACCGGCGGGTGAAAGCATCAGCGAGCTGTTTGCCGACCCGGCGCTGCTCGACACGTTGCTGGAAAACGGCTTCCGCCTGCCGCTGCGGGAGATCACCGTCAACGGCCAGACCCTGCTGCTGGACGCCACGCCGATAACCGACGCCGGCGCGCTGCTGACCCTGTATCAACCGAACCGCATCGGCGAACGCCTCTCGGCGCTGCACCACGATCACGCCGAAGGCTTCGATGCCCTGCTCGGCGAATCCCCGGCGATTCGTACGCTCAAGGCTCGCGCCCAACGGGTTGCGGCCCTCGATGCACCGTTGCTGATCCAGGGCGAGACCGGCACCGGTAAAGAACTGGTGGCCCGCGCCTGCCACGCCATCAGCGCCCGCCACGGTTCGCCGTTCCTGGCCTTGAACTGCGCGGCATTGCCAGAAAACCTCGCCGAAAGCGAGCTGTTCGGCTATGCCCCCGGTGCCTTCACCGGCGCGCAACGGGGCGGTAAACCGGGGCTGATGGAACTGGCCAACCAGGGCACGGTATTTCTCGACGAGATCGGTGAAATGTCGCCGTATTTGCAGGCGAAACTGCTGCGCTTTCTCAACGACGGCAGCTTCCGACGGGTTGGTGGCGATCGCGAAGTGAAGGTCAATGTGCGGATCCTCAGCGCGACTCACCGCGATCTGGAAAAAATGGTCAGTGAAGGTACCTTCCGCGAAGACCTGTTTTATCGCCTCAACGTGCTGAATGTCGAAGTCCCGCCGTTGCGCGAACGGGGCCAGGACATTCTGCTGCTGGCACGCTACTTCATGCAGCAGGCCTGCGCGCAGATCCAGCGCCCGGTCTGTCGCCTGGCGCCGGGCACTTATCCGGCGCTGCTAGACAATCGCTGGCCGGGGAACGTGCGGCAATTGCAGAACGTAATCTTCCGCGCCGCGGCGATTTGCGAAAGCAGCCTGGTGGACATCGGCGACCTCGACATCGCTGGCACCTCCGTGGCGCGCCAGAGCGACAGCGAGGTCGACAGCCTCGAACAGGCCATGGAAGAGTTCGAGAAAACCCTGCTGGAAAAGCTCTACGTCAGCTACCCCTCGACCCGCCAACTGGCCAACCGCCTGCAAACCTCCCATACCGCGATCGCCCATCGGTTGCGTAAGTACGGCATACCCAATAAGCCTTAAAGCATCACTCGGTCAAATGTGGGAACGGGCTTGCTCGCGAAGGCGGAGTGTCAGTCAACATCCATGTTGAGTGTTATACCGCTTTCGCGAGCAAGCCCGCTCCCACATGTATTGCATCGCCTTCAAAACAGAATTCAAAAACGACCTCCATCTGTACTGAAAGCGCTACAGTGGAATGATATCGCTACACCCTCTCCTGATCGCCGCTGTGCAAGGCTTTGATCCACCTCAGCTTTTTTCTTCAGTCTGTGCTGTAGCGATTTCGCTACAGCAAGTCCTTCTCCCTCTTCCGCAAAAACAAATAACTTATTGATTTATAAAGAATAAATAACATTGGCCGCGTTTTTGCTTAGTAACCATCCATAAAGTACGGCATTGCCGAGCATTCAATCGCGTCCACCAGACGAGTCTGGCCCCCTTAGGAGTTTCCATGAGCGAGTTGCGTTTTACTGAAGATCACGAATGGCTGCGCACCGAAGCTGACGGCACCGTCACAGTCGGCATCACCGCTTTCGCACAGAACGCCCTGGGCGACGTGGTTTTCGTACAACTGCCTGAGCTGCAGTCCTACGACAAAGGCGCTGAAGCCGCCACCGTGGAATCGGTAAAAGCCGCCAGCGGCGTGTACATGCCACTCGACGGTGAAGTGCTGGAAGTGAACCCGGCGCTGGACAGCAGCCCTGAACTGGTCAACGAAGATCCGCTGGGCGAAGGCTGGTTCTTCCGCTTCAAGCCAACCGACGCCTCGGCTGTCGGCCAACTGCTGGATCAAGACGCTTACGACCGTCTGATCGCCCAAGCCTGAGGAGTGCCGACATGACTCAAGTACTTCCTGTTTCTGTAAATGTCAGCACCGCCAACGAGTTCATCGCCCGCCACATCGGCCCGCGTGCAGGTGATGAGCAAGCCATGCTCAACAGCCTCGGTTTCGACTCCCTGGAAGCCCTGAGCGCCAGCGTCATTCCCGATAGCATCAAAGGCACCAGCGTCCTCGGCCTGGAAGACGGCCTGAGTGAAGCGGATGCCCTGGCGCTGATCAAATCCATCGCCGGCAAAAACCGGCTGTTCAAGACCTACATCGGTCAGGGCTACTACGGCACTCACACGCCGTCGCCGATCCTGCGCAACCTGCTGGAAAACCCGGCCTGGTACACCGCTTACACTCCGTACCAGCCAGAAATTTCCCAAGGCCGTCTCGAAGCGCTGCTGAACTTCCAGACCCTGATCAGCGACCTCACCGGCCTGCCGATCGCCAACGCCTCCCTGCTCGACGAAGCCACCGCCGCTGCTGAAGCCATGACCTTCTGCAAACGCCTGAGCAAGAACAAAGGCAGCCATGCGTTCTTCGCCTCGGTGCATTGCCACCCGCAAACCCTCGACGTGCTGCGCACCCGTGCCGAGCCGTTGGGCATCGACGTGGTGGTCGGCGACGAGCGCGAACTGAGCGACGTCAGCGCGTTCTTCGGTGCTTTGCTGCAATACCCGGCCAGCAACGGTGATGTGTTCGACTACCGCGAACTGACCGAGCGTTTCCACGCTGCTAATGCGCTGGTCGCAGTCGCCGCTGACCTGCTGGCCCTGACCGTGCTGACTCCGCCGGGCGAGTTCGGCGCCGACGTGGCCATCGGCAGCGCGCAACGCTTTGGCGTGCCGTTGGGTTTCGGTGGTCCACACGCGGCCTACTTCTCCACCCGCGATGCGTTCAAGCGCGACATGCCAGGCCGTCTGGTCGGCGTTTCCGTGGACCGTTTCGGCAAGCCGGCCCTGCGCCTGGCCATGCAGACCCGCGAGCAACATATCCGCCGCGAGAAAGCCACCAGCAACATCTGCACCGCCCAGGTTCTGCTGGCCAACATTGCCAGCATGTACGCCGTGTACCACGGCCCGAAAGGCCTGACGCAGATCGCCCAGCGCATTCATCACCTGACCGCGATCCTCGCCAAAGGCTTGAGCGCATTGGGTCTGACCGTCGAGCAAGCCAACTTCTTCGACACGCTGACAATTAAAACCGGCGTTAACACCGCCAAGCTGCACGACCAGGCGCGTGCTCAGCAGATCAACCTGCGCGTCGTCGATGCTGAACGTCTGGGCCTGTCGCTGGACGAAACCACGTCGCAAGCTGACGTTGAAACCCTGTGGAGCGTGCTATCTGAAGGCAAGACGCTGCCAGATTTCGCCGCCCTCGCCGCCTCGGTGGTCAGCACCCTCCCGGCCGCGCTGGTTCGCCAGTCGCCGATCCTCAGCCATCCGGTGTTCAACCGTTACCACTCGGAAACCGAGCTGATGCGCTACCTGCGCAAGCTCGCCGACAAGGACCTGGCCCTGGATCGCACCATGATTCCGCTGGGTTCCTGCACCATGAAACTCAACGCCGCCAGCGAAATGATCCCGGTCACCTGGGCTGAATTCGGTGCCCTGCACCCGTTCGCCCCAGCCGAGCAAAGTGCCGGCTATCAGCAGTTGACCGATGAACTGGAAGCGATGCTCTGCGCCGCCACCGGTTACGACTCGATCTCCTTGCAACCGAACGCCGGCTCCCAAGGTGAATACGCTGGCCTGCTGGCGATCCGCGCCTACCACCAGAGCCGTGGCGAAGACCGTCGCGACATCTGCCTGATCCCCTCGTCTGCTCACGGCACCAACCCGGCCACCGCCAACATGGCTGGCATGCGTGTGGTTGTGACTGCCTGCGATGCCCGCGGGAACGTCGACATCGAAGACCTGCGCGCCAAGGCCATCGAGCACCGCGAACACCTCGCCGCGCTGATGATCACCTACCCGTCCACCCACGGCGTGTTCGAAGAAGGCATCCGCGTCATCTGCGGCATCATTCACGACAACGGCGGCCAGGTGTACATCGACGGCGCCAACATGAATGCCATGGTCGGCCTCTGCGCACCGGGCAAGTTCGGCGGTGACGTATCCCACCTGAACCTGCACAAAACCTTCTGCATCCCACACGGCGGTGGCGGCCCGGGCGTCGGCCCGATTGGCGTCAAGTCGCACCTGACGCCGTTCCTGCCGGGCCACGCCCAGATGGAACGCAAAGAAGGCGCGGTCTGCGCGGCACCGTTCGGCAGCGCGAGCATTCTGCCGATCACCTGGATGTACATTCGAATGATGGGTGGCGCGGGTCTCAAGCGTGCTTCGCAACTGGCGATCCTGAATGCCAACTACATTTCCCGTCGCCTCGAAGAGCACTACCCAGTGCTGTACACCGGCAGCAACGGGTTGGTGGCGCACGAATGCATCCTCGACCTGCGTCCGTTGAAAGACAGCAGCGGCATCAGTGTCGATGACGTCGCCAAGCGCCTGATCGACTTCGGCTTCCACGCCCCGACCATGTCGTTCCCGGTAGCCGGCACGTTGATGATCGAGCCGACCGAAAGCGAATCCAAGGAAGAACTGGATCGCTTCTGCGACGCCATGATCCGCATCCGCGAAGAAATCCGCGCGGTGGAAAACGGCACGCTGGACAAGGACGACAACCCGCTGAAAAACGCGCCACACACCGCCGCGGAAATCGTCGGTGAGTGGACTCACCCGTACAGCCGCGAGCAAGCGGTGTACCCGGTAGCGTCGCTGATCGAAGGCAAGTACTGGCCACCGGTCGGTCGCGTCGACAACGTCTTCGGCGATCGCAACCTGGTCTGCGCCTGCCCGTCGATCGAAAGCTACGCTTGATCTATGGGGGGGCGGGCTCACTCGCCCCCCCTATTCAACAACACCACATTCCCCTGTAGGAGCGAGGCTTGCCCGCGAAGAGGCCATCAAGACCGCTAAAAGCTTCGCGGGCAAGCCTCGCTCCTACAGTTTCGCGTTGCGCCTATAACAAGAAACCGGAGAACAACCATGTCGTTAAGCGTGTTCGACCTGTTCAAGATTGGCATCGGCCCCTCCAGCTCCCACACCGTCGGCCCGATGCGTGCCGCTGCGCGTTTCGCCGAAGGTCTGCGCCGTGAAGGGCTGCTGGCGGTAACCACCTGCGTCAAGGTCGAGCTCTACGGCTCCCTCGGCGCCACCGGCAAAGGCCACGGCAGCGACAAGGCCGTGTTACTGGGCCTGGAAGGCGAACACCCGGATACCGTGGACACCGAAACCGTCGCCGCTCGCCTGCAAGAGATTCGCGGCAGCGGTCGCTTGAACCTGCTCGGCGAACACAGCATTGCGTTCAACGAGAAAGAACACCTGGCAATGATCCGCAAACCGTTGGCCTATCACCCCAACGGCATGATCTTTCGCGCGTTCGATGCCGCTGGCCTGCAAATCCGCAGCCGCGAGTACTACTCGGTTGGTGGCGGGTTCGTGGTCGATGAAGACGCTGCCGGCGCCGACCGCATCGTCGAAGACGCCACCCCGTTGACCTTCCCGTTCAAAAGCGCCAAGGACTTGCTCGGTCATTGCACCACCTATGGCTTGTCCATCAGCCAAGTGATGCTGACCAACGAAAGTGCCTGGCGTCCGGAGGCGGAAACCCGTGCCGGTTTACTGAAGATCTGGCAAGTGATGCAAGACTGCGTCGCCGCCGGTTGCCGCAACGAAGGCATCCTGCCCGGTGGACTGAAGGTCAAACGCCGGGCTGCAGCGCTGCATCGGCAACTGTGCAACAACCCGGAATCGTCACTGCGTGATCCGCTGTCGGTGCTGGACTGGGTCAACCTGTACGCCTTGGCGGTCAACGAAGAAAACGCCAACGGCGGACGCGTGGTCACCGCGCCCACCAATGGTGCAGCCGGAATCATCCCGGCGGTGTTGCATTACTACATGCGCTTCATCCCTGGCGCCAACGAAGACGGCGTGGTGCGCTTTCTGCTGACGGCCGCCGCGATCGGCATTCTGTACAAGGAAAACGCCTCGATCTCCGGCGCCGAAGTCGGCTGTCAGGGCGAGGTTGGCGTCGCCTGTTCCATGGCCGCCGGTGCCTTGTGTGAAGTGCTTGGCGGCACCGTGCAGCAGGTGGAAAACGCCGCCGAAATCGGCATGGAACACAACCTCGGCCTGACCTGCGACCCGATTGGCGGATTGGTGCAAGTACCTTGCATCGAGCGCAATGCCATGGGCTCGGTCAAGGCCATCAATGCGGTGCGCATGGCCCTGCGAGGCGACGGTCAGCACTTCGTCTCCCTCGACAAAGTCATCCGCACCATGCGCCAGACCGGCGCCGACATGAAAAGCAAATACAAGGAAACCGCCCGTGGCGGTTTGGCGGTCAACATTATCGAGTGCTGATGCGCGCATCTGCACTATTTTCAGGAGCTGGATATGTCCACCGAACAACTGTTGAAAACCCCGTTGCACGCACTGCATCTCGAACTCGGCGCCCGCATGGTGCCGTTTGCCGGCTACGATATGCCGGTGCAATACCCGTTGGGCGTGATGAAAGAACACCAGCACACCCGTGATCAGGCCGGGTTGTTCGATGTTTCGCACATGGGCCAGATCCGCCTGACCGGCGCCAACGCGGCCAAAGCCCTGGAGACTCTGGTGCCGGTGGACATCATCGACCTGCCAGTGGGCATGCAGCGCTACGCGATGTTCACCAACGAGACCGGCGGCATCCTCGACGACCTGATGGTCGCCAACCTCGGTAATGACGAACTGTTCCTAGTGGTCAACGCCGCTTGCAAGGATCAGGACCTGGAGCACCTGCGCAAGCACATCGGCGACCAGTGCACCATCGAGCCGCTGTTCGAAGAACGCGCACTGCTGGCGTTGCAAGGCCCGGCCGCCGTCACCGTGCTCTCACGCCTGGCGCCTGAAGTGGCGAAGATGACCTTTATGCAGTTCGCCCGCGTGAAGTTGTTGGGCGTGGACTGCTTTGTCAGCCGTTCGGGCTACACCGGTGAAGACGGTTTCGAAATCTCCGTACCGGCCGCCAATGCCGAAGCCCTGGCTCGCGCCTTGCTGGCCGAACCGGAAGTGGCGGCCATCGGCCTCGGCGCTCGCGATTCCCTGCGCCTGGAAGCCGGCCTGTGCCTCTACGGCCACGACATGAACACCGAAACCACCCCGATCGAAGCCAGCCTGCTGTGGGCCATCTCCAAGCCTCGTCGTGCCGATGGCGCGCGGGCCGGTGGCTTCCCCGGCGCTGAAATCGTTTTCGCCCAGCAGCAAGCCGGTGTCAGCCGCAAACGCGTTGGCCTGCTGCCGCAGGAACGTACGCCGGTGCGCGAAGGTGCGGAAATCGTCAACGAAGCCGGCGAAATCATCGGCAGCGTGTGCAGCGGCGGCTTCGGTCCGACCCTCGGCGGTCCTTTGGCCATGGGTTACCTCGACAGCGCTTATATCGCTTTGAATACGCCGGTTTGGGCAATTGTTCGTGGGAAAAAGGTGCCTTTGCTTGTAAGCAAAATGCCATTTGTTCCACAACGCTACTATCGTGGTTGATCGACCGTTTCTATAAGTAACGCGGTTGCGTTAACAGTGCACTAATCTGTAACGCAGCCGCCATAAAACAGTGCGAACGTTTCGTTTATGAACGTTACTTATAACGATCGAAAACAACTGAACAACTCCATCGAATAAGCCGGCGCTAGTGCCACCAACCCGAGGAAATCCGGGCCTTCGCAGGGCTTGTTTTTTCTCCCGTAGTTGGCGTAGAGTTTGTTCACTGTGTTTGCATGGGTCGCTTGGAATCGTGACCTGGGCAGTAGCCTACAAGTTAGCTACATCCCGTTCGACGTCTTCTTACTCTCCTGCAACCAGCCCCAGTACTCTTTCACCAGAAGGAGACTGTCATTCATTTTTGCGTCAAAGGAAATAAGAAATGTCCCAACGTCAGAGCGGTACCGTCAAGTGGTTTAACGACGAGAAAGGTTTTGGTTTTATCACTCCAGAAAGCGGTCCGGATCTGTTCGTACATTTCCGCGCTATTCAGGGCAACGGCTTCAAGAGCCTGAAAGAAGGCCAGAAAGTGACGTTCGTTGCTGTGCAAGGCCAGAAAGGCATGCAGGCTGACGAAGTACAAGCAGAAGCCTGATCTTCTGTAACGAAAAAGCCCCTGATACTGATATCAGGGGCTTTTTTGTGCGCGTAAATCCGTAAAATGGCTTCTTTTTCCGTTCAGAGGCTGCCATGTCGAAACACCTGCTCTACCCACAGGGCGACTTCCCCGCCGTCGGCCTGGGTCGTCGCCTGGCAGCGATGTTCTACGACTTCCTGTTATGCACCGCCCTGCTGATCGTCACCAGCGGCGTTTACAAGATGATCCAGATGGCGATCATCGGCGAAGGCCAAATGCGTGCCTTGACCGAAGCCGGTGCGCTGGACGGTGATCCACTGCTATCGACGGTGCTGTTGTTCGTGCTTTTCGGTTTCTTTGCCAAGTTCTGGACCTGGTCGGGGCAGACACTGGGCATGCAGGTGTGGGGCATCCGCGTGCAAAACACCGACGGCTCATCCATCAGCCTGTGGCAGGCTCTGTTGCGCTTTGTGGTGTCGATCGCGTCCTGGATATGCCTCGGGCTGGGGTTCTTCTGGTCGCTGTTCGACAAGCAGAAGCGCAGTTGGCATGACATCTACTCCAACACCCAGCTCGTGCGGATTCCGAAGAAGACAAAGTGATTCAGCTATACACAAATCAATGTGGGAGCGGGCTTGCTCGCGAAAGCGGTGTGTCAGACAACATCAATGTTGACTGATACGCCCTCTTCGCGAGCAAGCCCGCTCCCACAGTTTTTGCATCTTGACTGACAGACCTCAGGCGTTGCCGGCCAACTTCATCCGCGCCGCCTGCGTGAAATCAAGCATCCGCTTCAACGGCCGCACCGCCTGCGGAATCAACGCCGGATCAACGAAGATCTCGTTGGTGCCCTCGCGCAAGCTCTTCAGCGTGCGCTCAAGGGTGTTCATCGCCATCCACGGGCAATGTGCGCAACTGCGGCAGGCTGCGCCGTTACCGGCCGTTGGCGCCTCGATGAAGACCTTGTCCGGGCACAGCTGCTGCATCTTGTAGAAGATGCCACGGTCGGTGGCGACGATCAGGGTCTTGTTCGGCAGACTTTGCGCCGCAGCGATCAGCTGACTGGTGGAACCCACCGCGTCGGCCAAATCGATTACGGCGGTCGGCGACTCCGGGTGCACCAGGATGGCCGCATCCGGGTACAGCGCTTTCATGTCTTCGAGCTGTTTGGCCTTGAACTCTTCATGGACGATGCAAGCACCGTCCCACAGCAGCATGTCGGCGCCGGTCTTGCGCTGGATATAAGTGCCCAGGTGCTTGTCCGGGGCCCAGATGATGGTTTCGCCGTTATCCATCAGGCTTTCGACGATTTCCAGCGCGCAGCTGGACGTCACTACCCAGTCTGCCCGGGCTTTGACCGCCGCCGAGGTGTTGGCATACACCACCACCGTACGTTCCGGATGCTGATCGCAGAACGCCGAGAACTCGTCCACCGGGCAACCCAGGTCCAGCGAGCAAGTCGCTTCCAGGGTCGGCATCAGTACACGTTTTTCAGGGTTGAGGATTTTCGCGGTTTCGCCCATGAACTTCACACCGGCGACCACCACAGTCTTGGCCGGGTGGGCATTGCCGAAGCGAGCCATCTCCAGAGAGTCGGAGACGCAACCACCGGTTTCTTCGGCCAGGGCCTGAATGACCGGATCGCAATAGAAGTGGGCAACCAGCACCGCGTCCTGAGCCTTGAGCTCGGCAGCGATGGCAGTACGGTAATAAGCCTCTTCCTCGGCGGTCAGCGGCTTGGGCTGCTTGGCGTCGAGGTGGGCTTGAACCAGAAGGCGTTCGGAAATCTGCGTCATGTTCGCAAGACCTGCAGGCGCTTTCGCGCGAAAGTCGAGTATACACCCGGCTCCGGACCCTTAAGGGTACCGCCGGGAGAGTGAGTATTCATCAGGCGTGGATAGCGTTGAAGCTGCGCAAGGCTACAGAATATCCCGTGGATGCAAAAGATGATTCTGACCTGCGTCACCCGGACTGAGTGGACCTCAAATCGCAGGCAAAAAAAAACCCGGAAATCCTCACTTACGTGGGCCTTCCAGATTTTTTAAAATGGTGGGTCGTGTGGGATTCGAACCTACGACCAATTGGTTAAAAGCCAACTGCTCTACCAACTGAGCTAACGACCCGCTGTGTGGTGGCGCGTATAATACTGATTTTTAAGGACTATTCAACACCTAATTTGAAATAAATCAAAAATAAGGTGTTGGGTCGGTCACACCGGCCGCCGCGAAGCCTTCTGCACGCAGGCGGCAGCTGTCACATTTACCGCAGGCGCGGCCATTATCGTCTGCCTGATAGCAGGAAACGGTCAGCCCGTAATCGACGCCAAGCTTCACGCCAGCCTGAACGATCTGCGCCTTGCTCAGGTTCTGCAGTGGCGCCTGGATACGGAAGCCCTGCCCTTCTACCCCGGCCTTGGTCGCCAGGTTGGCCATGCGCTCGAAGGCTTCGATGAACTCGGGACGGCAATCCGGGTAACCGGAGTAATCCACCGCGTTAACGCCGATAAAGATGTCACGCGCGCCCAGCACTTCGGCCCAGCCCAGCGCCAGGGACAGAAACACGGTGTTGCGCGCCGGCACGTAAGTCACCGGGATACCTTCACCCGGTGTTTCCGGCACATCGATACTAGTGTCGGTCAACGCCGAGCCGCCGATACCGTTCAGGTTCAGGCCGATCACCTTGTGCTCGACCACACCCAAGTCTTGGGCGACGCGTGCGGCGGCGTGCAATTCGGCGTGAGACCGCTGACCGTAATCGAAGCTCATGGTGTAGCAGCTGTAGCCTTCGGCACGAGCCATGGCCACGACTGTCGCGGAGTCGAGGCCACCGGACAGCAGGATGACCGCACGTTTTTCTGCAGTGTTCAGTTGTTCAGTCATTTCAGCGCCCCGGCTCGTCATTCCAAAGATATTTATGCAGCTGCAATTGCAGGCGCACAGGCAGATTGTCCGCCACCACCCAGTCCGCCAGATCACGCGCGTTCAGGTCATGGTGGCTCGGCGAGAACAGGACTTCGCCGGCACGCTGGTCAAGACCGTACTGAATCAGCTTGGACACGGCCCAGTCGTAGTCTTCCCGCGAGCAGATGACAAACTTTACCTGATCGTTAGGCGTGAGCAGCTCGATGTTCTCGTAGCGGTTGCGATGTGCTTCTTTTGAACCCGGGGTTTTCAGGTCGACGACGCGACTGACCCGTGGATCGACCGCCGAGATATCCAGCGCGCCACTGGTTTCCAGCGACACTTCGTAGCCGGCATCACACAACTGCTTGAGCAAGGGAATGGCATTAGGTTGCGCCAGGGGCTCGCCGCCCGTGACACAGACGTAACGCGGGCGAAAACCGGCCACTTGCTCGAGGATGTCGTCGAGCATGCGGATGGTGCCGCCCGTGAAGGCGTAGGCGCTGTCGCAGTATTGGCAACGCAATGGGCAACCGGTCAGGCGCACAAAAACAGTGGGCAGCCCGGCAGTCCGCGTTTCACCCTGCAACGAGTAGAAAACTTCGGTGATTCTCAATGTGTCTTGCATAGTCGCCACGGGCGTAACAGCTAAACAGGCTGTCCGCCTCCGTCAGGCACTTCAAGGAACCTCGCCAACGCGCAGATCCCAAAAAGCGTGTTTCATAAAAAGGGCATGAATTCTAACGAAAAAACCCGCGACAAGCGCGGGTTTCTTCAAAACAGTCCAAGCAAGCTTACATGCGCTGCAAGTCCCGCTGCGCCAGCTGAGCGGCGGAAGTGCCCGGATATTGGGACACGACCTGCTGCAGAATGCCTTTGACCCGGTCGGTATGACCAAGGCGGCGCTCTACATCAGCGAGCTTGTACAGCGAGTCAGGCACTTTTGGGTGCTTGGGGTACAGCTGCGATACCTTGGCAAATGCCTGACCTGCGCCTTGCAGATCACCTTTGGCCAGGTTCACTTCACCCAACCAGTACTGGGCGTTGCCCGCGTATTGGCTGTTCGGGTATTTGCGCAGGAATGCGGCGAAAGCCTGGCTGGCCTTGTCGAAATCCTTGGCTTTGATCAGGTCGAAGGCTGCATCGTAATACAGTTTCTCCTTCGCCGGATCAGCCGGTTCGCCACCCGCGGCAGGCGCTTGTGTGGAAGTGGCAGCGGCTGCCGTTCCCGCACCTGCGCCGGCTGCTGCACCGGGGGCATTCAAGTTGCCACCGGTGGAAGAATTATCAGGAGTCGCGGCTGGTGCAACGCCGGTTCCTATGCGCCGATCAAGATCCTGATATCGCTCCAGGTTCTCTTGCTTCATGCGCGCTACATCATTTTGCAGAACTTCGATCACACCCTGTTGGCGTGAGATCTGCTCCTGCATCGATTGCAGTTGGTTGAACAGCTCGCCCTGTGCCGAGACAGGGGCCGAAACCCCTCCCCCGGCATAGGCGCCGTTCGTACCGTAACCCGCAGGCGGATAACTACTCCCGCTATTGTTATAGCCGGAGTTGTCCTCGACCACAGGAACCGCAGCCCACACCGCAAGCGGTGCGAGGCTGAGAGCCAAAACAGTTACAGCACGACGGCACGTTCGCATGACGAATTACTTACGCAGTTCGACGCGAGGGTTTTGAGCCCAGGACTGCTC
>NZ_JBIVCD010000019.1:95282-100168 GCF_044746425.1 Pseudomonas sp. NPDC086112 | reverse complement strand
CTGCTGGCCTACACCGACAGCCACGGCCGCTGAGACCGGGCAGTCGACACGTAGCAAAGGATTGAATGCATGCGCGCCTTAGCTGAGTTCATCATGCGCGGCCGTATGCAGGCCACTCTGGTAGTGGCCGGATGCGCAACGTTGCCGTTGTTGTATTGGTTGGGTGCTGCCGCCGGATGCCTTGTGCTCCTGCGGCGCGGATTGAAGGACGCCTTGGGCGTTCTTGCTCTGGGACTGCTGCCGGCGTTGATCTGGTGGCTTTACTCCGACGACCCACGGGCACTTCTGGTGCTGCTGGGGTCTTCGAGCCTTGCGTTGGTTTTGCGCGCAAGCGAGTCCTGGAACCGCGTGCTGCTGGTCAGCATAGCGATGGGATTGGTGTTTTCAGTGGTGCTGGGGGCGGCTTTTGCGCCCCAGATCGAGATGCTGGCGCAGGCTTTGATAAAAGTCATGCCGTCGCTACTCGGTGATGTCTACCAGCAATTGTCGGTAGACGAGCAAGCGCGTTTCGCGTCCCTGATTGCACCGGTCCTGACCGGCCTGATTGCGGCCTTGTTGCAAATCGTCAGTGTGCTGAGCCTGATTGTCGGGCGCTACTGGCAGGCGTTGTTGTACAACCCGGGTGGTTTTGGTCGCGAGTTTCGCGCCATCCGAATCCCGCTTTTACCGGCGATGTTGCTGCTGGTGTTGATGCTTCTGGGGCCTAACTTAGGCTCGCAGATGGCCATGTTGACACCGTTGTGCAGCGTACCGCTGGTGTTCGCCGGGCTGGCCCTGATTCACGGGCTGGTGGCGCAAAAGCGACTGGCCAAATTCTGGCTGGTGGGGTTGTACGTCACGCTGTTGCTGTTCATGCAACTGATCTATCCGTTGCTGGTGGTCTTGGCCATCGTCGACAGCCTGATTGATTTTCGCGGTCGTTCGGCACCGAAAGATGCCGATAGCGCGAACGGTGAAGGTTAAAAGTTAAGAGGATTTTCACATGCAACTGATCCTTCTGGAAAAAGTCACCAACCTGGGCAACCTGGGTGACAAAGTGAACGTTAAGGCTGGTTACGGTCGTAACTACCTGCTGCCTTACGGCAAAGCTACCGCTGCGACCGCTGCCAACCTGGCTGCGTTCGAAGAGCGTCGCGCTGAGCTGGAAAAAGCCGCAGCAGACCGTAAAACTTCGGCTGAAAGCCGTGCCGCCCAACTGGCTGAGCTGGAAGTGACTATCACTGCCACCGCTGGTGACGAAGGCAAGCTGTTCGGTTCGATCGGCACCCACGACATCGCTGATGCACTGACCGCCTCTGGCGTTGAAGTTGCAAAAAGCGAAGTTCGTCTGCCGAACGGCACCATCCGCAACGTAGGCGAATTCGACGTAGCCGTGCACCTGCACGCCGAAGTTGAAGCCACCGTACGCGTTGTCGTGGTAGCAGCTTAAGCAGCACTTGTCGGCTGGCACCCTCGGGTGCTTGCCGGTAACATCGGGCACGATCCTGTTTACAGGTCGTGCCCTTTGTCTTTCTGCGGTTCCTGATTTTCTACAAACTAATTCCAAGTGGCCATGAACGATATTTCCGCTCCCGAGCAATACGATCTGCAAACCGCTGCCCTGAAGGTGCCGCCGCATTCCATCGAGGCCGAACAGGCCGTGCTCGGTGGTTTGATGCTGGACAACAACGCCTGGGAACGCGTGCTCGATCAGGTCTCGGACGGCGATTTCTATCGTCATGACCACCGTTTGATCTTCCGTGCGATCGCCAAGCTCGCCGACCAGAACTCCCCTATCGACGTCGTGACCCTTGCCGAGCAATTGGACAAGGAAGGTCAGACCTCGCAAGTCGGTGGTCTCGGCTACCTGGGTGAGCTGGCGAAAAACACGCCGTCCGTCGCCAACATCAAGGCCTATGCGCAAATCGTTCGTGCGCGGGCGACCTTGCGGCAACTGATCGGCATCGCCACCGAAATTGCCGACAGCGCTTTCAACCCGGAAGGCCGCACGGCTGAAGAGATTCTCGACGAAGCTGAGCGGCAGATCTTCCAGATCGCCGAGGCCCGGCCAAAAACCGGCGGCCCGGTGAGCGTGAATGACCTGCTGACCAAGGCTATCGACCGCATCGACACCTTGTTCAACACTGACAACGCCATTACCGGCCTGTCCACCGGTTATACCGACCTCGACGAGAAAACCAGCGGCTTGCAGCCTGCCGACCTGATCATCGTCGCCGGCCGTCCGTCCATGGGTAAAACCACCTTTGCGATGAACCTGGTGGAAAACGCCGTGTTGCGCAGCGACAAGTGCGTACTGGTTTACTCGCTGGAGATGCCAGGCGAATCGCTGATCATGCGTATGCTGTCGTCCCTTGGGCGTATCGACCAGACCAAGGTCCGGGCCGGTCGCCTGGACGACGACGATTGGCCGCGCCTGACCTCGGCGGTCAACTTGCTGAACGATCGCAAGCTGTTCATCGACGACACGGCTGGTATCAGCCCCTCGGAGATGCGCGCGCGGACCCGGCGTCTGGTACGTGAACACGGCGACATCGCCCTGATCATGATCGACTACCTGCAGTTGATGCAGATTCCAGGTTCCGGCGGCGACAACCGGACCAACGAGATTTCCGAGATCTCCCGTTCCTTGAAAGCCCTCGCCAAGGAATTCAACTGCCCGGTGGTGGCGCTGTCCCAGCTCAACCGCTCCCTGGAGCAACGACCGAACAAACGCCCGATCAACTCCGACCTCCGGGAATCCGGAGCGATCGAGCAGGATGCTGACGTGATCATGTTCGTGTACCGGGATGAGGTGTACCACCCGGAAACCGAGCACAAAGGCATCGCCGAGATCATCATCGGCAAGCAGCGGAACGGCCCGATCGGCACGTCACGACTGGCGTTCATCGGTAAGTACACCCGCTTCGAAAACCTGGCGCCGGGCAGCTACAATTTCGACGACGAGTAAGTTGTGTAGTGCCTGACAGGGCCTCTTCGCGGGCAAGCCTCGCTCCTACAGACCATGTGTCGTTCGCGCAATCGTGATCCAACGCAAAACCTGTAGGAGCGAGGCTTGCCCGCGAAGAGGGCGACACTAATTTCCGACCATAGCCGTCGGAATTGGTCAAATTTTGTGCTATATTCCGCGCCCGCGAAATTCAATGAAAGCCAACACCGGTTATCGACATGCAAGCAGCCAAGCCGTTATTTGACTATCCCAAGTACTGGGCCGAATGTTTCGGGCCAGCGCCATTCCTGCCGATGAGCAGGGAGGAGATGGATCAGCTTGGCTGGGATTCCTGCGACATCATCATCGTTACCGGTGATGCCTACGTCGACCACCCGTCGTTCGGCATGGCGATCATCGGCCGGCTGCTGGAGGCCCAAGGCTTCCGCGTCGGGATCATTGCGCAGCCGAACTGGCAGTCCAAAGACGACTTCATGAAGCTCGGCGAGCCAAACCTGTTCTTCGGCGTCGCGGCCGGCAACATGGACTCGATGATCAACCGCTACACCGCCGACAAGAAAATCCGTTCCGACGATGCCTACACCCCCGGTGGCCTGGCGGGCAAACGTCCGGACCGCGCGAGCCTGGTTTACAGCCAGCGCTGCAAGGAAGCCTACAAGCACGTGCCGATCGTGCTCGGTGGCATCGAAGCCTCCCTGCGCCGCATCGCCCACTACGATTACTGGCAGGACCGGGTGCGCAACTCGATCCTGATCGACGCTTGCGCCGATATCCTGCTCTACGGCAACGCCGAGCGTGCGATTGTCGAAGTCGCCCAGCGTCTGTCATTCGGTCACAAGATCGAAGACATCACCGATGTGCGTGGCACCGCGTTCATTCGTCGTGACACGCCAAAAGACTGGTTCGAGATCGACTCCACGCGCATCGATCGTCCGGGCAAGGTCGACAAGATCATCAACCCGTACGTGAACACCCAGGACACGCAAGCCTGCGCCATCGAGCAGGAAAAGGGTCCGACGGAAGATCCGAACGAAGCGAAGGTCGTGCAATTGCTGCCGAACCCGCGCCTCACCCGGGAGAAAACGGTCATCCGCCTGCCGTCGATGGAAAAAGTCCGTGGTGACTCGGTGCTCTACGCCCACGCCAACCGCGTGCTTCACCTGGAAACCAACCCGGGCAACGCCCGTGCGCTGGTGCAGAAGCATGGCGAAGTGGACGTCTGGTTCAACCCGCCTCCGATTCCGATGACCACCGAAGAAATGGACTACGTTTTCGGTATGCCTTACGCACGGGTTCCGCACCCGGCGTATGGCAAGGAAAAGATTCCTGCCTACGACATGATCCGCTTCTCGGTGAACATCATGCGCGGTTGCTTCGGTGGCTGTACGTTCTGCTCGATCACCGAGCACGAAGGCCGGATCATCCAGAACCGTTCCGAAGAGTCGATCATTCGCGAAATCGAAGAGATCCGCGACAAGGTACCAGGCTTCACCGGGGTGATCTCCGACCTCGGCGGCCCGACCGCGAACATGTACCGCATTGCCTGCAAGAGCCCGGTCATCGAATCCGCGTGCCGCAAGCCGTCCTGCGTGTTCCCGGGCAT
This sequence comes from Pseudomonas sp. NPDC086112, assembly GCF_044746425.1. Taxonomy (NCBI): domain Bacteria; kingdom Pseudomonadati; phylum Pseudomonadota; class Gammaproteobacteria; order Pseudomonadales; family Pseudomonadaceae; genus Pseudomonas; species Pseudomonas sp. NPDC086112. The sequence continues at coordinate 95,618 of NZ_JBIVCD010000019.1, read as the reverse complement.
CTGTGAAAACCTCAACACCGATCACTCGTCGCTGATCCAGCTCTATCGCAGCGCCCGTGCCTTGCCGGGTGTGAAGAAGATCCTGATCGCATCCGGCCTGCGTTACGACCTCGCGGTCGAGTCGCCGGAATACGTGAAGGAGCTGGTGACCCACCACGTTGGTGGTTACCTGAAGATCGCCCCGGAACATACCGAGGAAGGTCCGCTCAACCAGATGATGAAACCGGGCATCGGCAGCTATGACAAGTTCAAGCGCATGTTCGAGAAGTACACCAAGGAAGCCGGGAAAGAGCAGTACCTGATTCCGTACTTCATCGCCGCTAACACGGGCACCAC